>NZ_JBSRZI010000004.1:0-330653 GCF_054057495.1 Mucilaginibacter sp. UYNi724 | reverse complement strand
GGGTCAGTTTGCCCCGAAATACCATGGTCAGTTTGCCCCGAAACAGTGGGTCAGCTTGCGCCGAAATGGTGTGGTCTCATTCATCATAATCTCCACTTAGGTACGTGAAATACTATCAATTGAAAACCCCATCAGTAAATATTACTACTAATTCTGCAATGATGTAATTATCATAAACTCCAAAAAGTGATTTTTCAAAATTTATCGCCATAATTTCCCGCTCATTCCCTGATTGACTTATATCAATAAATTGCGATTTAGTAATCAACTATATTCGTTCCAAGCTTTCCAGCTCAATTAAATCATTTTTTAAATATCCTACGCTTCCATTTTTCCCACATCGATGAATTTTTGCCGAAATAAAGATTCGACGATATACAAATTTTATCATTTCCTGGGGCATAGTTGGGTCAGCATAAAGTTTACAACTTTTTGTTGCCCCAATAGCCCCGGAACGTGTAAAATCCCACAAATGTTAGTGTAATTGCTGTGTTAATTATATAGTTTTCTGGCGCTAAATCTCAGATTGCGATACCTTCTACCGCATAAGGCTACATCATTGCTTCGAGATCAGGCAGGAACCGATGCCCCTTCTGGAGCTTGGAAAATAATAATTTATTATTAATCATCCACCATTGTCTGTCGCTCCAAATATATTGTTTGAATAACTATTAGGATTTGTTGGATTTTATAGGAGAATCGCTGACGCCGATATAAATGCGACTGCTAATTTACCTTATTAATTTTATTGCAAATGCTCCAACTCAGATAACGACTTTATTTTTTGTTTGATTATCATATGATAACATTAGGTTAATTTAAAATTATTCATCCTAATCTATCTTTGTAGACACCTGAAGTTATCATATGGATCCAACCTTACTTTTTGAGAACGTTTTCTTCCTAATTCCGAATATATACCTTAGTGAACATTCCTGTGTAACCAGTCTGTTAATTTACACCTAAATTTTATTGTCACAATGAAAAAAAGATCCCTGCTTATCTTAAGCGTGTTTTTATCGCTTGCGCATGTTTTATCAGCTCAAAGTATTGAGGCTGAACTGCAACAGGATATAGCCCGCAAAGCATCCAATCCTACATCACCTGCAGAAGCCAGTTTAGGTATGTTTGGTGGAAATAGTGTTGATAATTTTGTCGGTGTTCCCGCGATTCAAGTGCCCGTGTATGAGATCAAACTGAAAGGTCTAACAGTACCAATTGTCTTAAAATATAATAATTCTGGTATTAAAGTAAATGATGAGGCTAGTTGGGTTGGGTTGGGCTGGAGGTTAGAGGCCGGTGGAGTGATAACACGATCTAAAAGGGGGCTGCCCGATGACCTTTGGAGGGCGCAACCACCAACCTACAAAGAGTTCGGTTTTTTGTTGGATCACGGACAGGCTGCTAACGATTTTACGGATGTTGGTAAATCACAGGATGAAATAAGAAACCAGTTTAGTGTATACGATGGATTGTTAATAAAAGATGGCCCCAATCACTGGTCAAGTCCCCGAATGGCTGGCCAGGAAGGCAGGAAGTCTGATACCCAGCCAGATCTGTTTCAATTTACCTTTGCAGGTAAATCCGGAAAATTCGTTTTTGGAACGGACCAAAAACCAAAGTTATTTAGTTATGAACCATTTATTTTCGACTATACTTTGAACCAAGACGGTAACCCAGGTTGGGTCGATAATTATGGCTCACCTTATCTTTCCAAAGGGATAACTTCTTTTTACGTAACTGATGAATCGGGTAATAAGTATACCTTTTCGGAACTTGAAGTTTCAGAATATGTCACGCGAGGCCATAGAGTGCGGACTAACTGTGATATTGGCCCCGATGGAGAGAATTTTTATCAGTATTTTCCATTTACAACGGCCTGGTATCTCACTAGCATCGAAACTGCGGTAGGCGAGATTGTTTCGTTTAATTATCAAAATGAAGCCCTTGAAACCTACCAGGTTGAAGAAACGGTTAAAAATCCAACTTCATTTTCCGATGGTAACCTTTATCGTTCGGGTTTTAGTACCACTCAAAGTAAAGTTATCAATAAACGTTTGTCTTCGATTGAAACCCCGTACGAAACAATAACTTTTGTAGCAGGCGTAGGACGAGTTGATTTACCTTCTTCCAAAACTTTATCAGATATTCAGATAATTTCTAAGTTTAATAACAAGCTTATTAAACAAACGCATTTTTCGTACGACTATTTTCAAAGTCCGGTAAATTCGGTAAGTGACGGCGCACTAAAGGTAACATACTATGCAAATTCTTATTATCGTTTAAAGCTTAGATCCGTGCAAACAACCGTGCCGGGTGATCTGCATATTGGGAAATACGACTTTTTTTATGATGAACAATCTACTTTGCCCGCCAAATATTCTAGGCAGCAAGACTTTTGGGGATATTACAATGCCAATAATGCAAGTCATCTGTTTCCAAAGCTATATATAAGTCCTGCACTGACGGGCCCGGACAGATTTTCGGTATTTCAATTAAGAGATCTAACGGATCCACAGTACTTTGTACTTGACGGCGCTGATCGTAATTGCAATCCTTCGACTGTTTCATCCGGAACTTTAAATCGAATCGTATACCCAACGGGTGGTTACACTATTTACGAATACGAACCACACGATTTTTTATACAGGGGGCGCAAATTTAGCGGGGGGGGACTCCGTGTGAAAAAAATCACAGATTATGACGGGCTATCTCACAATAAAGATATTACAAAGGTTTATAAATATTTGCAATCCTCGGATACTACAAAAACTTCCGGTGTGCTTTTTAACCTGCCAATTTTTGCGTATAAAGAAAATGATTGCTCGAGTGATGGATTATCGTCAAGCAAGATACCTATTGATTATGCCAACAACAGCTTGCTAAATTTCAAAAGTAACACGATTAGGATGACTAACCCCATGTCCATTATGGGATTGGGAGATGAAATTACAGTGGGATACTCGGATGTCAGGGAGACAATTACCAATTCGGGTTATACCTGGCTTAAATACGCCACCCCTTTAAGGTACGGAGATCAAAATGATTTGTCAGGTGCCGGGTGCAATATAAGTGAGGTTAGCTTTTGTGATGGAATTTATTCTACTCCAATGATAAAAACAGGACGTTCTTTCACATTTTCCATCTCCGAGCCCCCTATTGGCCCTGATTTTACCAATCAGGATCTTTCGCCAAACAGTTATCCATTTATACAAAACAGTAATTATGATTGGAATCGCGGTTTGCTGATGAGCAAAGAAGTTTATGATGTAAATAATGTTTTAAAACGGAAAACGGATTATTCTTACAACCTATTCTCACCGGAAACAGGGATTTACAATGTCACTGGATTTTTGTATACCCATGGGTTTAATTTTAATATTGGAATTTATGCTGGTGCTAACGCAGGGCCAGTTGTTGCCCAATCACTCGTGTATTACAATAAATATAAGATTATTACGAACGTTAACAAATTGCCGGCGACCGTTACTCAAACAGATTATCTTGCGGGAGGAAAGGTTATTTCCAGCAGCACCCTCACCTATTCGAAACGAAAGTTCTTAAAATCAAAAGATATTATGGATAGCCAAGGTATGATCAATAGAACCACATATCGATATCCATTTGACTATGGCGTGATTACTAATTCAGTGTTAACGGAATTTAATGCGATTTCATCGTTGGTCAAAAAGAATATCATATCGGTTCCTTTAGAAACAGTCCAAACGATAATAAAAAATGGGTCTGGAAAAATAACCGGAGCAAAAACGACAATTATGAATTTTTACGGAAATAATGTACTCCCGAGTAAAGAAATATATCTCAACTTACAAGCGCCTATCAGTGAGAATCAGTATACTAATGCGAATGTAACTTTTGAAGAAGGTTGGGAGACGCCCGTTATCGATCCATTTATGTCCGGGAAAGTTTATTTTTCCAAGTATGACGACATGGGGAATGTATTAGAGTTCAGTGATGAACGGGGCGTTCCAAATGCAGTCACCTGGGGTTATAATAGGCTTTATCCTACTAGCAGTACGCACAATGCCAAATGGTCGGATGCGTATCACGAAAATTTTGAAGAGTTCATGGGTAGCGGGTTAAGTATTTTAAACGATTGTAGAACAGGCCATTTCAGTAAAGCAAATGGCTTTTCAAAAACACTTACTGGTATTACGAACAAAAAATATGTTTTGACCTACTGGAAAAAAACAAGTAATAAATGGGAATATGTTTCGATTAAAAATATTGACATTTCCAATAACAGCTATACGATTAGCATAAACGGGACTTACCAAGTAGATGATATTTGCTTCTATCCACAAGAGGCGCAAATGACGACCAGTACATACGAACCACTGGTAGGGCTCACCAGCGTTACAAACCCAAATGGCATTACAGTTTATTATGAGTACGATGATTTCAATCGTCTTAAATGCGTTAAAGATGAATCGGGAAACATTGTCAAATTGATGGATTATAATTTAAGAAACTAAAACCTATGAAAATTAAATTATATCGTACACATTTAGCTTTGATACCAGCGTTTCTATTAATCTTATTTCACACAAAAACATCTTCAGGTCAGTCGACAGATCAGAATTATGTCATGGTTCGGGCGCCAAACCGTGAAATAAAAACAGAGGAAAAATTTGCATTGCTTTCTGGAAACCGTGATTCGGTACAAACTGTTATATCCTATAAAGATGGTTTAGGTAGACCGCTACAAACGATTTTGAAACAAGCATCGCCCTCTTCTAAAGATGTTGTGCAACAAAATGTTTACGATGCAATTGGTAGAGAAGCCAAGCATTTCCTTCCTTTCGTTTATAGCGGGGTTGCAGACGGTTCCTATAAAATTGACGCGCTTTCGCGTCAGGCCTTGTTCTATAATCCCGCGGGTTCATCAGGCACGCAGCAAACGAACGGTGTTGTTCGTACTTCATATCCTTTTTCGGAAACAGGGTTCGATTCATCACCGTTAAGCAGGGCTGTTGAGCAGGCTACTGTTGGTGACTCATGGCAGTTACCCGTTACCGGTGTAGGTAATTCCAACAGCATGGGCCATACTTTAAAGTCGATCTATGCAACCAATGACCAGCTGGTTTTTAATGCAGGGTTATTAACCAATAATCCTGGTTATCATCAAGTTGCCTTTTTTAGTATAGATATCAACAGTGATCAAAGCCGTACACTAACCAGAGCTAATAATAATACCGCAGCATATGAAACAGGTTCGCTTTTCCTGTCGATAAAACGTGGAGAAAATTGGAAACCCGGCGACGGCTGTATCGGAACTACTGAAGATTATCAGGATAAAGCCGGACGGGCTATTTTGAAACGCATTTATAATCTCAAGGGCGCTACTGTGGAGTGCATCTCTACATATTTTGTGTATGATGATTTTGGCAACCTCTGTTTTATTATTCCACAGCTGGCCAATCCTGATAATGCAGGTACGCCAATAAGCGCTGCTTTTATGACACAGTATTGTTACCAATACCGGTATGATGAACTGCAACGCCCGACCCAATCTAAAGTGCCCGGGAGCGGATGGGTATATACGATTTATAACAATTTAGACCAGCCTGTGGGAAACCAGGATTCGGTTCAGCGGATGAAGTCGCCCCAGGAATGGACTTTTATCAAATATGATGTTCTAGGCAGGCCAATTATTGCAGGTGTATTTCAGCATATAGGTAGTAACCCGGGAATCGACCAGCGGGCAATTTTGCAGGCCACATTAACCTATCCTTACACTTTTTATGGTGAAAGCAGGACGTCCGCCATCACTGCTACCGGCTACACCAATACCACCTGGCCAACATCCTGGAGTAGTTTATTATCTACAAATTATTATGATGACTATGCCAATATTCCAGGTTTCCCACTGCCTTATGACAAACAAAGCAATCCTAGCTTTAACAAGAACATTAAAGGGAAAATTACGGTAAGTAAAATTGGCGTGCTTGGCAGTACTACAATGTTATGGTCTGTAGCTTATTATGATAATAAAGGAAGATCTCTACTAACCTATAAGCAACATCTTTTAGGCGGAACGTCAGGTTATAGCCTTTATAATTTTGATACAGACAGCACCCTATACGCTTTTGACGACCAGGTTATGTCCAATATTCGTAAGCATTATTCAAAAAACAGCACGAACAATGGCGCTGTTGTACAGCTTACCGCAATAGATTACCTTTCTTACGATTATCTTGGCAGGCCTGTACGGCGCCAGCAGTCTTTGCGGCATCTTAACCTGGCTGCACAACCTACCATAACTTTATCTCAACTTGAATATAACGAGATAGGTCAGGTAAGGAGTAAAAAATTACACAGCGTTAATGGCGGTAGCAGCTGGTTGCAGAATATTGATTACCGGTACAATCCGAGGGGTTGGCCGGTAAGTATCAATAACGCCGGGCTCATTGCCGATGGAGGAGTTACCAACAGCGATACGAATGACCAGTTTGGCCTGGAGCTGAGCTATGAAAATACAACAACAGGTAAACCGCAATACAACGGCAGCATATCTGCCGTAAAATGGAAAGCGGGCCCGGTGAACGGTACGGCACAGCCACAGCTCCGTTATGATTATAATTACGATGCCATAAACCGGCTTACCGCGGCCGAAAACCGGACGCCCGCAGAGAATTTTTATAGTGAGTATGTCGCTTATGATGTGATGGGCAATATCAAAGGCCTTGGCCGTTACGATAAAGTAGCAGGCGTACGGACAAAGATAGACACCCTGACCTACACTTATACCGGCAACCAGCATACAAGAATAGATGACGGAGCGGGAACATCGGGTTTTAACGACGCAGCAAAAGTTGCCAATGAATATACTTATGATGGCAACGGTAATGCTGTAAAGGATCTGAACAAGGGTATTAGCAGTATTATTTACAATGCGCTTAACCTGCCGCAAAATATTACAATTAGTGCCGGTACGGTTGCTTATACCTATGATGCTGCCGGCCGGAAACTAAGAAAAGTGCTTACAACAAGCACCAATACCTACTCTACAGACTATATAGACGGGATACAGTATACCGATGGCGCGATAGAATTTATCCAGACGGGGGAAGGAAGGGCAAGGAAAAGCGGAACAGCTTATATTTATGAGTATGACCTGAAAGACCATTTAGGGAATACACGGGTAACCATTAAGCCCGATGCTGTAAATGCTACTCTGGCTGTGATGTTACAGCAAAACAACTATTACGGTTTTGGGTCAGCCATTACATCGCTCAATTATACCGTTATGCCCAAAAATCAATATCTTTATAACGGTAAGGAATTACAGGAAGAAACAGGCGTGTATGATTACGACGCAAGGTTTTACGATCCTTTGATAGGCCGGTGGAATGTCATTGATCCATTGGCTGATAATTACGCGGGTACATCTCCGTATAATTATGCTTTTGATAATCCTTTGAGTTACGTCGACCCGACTGGTATGGGGCCTGAGGATTGGTATTTACCCGCTAGTGCTCATGGGGATTTGACGCAGGCGGAATGGTTCGCAGGCAACGGGGCAAAAAGTGGCTATACACATATCAACGCGCCGCAGGGGTTTGCAATAAACCCGACAACGGGCCAAACTGTGAATTTTGGTGCAGATGGTACGAAATCAGAGTATACACCTCAATACGCGCAGGGTATTACCATAACAGCAACAAGAATAGGGCCGTCAGCAGGTGCAAAAGCATTAGACATTGCTACGGATTTCATACCGATAGTTGGCCCGAGTAAGGATATTTATAAGGGTGTTAGAGATGGTAACTATTGGCAGGCGAGTATGGGGGCGGCCTTTTTAGTATTTGACTTAGCCACACTTGGCGAAGCAAGTGCGGCTAAAGGGGTTATAACAGCCGCAATTAAAGAGAGTACTGAAATTGTGGCTCGGGAAGGTGCTGAAATTGCGATTAGGCAAACAGAAAAATCAATTGTTATCGGGGAGGGGATGAGTAGGGTAAAAACAGCAGCAAAATCTTTGGATGCGAAGTGGTATCAGGCTTGGTCAAAAAATTTCCCTAATAGAGCAATGACTGAAATAGAAATGAGCGCTGCAAAGGCAAGAAACGCAAGATGGCTTAAGTCAAAAATCAAACAGGGTTACAAAGTATATGATATAGGTATTGATGCGACGCGAACAGCAAGAAGTCCGTTTTATCAGATCGAAAAGGAAATTGTTCAGAAAATGGGCACATCAGTTATTGCATTATAGCGAATATGAATAAACATTTAAAGACTGTTATCAAAGAGAAATTCAAATTTTTGGAAAAGGAATTTGATTTCGAGCTGACCAAGAGTAAGCGTGAATCTTGGGGTTTTGAATCGCTGTATATTAATGCTACAACAGCAGTAAAAATATCCTATGAAACACGTGAATCGTACCTTTTCATAATGTTGTATAAACTTGTCAATGGTGATTTTATAGAGAATCCGGTTATGATTAAAATTAGTACTGATTTATATGGTTATGGACTCGACGATATTCTTCTAATAAAAGATCCCTCTGCTTTACTTCTTCCAATGTATAAATATGCAGACGGAACGCCTTACCAGAACCGTGATTATGGTTTATCGATTTATATAAATGATTTTGCAGTTAATCTTAAGAAGTTTGCGGGTGATATATTAAAGGGAGATTTTGAAATTTTCCCAAAGCTGGATAAAGTAGTGAAAGAGCGGCTTTTAGCTAATAATGACAAATAAAAATAATTTCAGTATCTATTGTATAACCCATTGATAATCTTTAAATAATCATTATTTCTCCAATTAAAATAGGCAACCACTATTCTTTACTCTGTATAAATTTACTAAATCACTAATCGGGTTGTAAAACATTAGGATTAACACAATCTAAGAAGCTTATAATATTTTGATGGATATGTGATCGGCATGAACTTTTTAAATGTAAACTCTTTTAAGTTGCCGTAACGACAAAAGGATCTGTGTCATAACTTTTAACCTGGCCGCTTACTATAGCAGGGCCAAATCCCTTTTCTTTTGCTCCGCGTTTTATTGTTGTTGACATAATTCTCCTTTCCTAATTCAAATATAACCAATCACCTTATTTTAACCAAAATGCATCATAATTGATGGTATTGGCAACGGTCGCCAAGACAATATCCCTGTCTGATTGTTACTGTTAGCAGCATCATCCAAAACTCCCGTAACAGTATGTGCATCACCGAATGCCAGGGTATATATTGGTGGCTCCGTGTCTGGGATTTTTAAAAAAATAACCAATTCTCTTATTCTACCTTTAGGGCCTTCGCTGTAAAATTTATAGGCTTGATAGTCATTTGTAAAGTAATCATATCGCTCTAAATTCATTTGTAAAATATTGCCTACTGTTTGTAAAATGCAAATATAACTGCTTTAGTTTTCTATAAAATCGTATATTTGTATAGTCGTTAGGGCGTGTTACCTATGTAACTACCTTAAACGAGAAAAGCTTTACAACTGTTTGATTTTCAGTTGATCTAAGGATTAGGTTCGAGCCCAGGTGGGCGCACAAGCAAAAAGCCGCTTCTTTATTGAAGTGGCTTTTTTGTTTTGGTAGCCGGGTAATTACGCTGCAAACTTAGCCCAATCATGTTTTACACGGGTCGTATTTGATTTATTGTCTGATAAGCTTGAACGCTCAACTGGTATTAAAGTAGACTTACAGCCCCTTAAAGCCCGATTTTATCCTGTTTCTTTTCTTTTGCAGGTAGTCTGTCGCGTGGTCTGTGAGTTCAGCTGCAACAGTATCTATTTCGCTTTTATTGCGACTGTAAAAATATTTGGCGGCGCCTGCCACCAAAGCCCCAAGGGCCACCCCAATAATTAAGAGCCCTTTTTTATTATCTTTTTTTAATGGATCTTCCATGTTATGTAAACTTAAGTTTATATACAGCCGTTAATACTTAGCAATTTAACTGCTTTTGTGCTTTTAATACAACTGTTAAAAATAATAATTGTTTAAAGGAGAGGGGTAAGGTGAAAGCATAATATATTTGGGTCGAAGTTAAAAACGTCGACCGATAGAGATAAAGATTAGAGATACCAATTAAGATCGGTCTTTATGACTATTCAGTCTGTTATCATCTTTTGCGACGTAATAAAAAATAGAACCGAAGAGTAACATCACCCCGCCAAAATAAGCCGGTATCTTTACAGACCATCCACCTTTAAAAGTTGTAATACTTGCAGAACCGCCGCTATCATCAGCGTTTTGATGGTTTTTATAAAGGACATTACCCAAAATGATCAATAACAAACCTGCCACGATCAAAAAAATGCTAACTTTTTTCATAATACTTCTTAATTAAATCCTGAGAGGAAGTACCGGCGAGACATTATTGAATGGGTACTTACGGAGAGGGTATTATTACTACAAGCCAAAATGGATTGTGTTTCAGATCATAAAAAACAATTGAAAAAATCTTTGGTTCAAATTGAAAGGAACATTTTTTTGTTCCCGGCACTCCTTCTTAAAAGTGAACGATGAAAAAATTAATTGTATTTGATTTAGACGGCACCCTGGCCGAAAGTAAAGCCGCCATTGATGAAGAGATGGCTAACTTGTTTAGCGAGCTTTTAACCGTAGCTAAGGTAGCCATTATATCTGGCGGCGATTGGCCCCAGTTCCAAAAGCAGGTTATAGGCCAGCTGCCTGCAGGCAGCGACTTGAGCAACCTATCTATATTGCCTACCTGCGGCACTAAGTTTTACGCGTTTGACGAGACCGGATGGAAAAAGCTATATGCCGAGGATTTTACTGATGGCGAGAAGCAGAAGATAATTACATCCCTTCAAAAAGCGGTAGCTCAATCGGGTTTCCAGGCTGCTAAAACCTGGGGCGAACAGGTGGAAGACAGGCAAAGCCAGATCACCTTTTCGGCATTGGGCCAAAATGCCCCGCTCGAACCCAAAAAGGCTTGGGACCCCGATTTTGAAAAGCGGAAAAAGATCAGGAAAATACTTGTAGGGATGATTCCCGAGTTTGCGATAAACCTGGGTGGCGCAACTTCTATAGACGTGACCAAGCCCGGTATTGATAAAGCTTACGGGATGCGCAAATTGAGGGATATCCTGAAAATAAACGTTGCACAAATGCTTTTTATGGGCGATGCGCTTTTTGAAGGGGGCAACGATTTCCCGGCCCGTGCATCGGGTGCCGATTGTATCCAGGTACGCGACCCTATAGAAACTAAAAGAATAATAGAAGCAATTATATCCTGCCAAAAATAGTATGAAGGCAGGCGGGCCGCATGTGTCTTAATATAGCCGATAAATCCGATTATGGGGTAAGCTGAAAGCCTAATGTACCTTGGGCAAGGTAGAAAGTTAGGCCAGTGGTAGGGACGCTTACAGAATGATTGTCTAAAAATTGCAGATTATTTGAAAATGGTGTATATTTAAATGTTGTAATATAAACGCGATGAAACCAATTAAAAAGTTTAAGACATTCGAAGAGTTAAAAGCGGATGAAAAGCAAGCGGCAGATAATTCGTTAAGTTTAAAAAAACACAACGCCTTTGAACAATTTGTTAAATCTGTCAGGGCTCCCTGGGCAATTAATGACCATTCTAAGTAACAGATGAAGGATAGCCTTACAAATAGCTTGTTGACTATTTGTAAATTACTGAAAAAGTTTGATGTTCAATACCTGCTTATTGGCGGAACAGCCGTTACACTAAATGGGTATTATAGACTTTCCGTAAATGGGCGAGATGTTAAAAATCTATGTGATCGTACTTCTTATCCTTTTTGAAGTTAGGTAGATAAATTGACCCATACATTTCAAACGTATCCGTTTGTATCGGAAGTGTTTCCTTTAGTAAATTATTTTTTATCTCGTCATTATATCGAAAGTAACTTTCTAAATCTTCTTTACTAAATCCAATATTAACAGGCAGTTTTCTGCGGAGCTCAATTGCCCGATTTCTTGGCTCAGGATGGGTTGTAAATGTGCTTTTTGGTGGATTGAAAAAGTTGTGGCATGTGTCATATATATCTAAATATAAAAAGAACGCAAATCCTGAACATGCCAATTCATGCCTTTTTTCTAAACTAATAATAGGAGCCATTATAGAATTATAATCAGCTTCAAGTTCGTCAAGATGCCTGTAACTGTAAAATGGACTATTATCTTCAAAAGGTGAACGATTATCTGACTTAGCGTTAATCGTTAATCTATCGTCTGATAAATGGCCGAGATAATGATGCGCAAATTCATGACCAATTACAAATTCTAACTGAGAGTTCGTTAAAAAATTAAGGTGTTTATTCAATTTACCTGGTAATCTACCTCTGCTGTCAAGTTCAAAGTCAAAAGTTTCCTTACCCATCATTGTTCTCACACCAATCATTAATGCTGTATGCAAATCTTCGATAGCGACACCGTGACCAGAACCATAATAAAATAAGTTCATATAATATAGAAAATATTTCAATCCAATTGATACAGTGATAACATTACCAAATTTAGTTTTTCTGCATACTCCATTTGCTTCATTAATACTGATTAATCCATAGGAGGTAAGTTTGCATATTTTTGATTTGTCATCTGGTAAGCTGTTTAAATAATTTTTAAATAATTTTGAATTGAAAAAATTACTGAAGTTCCATTTGTCTTTATAATATTTTCTTAATTGAAAAAAAACTTTATTTAATCTAACATTAAATACCACCTCAGACGCCCGTAATATAAGAAGCATATCGTCTAAATTCCGAGGGTTCGATATTCGCGCAATCTCAGCTTTGTTGCATATTGGATAAAATTCTATTTCATCATCTGTTAGATTGGTTATTTCCGAAAGAGGTGTTTTACACAATATTCTCAATATAGAATTGGTTTCAGGATCCAATAAATAATTTTCTTTAATCTCCTCATAAAGTGGATGATTATATAATTGTGTTTGAAAGTCTTCAAAATAATCCTGTGGAGTGTCTTTTATTAATTCAATATTGAGGAGAAACTTTTTATATAATTCAGTTTCTAAAAGCTTGGTTTGAAGTGGATGAAGTTTAGGTGTCATGGAACAATGATTGCGTTATCTCCTAAGGTATATTATTTGCTTCTTAAAATATATACAACTAATATATTTATTTCATGCTCGGCGGTTTTCTATAAATATTTTCTTCATATCCTCATTACCGCAAGCCTCCCGCTTGTGGTAACTGCACAACCCCATGTAAACTAAACCCGATTGCACGAAAAGCCGCTTCTATCATTGGCTTGGAGTAAAGCAGTGAAACTTGAACCTATTACCACTGCCTATTTTCAAAATTTCAGCCTCCCCACCTCAAACCATAACATTCCCTTAACCCAAAAGCCCTAAACACCTCATACCTTTGTAAGCAAATACAAAGTACGTTTACCAGCATGTTTAACCGCCGAAAGTTTATTGCTACCAGCACCACGGGTTTGGCAGGGGTGTTTTTGCTACCTGCTATCAACAGCTTCGCTAACGTAGGCAATGCCTATACCAAGAAGCCTGCAAAACTAAAACTGCGGTTCGCGCTGGCGTCTGATATCCATTATGGGCAGCCGGGTACCAACTTTGCCGAAAATACGGGCAATATGGTTAAATGGCTTAACGACGACCACGCCAAAAACCACCTGGACCTGGTGATCATCAACGGCGACCTGGTGCATAACCGCCCCGACCTGCTCCCCGAGATTAAAACCCAATACCTGGATAAGCTGAACGTGCCTTACCAAACCATCCCCGGCAACCACGATTTTGCCGATGCCGCCGTTTGGAAAAGCGTTTTTAATTACGAAGACCGCTACACGGTAGAGCATGGCGACATCGCCTTTGTATTAGCCAACACTGCCGATACCAAGGGCAAATACGTTTGCCCCGATAACGCGTTCATTAAAGCATCGTTGGATAAGTTTGCCAACAAAAAGATAGTGTTTGTGATCCTGCACATCCCGCCCGTTAAGTGGCAAAAAGACGAGGGCTTTTTAGACTGCCCCGAAACGGTGAACCTGCTGCACAGCTACCCAAATGTAAAGGCCACCTTCCACGGGCACGATCATTTGTTAGATGGGGTGCGCTACACGGGCAACAAGTTCCCGCACTTTTTCGATTCGCACATTGGCGGCGACTGGGGAACCGACTACCGTGGCTACCGTATTGTGGAGGTAACCGAGCAGGACGAAATTTTCACCTACCAGGTTAACGCCAGCCAAAACCCAAGGCTAAATTCAAATAAGCTTTAGCCTCACCCTGCCCTTGCCATAGGATGGGTTCAGAAAGATTTTTAAGTCCCTTGGAGAGAAGTTTGGGGAAAGGCTACTTGCCCATCATCCACCGCAACACTGCATTCGCATTCCCGCACCATCCACCCGCACCCTTCCCCAACTCTAATTTATTTAATAACACGCCCCTAACATTCCTGTTATACTAAGCCCGTAGCTTTATACTGTTAAACATAAAACAAATGGAAATGGGATATTCATCGCTTGATCTGGCAATGCTACTTATTGCGGCATTTGTAATATGGGCCGCATCGCGCGTTCCGGTAAAACGTACCGACGGGCCAAAAAGGCTGATGAGGCCGCGGCTAAAACAAAAGAACCAGCACCAGCACTCTATGTAGTTTTGCTGTTTGGGCGGGTAAGTTTATTGTGAAAAGGAGAACCTTTGAGAAAAATTAAGGTCGCGTTTTTTGCCGATATATTGGTGGAAGACTTTGATGGCGCCGTGCGCACCATTTATCAGCTGATAAAACGGATAGATACCACACGGTTCGAGTACCTGTTTATTTACGGTGCCGGGCCGGATAAAATATTAGGTTTTGATGGGTTCAAGGTACCCAGGGTATCGGTGCCGCTTAACGCCAGTTATTCGGTAGCCCTGCCTGTACTTGCTCAAAAAAAGCTGAACAATAAGTTAAAGGCCTTTGGTGCAGATGTTGTCCATCTCTCTACACCGTCGTTTTTAGGTAATTTTGGGCTGGATCACGCCAACCGGAATGGCCTGCCGGTCATCAGTATTTACCACACGCATTTTATATCCTACGTTGATTATTACTTTAAGTACACGCCTATATTTATCAAAGGGCTTAAACAGCGCATCGCTAAAGGCCACAAAAGCTTTTATAACCGTTGCGATAAGGTGTATGTACCGTCGGACAGTATCAAGGCCGAGCTTTGCGATATGGGTGTCTTCCCAACAAAAATGAAGATCTGGAAACGGGGGATAGATACGCGCCTGTTTTCGCCATACAAGCGGGGGCGCAACCTTATCCGGCGCTTAACGGGTAACACAAACCCTACCATCATTTTTGCCAGCAGGCTGGTTTGGGAAAAGAACCTCGAAACCCTTTTTAATATTTATGACCTGGTGCAGGAGCGGGGCGTACCTGTTAATTTTTTAATTGTGGGCGATGGCACCGCGCGCCAGGCCTGCGAAGAACGGATGCCTAAAGCAGCCTTTACGGGGAAGATAGAGCACCAGTACCTGTCGATATTGTATGCTTCCGCGGATGTGTTCCTGTTCCCTTCCGTGTCCGAAACTTATGGCAATGTGGTGGTAGAGGCCATGGCGTCGGGCCTGCCATGTGTAATTGCTGATGGCGGCGGCTCTAAAGATTTTATTGAGCAGGGCGTAAACGGTTTCAAGTGCAGCCCATACAACGCCGCCGACTACCTGGAGAAGATAGAACTGATATTGAATAACAAGATCCTCAGCATCCAGCTATCTGCCGAAGGTTTAAAAATAAGCCGCCAGCTTAGCTGGGAGCAATTGGTTTACACTTACTTTGATGATGTAAGCAACCTGGTGATAAAGCGCCCCGAGGGCTTGGAACTGGTTAAGGTATAAAGGTATTGCGGATAACCTTTGGCAGCGTTAAAATAGCGATGGTACCAAGCCCTTCCTCCGCTGTTTTCTTACGGATCTCGAACCCGGCTTTATGTGTTTTGCCCATTTCATTGATGATCTCGATCCTTTCGCGGATGGCGTTCAGGCCTATCGATTTGCTTTTGATAGATGAGTAAGTTTTAAACTTTTCCGATTCCTCCATTCCAATGCCGGTATCATCCACAGTAAAATAGATCTCGGTATCGGTTTGTTCAAGCCGTACGTTTAAGCTGCTTTTTTCTTCTGCCGAATTGCGCAGGCCGTGGTGTATCGAGTTTTCGATGAGTGGCTGTACCAGCATAGGGGGCAGCATCAGGGTGGCCAGGTCAAGCTCCGGGTCTACATAAAACGCATAGCTAAATTGGTTATTAAAGCGCATGGCCTCCAATTCGGTGTATAGCTTAAGGGCTTTCCATTCGCGCTCGGCTATCACCATACTTTGGGTGGAGTTTTCCAATATCAAACGGCTCAGCGTAGCAAATTTTTGCACCAGCCTGCTGGCCGTTTTTGAGTCGTTCTCCAACACGTACGATTCGATAGAGTTGAGCACGTTAAATATAAAGTGCGGATTCATCTGCGATCGGATGGCCTTCAGTTCGCTTTCAGATAATTTGTTTCGGTAGCTCAGTTCCTTGGCCTCTTGTTGTGCTTCCTGTTGTTGTAAGGTATGGTTCAGCCTCAGTTGCTTAATGCGGTAGCGATTTAAAAGAGAAAGCAGGATGCCCGTTAAAAGTACAATAAACAGGATACCGTAGATCCAAAGCTGCTTAACTTCCAGTTTGCGGTTAGCTATCTGTTTATCACGGATCGCTATCTCACGTTCGCCCTCCAGCGCGGCTATCTTGTTCTTGTTATCCTGGGAATACAACGAATCGTGCAGCGTAGTATAGCTTTTTAAGCTGGTTAGTGCCTCTTTATAATCTTTTTTATACTCGCTTAGGTCGGCATAATACTTTATAACTTGTACCAACAGGTCATTGTTGCCTGCTTTTCGGCTTTGTGCTATGCCTTTCTTCAGATAAGTCTCGGCGCCGGCAAGCAATTGTTCTTTAGTCATTCCAAGCTTTTCGTGTACAATTTTATAGGCAGTGGGGCTGGTCAAAATAGCATAATAGGTAGCCCCGTAATTAGCTGTATTTGCAATAGCGTTTAAGTTTTCGGGCGCGAATTTTTCCCAAAGTATTTGTGCTTTATTTAAATATTCTACCTGTTTTACCGGGTCATCGGCAGTGCAATTTACCAGTTGTGTGTATATGATGGCTTTGCCAAGTTCGTCGTTCTGGCTTTCGTAAAGTTTTAGTGCTTTCAAAAACAGGGGTATAGCCTGTTTAAATTTTGCAGCAAATACATAGCAAAGGCCATATATCTCCAGGTTTTTAGCCCTTTCGGATGGCTGGTTAAGATGCTGATAAAGTTCCTCTGCCCTCCGGGCATGTTTTATGCCCTGGTCAATGTTTTGCTGTTGCGCATATAAGGTGCCAATATTGGTTTCGCTTTGGGCAATTGCTTTATCATCTTTGTAACCTTCGGCAATTTTAAGGCCTTTAAAAAAGTAATTAGCCGCCATAGGGTAATTGCTGGTACGCTGATAAATTGCGCCTATGTTATTTAAACCGGCTATCATGCCGTATGTGTCGTTTATCTGTTCAGCTATTTCGTATGACAGTTTAAAATTAGCCAGTGCCAGGTCATTCTTGCCCAGATCCATCTGGATAGCACCCATCAGCCTGGCCGAATTTGTCACACCTTGTTTATAGTTCAGTTTCTGCGCCAGTGCCAGGGCTTGCTCGGCATATTTTATTGCGCTATCTGAACTAAAGCCCGAGGTAATCAGCGCGAGGCTATCCAGCAGTTTAACCCTGTTGATGTCGGGTTTAGATTTTTTAAGCGTAATCAGCATAGAATCAACCGCTGCCTTGCCTTGCTTTTGGGCATAAGCATTAATGGCAAAACAAGTTATAAACACGATGAGTATTAAAAAAATCCTCTTAGTCATATTACGGGGTGGTTGAATTATTATAAATATATTCAAATTAAAGCATAATCATTTTTATTAAAGGTAGCACACGCTAAGCAGAACCCTGCATTCACTCGGTAAAAATGCCTGTTCAATAGGTTGGTGCTTTTCGGGCGATTTTTTACTCCTTCTTTGAGGAAACAAATACAGAGAGAAATGAAAAACTACCTACTTATCGCTTCACTGTTGCTATTGGCGGCATGCGGCAAAAAAAATGAATCCAATCCCAATAACCCGGATAACGGCAATGTGCAGCCACCGCAACAGGTGGGGGGCATATCGCAAAAAACAGAAACCAATAACGGCATTACCTACCGTGTTTTTACCAAAGATGGCGCGGCTAATTTTAAAGGCATCCTAGTAGTGGGCAGCGGTAACAACGAAAATGACCCGTCGCCGGGCAGCCTTGATGGTGGTGCCGAAACCGACTTTTGCCAAACCGCTGCTAAAGATGGCTATGTAACCGCCATTGTACAATACCGTAAAACCGCAGGCAACGCCGATTGGAACAACAGCGCCGCGCAAATAGCGCAGGACTATGATAAATGTATCACAGCCTTATCAGAAAAATATGGGGTGGCTAAATCAAAATCGGCAGTGGCGGGCTTTTCTTACGCCAGCTTTATGCTGCTTACCGATATTACCGTGAACAATACGCTGGCCTATACCAAGGGTGTATTAGCTGCCTGTGGAGGTGCCGATACCTGGAAAGCCGAGCATTTTAAAGTGCCCGTATTCAGCATTAATTGCAAAGGCAATAACGAAGGTGATTTTAACGGCAAAGCATTGTATGATATGATTCCGGCCAACTCGGCCATCAAAGCCCAAAGCGGTGGCGTTACCGATAACAGCTGCGAAACCCATTGCGGCGGCAACTGGACACAGCAAATGAACGCCAAATTTAAAACCTGGGTACAATAGCAAGGCTTACCCGGTAAAAGGGCTTGTTCGCTCATTGCCGGTTCGGGGTAACTCGTTATCAAAGAACGGCTTAAGGGATGCTGCTACTTTAACATTAACAAAAGCAATTAAACATCAACCATCATGAAAAAAATACTATTTATACTGCTTGTGCTACCATTTTGCATGGCGGGCTGCCGTAAAGATGCATCAAATAAAGGCGGCGATTCGAAAGATTATGTGGGTTACATCATCCAGGGGAAAATGAAAAATACCATTGTTACCGATGGAGGCGCGGAGCACCCTTACGTACTTACGCTCATGGCCGGCAACAAAGCCAAACTGCTAAACCTTAACGGCGAAAGTACTTTGAACTTCCACGTAGAAAAAGATAAGATTGTATTGGACGATAACGGCTATTTTAACCTGAAAGACGGCCAGATAACCGACTGGCTTATCGCCGGCCTAAACTTTACATCGGCAAATTTAAGCCCGCAACCCGGGGCGAGTTTATTAAGGGGCACAAAGTTTAAAGGGGTCATCCATTACCCCAATTTTAACCTTGATTTTACTGCTGAAATAGATTTTGAAGCCGCCACGGATCAGTTGTTTTTTGCCGGTGATACACAAAAATATACTTACACCCCTGGTGGGAACATAGCGGCTTACGTTTATGACACACCAAGCAAATCAAGCCTGTTTTTGATTGTACAGAACGGCAAGCTTAACTATGAAAGCTATTCGGCCGCCGATGGGATAATCACCGCGACGCTTGATCCGAAATAAGAAAATTCAAATCAGCCAAATAACCCTATATTAGTTTACCATCAAATTTATACCATCTACCAATGTTAAAAGCAGTAATATTAGATGACGAGGAGCGGGGCAGCAGCTTGCTTAACCGCAAACTGGAATCGTTTGAGGACGACCTGGAAGTTGCCGCCGTATTTAATGACCCCTATAAGGCCTTGTCGAAAATTGTGGTCCTTAATCCGGATGTGCTTTTTTTAGATGTGGAGATGCCGGGACTTAACGGGTTCCAGTTTTTAGAGAAGCTTGGCGCGTTCAATTTCCAGGTGATATTTACCACGGCTTATGACACCTATACCCTGGAAGCATTGCGCCTTAGCGCAGTAGATTATCTTTTGAAACCTATAGACGAGGAGGAGCTGCACACAGCCATTTATCGCCTAAAAAAGCGCTTTGCTGAGCAGGATAAACAGCAAATTAAAATATCAGATAAACCATCGCGCAACCGCATTGCCCTGCCAACTGCCGAGGGGGTGTATCTTATAGATAAAGCCAACATTGTACGCGTAGAAGCCATGAGCAACTACAGTACCTTTTACCTTGCCGATCGTAAAAAGATAGTGGTATCAAAAACCCTTAAAGAATACGAGAACGTACTTGCGGATGCTTTCTTTCTGCGGATAAACCGCTCCGTAATTGTTAACCTGGATTATATTGTAAAATACCGCAAGGGTGATGGTGGTACACTGGAAATGAGCGATGGCACCGAGGTGGAGGTATCCGCATCGCGTAAAGAGGCTCTGGTAGAGAAGCTGTTTGGTGGTTGATGGCTTAACATTAACTTAATATTAAAATAGTTCATTTGTATAGTTGCTGCTACGCAACACGCACAAATGGCTAAACGTTTATTCCTATTTGTTTTTACTTCCTGTATTTCAGTCTGCTGCTTTAACCTTAAAGCACAGGACAAGGAATTGCTTTCCACACGCTCGCTTAGCCAGAAGCATCCCGATTCGGCACTTATCATCCTTAAAAAGCTTCATGCGCAGGCAATAGATAAGAACGACCCGCTTACCGAAGGCATCTGCCTGCAGCAAATGGGGCAGATTTGTTATAACCAGGGCCACTATGCCCAGGCGCTCGATTTTTATTTACACGCCGATAAGATCTTTAGCGCGGGCAACAACCGCGACAGGCTGGCCGCCAATACCGGCGAAATGGGGGTGCTGTATTACTACAATAAACAGCTGGACAGATCGCGCGCTATGTATAACAAAGCGTTAAGCATCTACAAAGAGAATAATAACCTGAAAGGCCAGGCCGAGATTTTTGGTAATATCGGCCACCTTTACGAAAAAAGCCATCGGTATGATAGCGCGTTCTATTACCAAAACCTCGCATTAAAAAACTATACCCAAGCCAATTATAAACAGGGTGCCGCCAAAATATACGAGAACCTGGGCAGCATTTACGAGGACCTGGCTAAATACGACAGTGCCTACATCAGCTTTAACCACTCGCTGCAACTTTATAAAGAGGATCATAATGACATTGGCACTATAGAAGTAATAAACAACCTGGGCGATATATTGCGCAAAACGGGTAAGTATCCCGAGAGCATCGTGGAATCTCGCAGGGCGATGGCGATGGCACAGCAAACCGGTAATATTTACCAGCTGGCATCCTGTAGTAAAGACCTGGGCAAGGCTTATGAGTTAATGAACCGAATGGATAGCGCCTATCATTACGCCGAACTTAGCCGCAAGTATTCATTAGAAGTATATTCAAAAGATGGGGTTAACCAAACCGCGTTTTTACAGGTGCTATACGATATTAATAAAAAGAGCGACGAGATTACCCGCCTAAATAACATTCGCAAAATAAATCGCATTATAGGTGTGGCCGTATTTGTGGTAATTGTGTTATTGGTGATATTGGGAATGGTGATCTTTAGCCGCCAACGCTTAAAAATTAAAGATCAGCGTGCTTTGGCAAAACAAAAGGAAGCCGAGCATGAGTTAACGCAGTTGGAACTTAAGAACCGGCATTTAGAGGAAGATAGCCTTAAACAGCAGCTGGATATTAAAAGCCGGGAGCTATCTACCCACACCCTCAACCTGATCAAGAACAACCAGTTTTTGGAGCATTTGCGTGGCAGCTTACAGGCTATGGTAAAAGAGGATAAGCGCGACCAAAAGAAACAAATGCAGCAGCTTATAGTCCAGATAAACGGAAGCTTTAACCACGAGCAACACTGGAAAGAGTTTACCACCGCCTTTGAACAGGTGCACCAGCAGTTTTTTGATAGTATCAAGAAGCATAGCACCGAACTTACCTCGGCAGATATGAGGTTGATAGCCCTGCTCCGCATCAACCTCGACTCGCACGACATTGCCACTTTATTAGGAATTTCTACCGATAGCCTCCGCGTATCGCGTTACAGGCTGCGCAAAAAGCTGAATATCCCGCAGGGCGATAACCTTACGGCGTTTATACAAACGTTGTAAAGCGTTACAAGGCTGCTCATTCAAACCCATTTTGTGGTTATTTTAACGACTTAACATTATGGTAATGTAACGGTAATGAAATGGTAACGGAGGTTTCCATTTATGATATATAATTGAAAATCAATAAGTTGAATTTGGTTGTTGCCTTTTGATATATAGGCTTTGTAACGCTGTTGCCTTTCGGTAACGCTGAGAATTTTTTTTGTGACAGGATGTAACACAACTTTACATCGTCAAATAAAAATGGACGTTATCACACAGCAATGAATAAACTTTTACAAGTACTGTTGCCACTTCTCTTTTGTGCAACAATAGCCGGTGCCGCTAAAATTAAAGGCCACGTTTACGATAAACATTCGGGCGAAGCCTTGGTAGGCGCCACCATTTTTTTAGATGGGACAGGCCAAGCCACCAGCACCGGGCTGGATGGTTCATTCGAAATTAAGGGTGTACCTGCCGGGGTAGCAACACTTCGCATCAGCTACATTACCTATAAAACGGTTACCCGGCAAATTACCGTATTGGAAAAAGCTAACGACCATATTAAAATTTACATGGAAAGTGCAGCTAAAGACCTGGGCGAGGTTACTGTGCGTGCTACAGCAAGCGGTTCTACCGACCGCGATGCCTGCCGTATCGAGCAAAATGCTACGCAGGTGATGAACATTGTATCGGGCCGTGCCATTGAGGTATCTCCGGATTTGACCGTTGCCAATGTTATGCAGCGTGTATCGGGTGTATCCATAGAGCGTAACAGTAACGGCGACGGCCAGTTTGCTACCATACGTGGTATGGACAAACGGTACAACTATACATTGGTTAATGGCGTCAAGATCCCGAGCCCGGATAACAAATACCGCTACGTACCGCTGGATCTTTTCCCGTCGGATTTGTTAGACCGTTTAGAGATCTACAAAACCCTTACGCCAAACCTCGAGGGTGACGCGATAGGTGGTGCCGTAAACATGGTGATGAAAAACGCGCCCGATCATTTCCAGATCAACGCCAACATCGCTACCGGTTACAGCCAGTTATTTTTCGACCGTAACTTTACCAGCTTTGATGCATCGGGCATCAACCATAAATCGCCTTACGAAATAAATGGCCGTGCCTACAACGCCACCCAAGCCGATTTTCCTAAAGGGGTGTTTGACTATACCTCAAAAAAACCTGCGCCAAACGTTATTGGCAGTATTTCTATCGGTCAGCGGTTTTTAGATGGCAAACTGGGTGTAATTGTAGCAGGCAGCTACCAAAACAACTATCGCGGCAGCAATAGTACCTTATATGGTTCTACAGTAAGCGGTACTGATGAGTACAGCACCATTACCAACAAAAGCGAGCGCCAGATATCTGACCACCAAACCCGTTTAGGTTTGCACGGTAAAGTTGATTACGTGTTTGACAAGAACAATAAGATCAGTCTGTACAACATGTACGTAAACCTTAAGAGCCAGCAGCTCCGCGAGGCGCTAATAACCAATTATAACGGCGTATATGACCCCGCCAATGGTAACGCCGAGCTTGTTTACAACACCCGCAGCCGATTGACCGAACAGCAGATCTACAACAGCACCCTGCATGGCGATCACAAATTTTTTAATGATAAGTTTAAAGTGCAGTGGTCGGCAGTGTATTCATCGGCATTAAATGAGGTGCCTCAAAATACCAATATTGAATTGAACGGCCTGCGCCAGAATAACGTTGACACACGTACTTCGCTGGTAAATACGTCACCGGTAGAGAGCCGCTGGGAACGCAATACAGATGAGGACAAGGCAGGTTACCTGGACCTTACCTATAACATCTTTAGAGGCGTTAAAAATTTAGACATCAGCATTGGTGGTTTATACCGCGATAAGCAGCGAAGCAGCTTTTATAATAACTACTCGTTATCGCCATCTGCCGCTAACGCGGGCTTGCTTTATGGTGTGGATTTTCAAAAATATACCGACTTGAACCTGGTTGTTAATAACCCTACAGGTGGTGTAGCCAACCCGCTTACTTACGATGCATCAGAAAAAACCAGCGCAGGCTACGGTATGTTTAGCTACCGAAACGAAAAGTTTGAATTAACAGGGGGCGCGCGTGTAGAGCATACCAACCAGGGCTATAATATGTTGTTCCCGCAGGGCGAAACAAGGCCTACAGGCAACCAGGTATATACCGATGTGCTGCCAAGTTTGATAGCCAAATACCATTTGACAGATAAGGCACAATTACATGCATCATACTACAGGGCAGTTAATCGCCCCGGCTTTTTTGAGCTGATACCGGGCGGTGTGCCGGGTGATGATTACGATGAAAGGGGTAACCCCGATCTTAAACGTGCCCTTGCAGATAATTATGACCTGCGGTACGAGTTGTTCCCGGGTGCATCCGAGCAGTTACTTGTAGGCGCGTTTTATAAAAACATAAAAGACCCTATCGAATTTACCTTCGAGTCTGATGGATCTGCGCACAATAATATTTATTACATACCGGGCAACTTTGGCACAGCCAAAAACTACGGTGCCGAGATAGATTACGTTAAATTTTTTAACAAAATTGGTTTCAAGGCAAACTATACTTACACCCATTCGCGCATTACCACTACAAAAAATAAACGCCAGATAAACGGTACAACCGGCGATATCGAAACGGTTGAAGTTAACCAGACCAGGCCGCTTTTTGGGCAGTCGGAGCACATTGCAAACTTGTCGTTATTATATAAAGACACTAAAAAAGGCTGGGATGTACAGATAGCCGGCGCTTACACAGGCCCCCGCATCAATACGGTATCGCAGTTTGTAAATAACGATTTTTGGCAAACGGGCTTTATCCAGATGGATGCCTCGGCCGAGAAAAGGTTTAAAAGCGGCATAAGCGTATTCGCGAAAGCCGGTAACCTGCTTAATACACCATTTAAACTTTACATAAAGGGTGTTAACGCCGAAAACGATAAGCTACAGGAAAACCTGGTAACCAACGGCCACACGCTTATCCGTAATGATCTGTACGGCCAAACTTACCTGATAGGGGTTAGGTATAAATTCAATTAATTAAAAGTATAACAGCATTTCAAATATAAATTAAGATGAAATTAAAGCAGATTTTAACGGCCCTGGCCTTAAGCACACTGGTATTTACCGGTTGCCAAAAAGCTAACAAAGATGTTGATACCACACCGCAAAACGGTTCGGCAATTGGCGAAGTATCGGGCGTGTGGGCAAAGGGCAGCGTGCACGAAATTAAGGGTGATATTATTATCCCCGAAGGACAATCGCTTACCATTGAAGAAGGTGTAACCGTTTTGATGGATGTTACTGCCAAACCAGAAATAGTAGTAAAAGGTAACCTGTACTCGTTGGGTACTGATGCTAACCCGGTAAAATTTACCGTAAGCGATGGTTACCGTACTGCCGAAAATAAATTTGGTAAGCTTTGGGGTGGTATATTAGCCGGCCCAACCTGTGCCGAACTCGTGCTTGACCATACCATTCTTGAATACGGCGGAGCAACAACTTCAGATGCATCTACATCAGTAAAAATGGGCTTATACAAAGCGGTAGCAGGTGAGAACCTGCCTGCGCTTTGGTTCTCGAACGTGAACGGTAAACTGATCGTGCAAAACAGCATCATCCGTAACTTCCAGGAAGATTGTACTTACATCGAGGGTGGTAAGATCATTTTTGCTAACAACGTATTTTATACAACTGGCGTAACAGGCGGCGAGGCCATGAACTTTAAATCGGGCTGTTTGGCCGATGTGGCAAATAACCTGGTTTACAGCTGTAATACTAACGCGCTTAAGCTATCCAACAGCGGCGACCGCACCCCACAGGCATACATTATAGCCTACAACAATACCATGGTGAACACAGGTTGGAGAAGGCCTACCGCCAAGGGTGGTTCGGTTTGGTTAGAGGCGACTGTGCGTGCCGAACTTTATAACAACCTGTTTGCCAACACCCGTTTTGGTATTAAACACGACCCTAAAAAACTGGAAGACAACCGTTCTAAAAATGATTACAACTGGTACTATGGTAACGAACAGGCAACTGTAGACCAGTTCCAGGTTGGTAAAAACGATGTGGTAACCGGTGGTGCAAATGATGTAAGAGGAACCGCAGCGGGCGATAACGACCCTAAGTTTGTAAGCTTCCCGCTTAACAACCCGGTATTGAGCCCTGACTTTAACACCGCGTGGGATTTTCACCTGCAAGGTAATTCACCTGCGTTAGCAAAAGGAACTACCACCTTTACGCGTCACCATAAGGCGGGTATCACGATGTTAAATGGCATTACCTATGTATCTCCCGAGCCATCTGTGTACATTGGCGCTTACGGTGTTAAATTGTAATTGGGATGAAGAGAGTTAAAATATATTCATTTACGCCGTTGGCTTTACTGGCACTAATGTCTTGCAAGCCGGCGGTTGATACCAATGCCATTAAACCGGTTGTGATTACCGAGGCGGTTAAGTATGATACCGACGATCCTGCCATTTGGGTAAACAAAGCGGACCCGGCCAAAAGCCTGGTGATAGGCACGGATAAAGATGCCGATGGTGCTTTGTATGTGTTCGATCTGCAGGGGAAGATAATTAAAGATAAAGTGGTGCGCGGCCTACATCGCCCAAACAATGTAGACCTTGCTTACGGTTTAATACTGAATGGTAAACCAACTGATATCGCTATTACAACCGAACGTATCAGCCATAAGCTGCGTATTTATTCGTTACCGGATATGAAACCCGTTGACAAAGGCGGCATCGATATGTTTGTTGGCGAAATAGGCATGGAGTACCGCGATTTGATGGGTATTTCTATTTACACCGGTAAGGACGGCAAGATGTACGCTATAGTTGGCCGCAAAAATGGCCCTAAAACAGGCGGCTACATCTGGCAGTATTTACTGGGCGATGATGGCACAGGAAATGTAAAAGCTACACTTGTGCGCAAATTTGGCGAGTACAGCGGCAAAAAAGAGATAGAATCCATAGCGGTGGATAACGAACTGGGGTATATCTATTACTCGGACGAGCAGGTTGGCGTTCGCCAATACTACGCCGACCCTGCAAAAGGGAACCAGCAGCTGGCCATATTTGGCACCACAGGTTTTAAAGCCGACCACGAGGGCATTTCGATATACAAGCTGACAGATACTACAGGTTACATTTTGGTATCAGACCAGGGGGCAAACCGTTTCCAGATCTTTAGCCGCGAAGGCACAAACCAAAACCCGTTTCAGCATAAGTTACTGAAGGTTGCCAACGTACAGGCTACCCAAAGCGATGGTTCTGATGTAGTGAATATGCCCTTAAATGACACCTTTAAACACGGCTTGTTCGTGGTGATGAGCGATGACCGTACATTTCATTATTACCGTTGGGAACATATCGCCGGTAAGGAGTTGAAGGTTAAATAGGTTTTGAGTCGGAAAGTCCGAAAGTCAGAAAAGTCCGGAAGTCCGAAAGATTCTCTGCGAAATTTATCTTCCGGACTTTCGGACTTCACCGACTTTCGGACTTTTTAATGCCCATGCATTTCCTCATCAACCTGCTCCGGTTTATACTGGAAACTCCATATCAAATAAAACAGCGCGGGCAGGATAAATAAACTGCCAACCAATAAAGCTACACCTAAGGCCTGGATGGCTTTCTCGGCACCCTGATCTTCGATGAGGGAAAGGTGGCCGCCGTTTTTAAGGATGATGATATTGGGGTAGTGTTTATAGGTAGTGGTTAATAATATCATGGTTACCTGGAAGCCTGCCAGTACCCGGATAATAAAGCGTTTGCCTTTGGCGATAAGGTACCATAAAGCGATGAGCGAAATGGTTGCCGCGCTAACTGCCGCTATACCTATAACGTTACCAAACACCCATTGCACCAGCGGGATGTTTTCTTGTACCGACGCGATAAATACCAACGAGCCTGCCACCACAGCCGCCACATTCATCAGTTTGGCCTTACGGATAAAACTCTTGCGTTCGGCCTCGTCCCTGGTTTCGCCGATGAGGTAGATGGCTGCTAAAAATCCGCATAGCGCAACGGTGAAAAAACCGATAGCGATAGAGAACGAGTTGAACCAGCTGTAGATGTAGGCATCCATAAAGTTGGTGGCTTGCAGATCTACCCGGCCGGATACCGCGCTGCCCGCTATAATGCCCAAAAATAAAGGCGTGATAAAGCTGGAGTACACAAAGATCTTGTTATAAACCTTCTGCATATTATCATGCACCGCATCATAATTACGGAAGGTAAGGGCAGTGCCGCGCGCGATGATCCCCATTAGCATCACCGTAAGCGGGATATGCAGATAGGTAGACATGGTGGCATAGATCACCGGGAAACCAACGAACAAGATCACAATAGCGATGATAAGCCACATGTGGTTAGCCTCCCATATCGGCCCTATGGCATTATACATGATCTTCCGCGTGCGCGATTTATTTTTGTTAGACGTAAACATCTCTATGATGCCCGCCCCAAAATCGGCCCCACCCATTACAAGGTACAGCAGGAGCGCCACCCATAAAAAAACGATCACAACGTATATCATGCTTTTGCGGGGTTAGGGTTATCGTAAATTTCGGGCACCATTTTAATTTGCCTGTATAGGAGGAATATCACTGCCAAACTCAGCGTAAAATAAACCGCCGTAAACAAGTAGAACGAATAGCTGATGCCCGGCATTGGCGTAACGGCATCTGCCGTGCGCATAACGCCTTGTATTATCCAGGGCTGGCGGCCAACTTCGGTAACGGTCCACCCGGCCTCTACGGCGATAAAACCGATAGGGGTGGCCAAAATGAATAGCTTGAGGAACCAGCGCTTATCAAACCAGGTATTCTTCTTCCAAAGGGCTATCAGGTATATCACGCCAAGGCCCATCATCAGCATACCCAGGGCCACCATGATCTGGAAAGCGAAATGCGTTACCGCGATAGGTGGCTGATCCTTGATGGGGATTTGGTCGAGGCCTTTTACGGGTGTCTTAAAGTCGTCATGTATCATAAAACTGAGCATGCCGGGCAGCTCTATAGCGTAATTAACCTTTTTATTTTTTACATCGGGGATGCCGCCGATGATCAACGGCGAATATGATTTAGTTTCGAAATGCGCTTCCATTGCGGCAAGCTTGGCGGGTTGCCTTTTTGCTACCATCTTAGCAGATATATCGCCGCTTAGCGGTTGCAATATGGCTGCCACCACGCCAAATATGGCCGCGATTTTAAAGGCCCGCATGTGGAAGTTTATATTCTGTTTACGCAATATCATCAGCGCGTGTACGCCCGCCACCGCGAAGCCCGTTGCCGCGAACGCCGCTACCGACATGTGCAGGGCTTGCGAGAACCAGGCCGGGTTAAACATCGCTTTTATTGGGTCGATGTTGGTGTACTTGCCATCTATCAGGTCGAAGCCGGCGGGGCTGTTCATCCAGGCATTGGCTGCCACCACCAGTATGCCCGATAAAAGGCCGCTGATGCCTACTACAACGCCCGTAAACCAATGGAACCAGCGGTTAAACCTGTTCCATCCGTAAAGGAAAAACCCTAAAGCGATGGCTTCGATAAAGAATGCTGTTCCCTCTAACGAAAATGGCATACCGAATATAGGCCCGGCGTGTTTCATAAACGTTGGCCAAAGCAGGCCTAACTCGAACGAGAGCACTGTCCCCGATACCGCGCCCGTAGCGAAGAAGATGGCAACGCCTTTGCTCCATGCCTTGGTTACATTTTGGTAAACAGGGTTGCCCGTTCGCAGCCATAAAAAGTGCGACACGGCCATAAAAAATGGCATCACCATGCCAATGCACGAAAATACTATGTGAAAGCCCAGGGACAATGCCATTTGCGACCTGGCGGCCATAAAATTATCCATGCCGGCAATTTAGATACTATGTTTAAGTAACCGAATTTTTTAGCTTATTTATAGTGAAAATAAATTGTGAAACTCACAGCTAATATATTGTATATCAATTAAGAATGTGTTATGAGGCACAGCCGCGCACGCTTGCCTGCGCCTCACTTTTGGCTTGGGTTACCCCATCAGATAGCAAAACCCGTAACCGGTAATGTAGCTAAAATAAGGCTTGCCGAAAATGCCAGTTTAGTGTGTGCGCAATTTCTCAACCAATGCAGCTGGCATTTCTTCGGCCGAGATCCCGTAACCGTTTACCAGCGTGCCTTTAGTGCCATCTTTTTTTGATGATATGGCGTAAAGTACGGCCTCGTCGTCGGGGTTCGATTCTCCCTCAAAACGGAACACGCTGTCTATTTCAAAATCGTTTGGCGATAGTTGGGTATTGCTGGTTTGGCACAAAAGGCCCTCTTCGTGGATGTTAAAATCTAAGGTGTAGCCTTCTTCTTTTAAGCCGTTAATAGTTTGCGATAGGGTGCCGTAGTCTGTTTTCATGATGTGTTAGATGTAGGGCCAATATCGGGTTTTTAATGCGTTTTTTGTTCACCGGGGATAAAAGCTTGTTAAGCGATATGGGCCCGGAGCCAATAACGGCGAAGATGCCCAGCAGCACACAGGCAAAAATAGAAAGCCACAGATCGGAGTTTGGGGCCGATTTAAAAATGTTGATCAGAAAAATCGCCCCGATAACGATGGGTAATTGCAAGATGGAGGATAATCGCGTTAGCAAACCAAGGGCAATTAACACTCCGCCGGCAAGGTGTACAAAAGTGATATAGTACATCAAAACTTCCAAAGCCGTTGACGATAGGTCTATTAACCTTTGATCTTCGATGGTATATTGCAAAAAAGCCATGTTGTGAAAAAACGCGTAACCCTTCATGAACAAAAAAATGCCTAAAGTTATCCGCAGCAGGTCAAGAATAGCGGGGTGATGTGCATCGCCCCAATGCTCGAGTTTATGTATCGCATTCATAATTGGTTATTTTAATTTAACAATTAAAACATGGGTGTTGCAGCCTGGCAGCTGTCAAAATGCGCCCTTGTATAAATATAGGGAATTTTTGAGGATTTTGTTATCGATGAATTTATTTTTTGGGAGCAGATAAATTGATGCTTCAAGTATAAATGCCATTTTTACCTTAGGTAATTTTAACCGGCTTTTTGAAGGACCGTTTTTTGGCTACGATTTTTTTGATGCCTTTGCATGTCGCATCTTCAGCCATTTCAATAATTATCTTATCTAAAGCGATCAACTCTTTTTCGATATGAACCAAAACTTCGCTATCTAAATTATCGTCCTTCAAGAGGCCGGTAAGGCCCTGTAGGTTGGCTAACGGGCGGCGGATCATATGCGATTGTTTCCAGGCAAGCCCTTGTATGGTTTTTACGTGGTTTTCAATATCCTTGTATGCAGCTTTAAGGTTTATTTCTGCATTTTTGCGGTTGGTTATATCTTCAAATTGGCTAACAAAGTAAATTGCGCCACCTTTTTTGTTGTTAACCGCCGCGGTATTTACAGATATCCATACGATAGATTTGTCTTTACATTTATAGCGCCTTTCAATTTTGCCGGGATTGCTAAAAATGGCTGACAGCTCATTTTCCTGATGTGGATCAACCATCCGGTTATCGCCGTAAATACTATCGATTGACATGGTAAGCAGTTCTTGTTCTTTGTAACCCATCATATCACATAAACTTCTGTTTACCTGAAACCACTTGCCTTTTAAGGTTACCAAAGCTGTCCCTATGGCAGAATGTTCAAAAGCAGCCTTAAATTTAGCTTCAGTTTCGCGGTATTTTGCCATCAGGATGGTTAATTTGTCTGACCGTTGTTTCACCCTAAGTTCAAGCTGATCATTCATCAACGCTACCTCTGTTTCGGCATCACGGCGCCCCGTATCAAGTTTGTTCATCCACCGGGCCATGTTCCAAACCATCACAAATCCCGCGCATATAAAACCAATAATGAGTAAACTCATACCATTCTTAAAAGAAAACAACTTAAAATGCCTGCCTATTAAACTTAGAATTCCAAAAAATAGGATTATAAAAACAGCAATAATAAGAACCCTTTTAGCCATGACATTGCCTACAAGCTTACCGGCGAATAATTCATTTATCCCTATAGAGGGCTGAAGCCAGCTTGCGGTAAGCGATATTAAAAACAATAAGAACGCGGTATGTATAGGTATTGAACCAGCATAGCTAATGCTGTAAAATGACGATAAGCCGTATAAATATCCTATTATGGCCACAGCAGAAATGGCTGTTACAAAGTTTAAGCAGTATTGAGAAATGATATGATTAATATTCGACTTAGTTGTAAAACCCCAAAACGAGCAGCCCAGCAAAATAAAACAAACAGCAGTTATTGGAGACATCCGCCCGGGGTAAGATAAGTGTTGGTTAACAGCAGCTGTATCAGCAAAAAATAGTTCGTCTATACCTAAATTAAATCGGAATATACTCTCAATTAACGAAGCAAAGCCGATCACAATAACAGTTAAATACAAGATACGCGCGATGATCAGGTGGCTTTTCCTGATTTTGAATTGTGTAACCAGCAAGGCAAACCCCACTAAAATGAATTCGATAGCTGTATTAACCTTCATTGAAACAAACTTTGGTAACACAGCTTGTAAAATAGCTATGTGGAATATCCAGCCGGTTAATACTAAAGAGCCTATGGTGATACTTATAAAACCCGTTATGGTTATAGATCTTAATTTTCCGGGTAAAGGGGCCGGGCTGTAAAGTGAAGTAATTATCGGGTTTTGCATCGCTAAAATTTTTTGGAAGGAAGTATTAAACGATCTTTAATATATTTAAGATCGTGGCATAGCGGTGAAAAGAATAGTTGCGTAACATTATGTAATAACTTGTTAATTATAAATATATTCAATTAAGTACCCGTCTATTAAACAATAGTAATATCGTAATAATATCTTTAATTAAAAATAAATTGCAGTTTATGAACTAATTATAATATGCTGACCTGTGTTTAGACTTTTGGCACTTAATAATATGTACGCGCTAACCTTTATTATGCCATCGCCATTAAAATGATATAAATTTATACCATCTAATAATTCAATGGAAATCCAGCAGGAACAACAGGTAGCCGAAGCAGTTATAAAACCCAGGGTGTTTAGCACAACGCAGATCCGTTTTGGTACATTTTTAGGCGGGCCAATTGTGGCGGGTTACTATTTTGCCGAAAACTACAAAGCTTTTGGCGACAAGGGTAGGGCCAGGGCTTCCTGGATCTACGGGATTGCAGCTACAATTATAATAACCGGCGGTATTGTTGCAATACCTGCTGACGTTAAAATCCCTAACTATATTTTTCCGTTAGCATACGGTTGGGCCGCCTATTACATGGCAGATCATTTTCAGGGAAGCCAAATTATAGCTTACACCGCAGGTGGCGAAGGTTTATTTGGATGGGGAAGGGTTATCCTGGTGGCTTTTATTGGCGTAGCAATTACTTTTTTATGCCTGTACCTGGCCGTAATTATTGCTGATAGATAATCAAAACGAACGGGTGTACCACGGTGTCCCGTCCTGTACCGTTTTTTGATAAATGAGAGATCCTATATAAAATGTATAAATAATTGATATACATATATTTATATATTTTATATGAAGTGATTGTTTTATTTTTTGATGAATTTATAAAAAATTAATCTATTGTATATCATGGTGTTACGTAAGTGTCCCACACGTTGGTCACAAAAACGGGACAGTACAAAATAACAAAGCCGCTCACCAGGGGGGAACCCCGGTAAAGCGGCTTATCACTCATCACTCATCAATGGGTATTTTTATCTCCAGCCACCGCCTAAAGAGCGGTACAGGTTGGAGACGGCGCTGAGTTGCGCACGTTTGATGGACGCCAGTTCCAATTCGCTTTGCAGTACGTTACCCTGTGCGGTTATCACCTCCAGGTAAGTTGCCAAACCATTTTTGAATAACATATTGGCATTGCCGGTTGCCTGCTGCAGGGTAGTTACCCTGTTAGCTGCTATGGTTTGCTGTGTTTTTAATTTTTCGATAGATACCAAAGCATCAGATACTTCGCCAACGGCGTTCAATACCGACTGGCGGAATTGTATTACTGTTTTTTCGCGATCTATTTTCGCAACTTCGTATTGTGTCCTCAACCTTTTTTTGTTGAACAATGGCTGGGTTAAACCACCCAAAACGGAACCAAATAACGAAGCCGGGATGTTAAACCAGTTGCTTGCTTTAAAGCTATTAACCCCACCGGATGCGCTGATAGTTAATGCCGGGTACATATTAGCTTTTGTGATGCCAACGTTTGCGTTAGAGATGTTCAAAGCTAACTCGGCAGATCTTACATCGGGCCTGCGGCTAACAATGGCCGATGGTAAGCCCGATGGCAGGTTATCGGCAATTTGCAGGTTGCTTAGGGTATTGCTGCGTTCTATCCTATCTGGCAGTGTACCTGTTAAAATACGCAATGCGTTTTCCTGAATGGTGATATTCTGCTCAAACTGGGGTACCAATTGGGCTGCTGCCTGGCGTTGCGCGTCGGCTTGTTGCACTGCTAATGAAGTTACCTGGCCTGCATCAAACTGCAAACGGATAATGCGCAGTGTGCTATCGTTCAGCTTTACATTCTTTTGGGCGATAGTCAATTGCTCGTCCAGCATCAGCAGGTTATAGTACCCTTGCGATACACCGGCTACGATGTTGGTCTGGATGGCTTTTTTAGCCTCGGCAGTTTGCAAATATTGCACTAAAGCGGCTTTGTTTTGGTTGCGGATCTTACCCCAGATATCAGCTTCCCACGATAAATCAAGGTTGGCCGAGTAATCTTCGATATGTTTAGTGCCTACGCCAAATGCGCCCAGGCTTAAACCGTTCAGGCTGTTGTCGCTTGGGCGGCTGGTGCTTGCCGTAACGTTAAGGTTTACGGTAGGGGTATAGTTCCATTTTACCTGGGCAAATAGTAATCGCGAGGACTCAATGTTTTTTACCGCTATCTGCATATCGTAATTGTTTACAATAGCAGTATCTATCAACTTTTGCAGGGTAGCATCAGTAAAAAAGCTTTTCCACTGTATATCTGCAATGCTGGTAGTATCGGTAGTAGCTGCATTCCTGAATGCCACGGGCAATGCAGGTTTGGGCGTTTCAATATCTTTTGAAACCTTACATGCGCTTAATGCCATTAACAGCATAAAGACGAATGTGTTGATGTATCTTTTCATTGTGTTGTGTTTTTAGCCTTTCCCCAACCCCTCTCCAGGGGAGAGGGGTATACGGATCGGTTGTTATTGAATGTTTTCTACTCTGCGATTTACTCACCCGGTCATTGCTTCGCTTGACCACCCTCTCTCCGTAAGCGGAAAGAGGACTTGACTTTTTCACCCTCTTTGCAAAGCAGAGAGGGTCGACCAGCGAAGCGTAGTCGGGGTGAGTAAGACCTTTTAATGTGCTTCTGCTATTTCTGTAGGCTTAGCATCCGGGTTGTAATTTTTATCCAGATGGCGTGATAACGGTGTGCCGCTAACTTTTTCCTGCAAATGCTGGAAGATCACAAACAGTACCGGGATAATTAATAACCCTAATATTACACCAGATACCATACCGCCGGCAGCACCGATACTGATAGAGTGGTTACCCTGTGCAGACGGCCCTGTTGCTATACTCATTGGAAATAACCCGAATACGAAGGCAAGTGATGTCATCACAATAGGGCGGATCCTTAATCTTGCAGCTTCGATGGCTGAATTGACCAGGCTCATACCCGACTTGCGTTTCTGCACCGCGAACTCTATGATAAGGATGGCATTCTTGGCCAGCAAACCGATAAGCATGATAAGCGCTACCTGTACGTAGATGTTGTTTTCTATACCGGTTAATCCAAGTACGGCAAACACACCAAACAAACCTGTAGGGATAGAAAGGATCACAGCCAATGGCAGGATGTAACTTTCGTACTGCGCAGATAACAGGAAGTAAACGAACACTAAACACAGCAGGAATACCACGGTAGACTGCCCGCCTGATGAGATCTCCTCACGGGTTTGGCCCGAGAACTCGTACGCGTAACCCTCCGGCAATTCTTCTTTTGCTGTCTGCCTGATAGCCTCAATAGCATCACCCGAGCTGTAGCCCGGTTTAGGGATAGCGTTCACCTCGATAGAGTTGAACAGGTTATAACGCGATGCGGTTTCTGAACCATACACACGGGTTAATTTAACCAGGGTGTTGATAGGCACGGTTTCGCCTGCTTTGTTTTTTACAAACACACGGTCGATAGTTGTAGGGTCGGTACGGTCGGCGATATCAGCTTGCACAACCACACGGTAATATTTACCAAAGCGGTTAAAGTCTGACGCTTGCGCGGTACCGAAGTAGGCCTGCATAGTTGATAAGATATCTTTAACACTTACACCAAGCTGGTTGGCCTTTTCGTCGTCAATTTCTAATTGCAATTGCGGGTAGTCGGCTTTGTATGATGTAAAGGCGTAGGCAACTGCCGGTTTCTGCATCACCTTGGCGATGAAGTTGTTGGCAATGCCGCTAAACTTATCCAGTTTACCGTTGGTTTTATCCTGCAGCATCACATCCAAAGCTTCCACATTACTAAAGCCCGGTACGGTTGGAAAACTGAACACGAAGAATGTTCCGCCCGGTACAGCACCTAATTTGCCACGTACAATGTTTTGGATCTCGTCGATATTTTTTACATCGCCACGTTCATGCGTAGGTTTTAATAACAGGAAGATAACACCTGCCGACGGGCTGCTTGACTGTGTTAAGAAGTTGAAACCCGATAGCGCGGTAACAAACCTTGCAGACGGCAGTGTTTTTAACTGTTCTTCGGCTTGTTTGAAGATCTTGTTAGTACCGTTTAACGATGTACCCGATGGGGTTGAAACCGCTATGGCTACAAAGCCCTGATCTTCGGTAGGTATAAAGCCGGTTTTTGTGCGGCCCACCATAAATACGGTGGCAACAATAACCAACCCAAGGCCGGCCATGCTTATCCATTTATTTTTGATAAGTAATTTTAACCCGCCAACATACCTGTTGGTGATGAAGTTGAAACCACCGTTAAAACCTGCATAAAACTTATCTACAAAACCTTTTTTTGGTGCGTTGTGCCCATCAGCAGTGTGCTTGTTCTTTAAGAAAAGCGCAGCCAAAGCAGGGCTTAAGGTTAAAGCGTTAACAGCCGATATGATAATGGCTATGGCCATGGTCAACGCAAACTGTTTGTAGAAGATACCGGCAGAACCGCTCATGAAACTTACAGGCAGGAACACTGCAGCCATTACCAGCGTGATTGATATAATAGCACCGGTTATTTCGTGCATTGCTTCGGTAGTTGCCTTTTTAGGGCTGAGGCTTGGGTCGTGCTCCATTTTGGCGTGCACGGCCTCGACAACCACAATGGCATCATCCACCACAATACCAATAGCGAGTACCAGCGCGAACAACGTTAACAGGTTAATAGAGAACCCAAACAATTGCATAAAGAAGAACGTACCAATAATAGCCACCGGGACGGCAATTGCCGGGATAAGGGTAGAACGGAAATCCTGAAGGAATATGAATACTACGATGAATACAAGCACAAAGGCTTCTATTAACGTATGCTCTACCTGGGTTATAGATTCGTCCAGGTCTGTTTTGGTACGATAGAACTGGTTGTATTTGATGCCGATAGGGAAGCTCTTAGCGGCTTTCTCCATCAGTTTATCAATTTGGATCTGGATTTCATTCGCGTTAGAACCAGATAACTGGATGATACCGATAATAACACCATCCTTGCCGTTTAGGTTGCTATAACTGTTGTATGAGTATGCACCCAATTCAACACGCGCTACATCTTTTAAGTGCAATACCGAACCATCTGCGTTAGAACGGATGGCAATATTCTGGTATTCCTCGGGTTTGGTGAGTTTACCTTTATACTTAATTACGTACTCGAATGATTTGTCACTGCGCTCGCCAAAACGGCCGGGGGCAGCTTCAACGTTTTTATCCTGAATGGCGGCCATAACTTCGGCAGGGGTAATTTTATAAGTCGCCATTTGTGCCGGGTTTAACCACACACGCATACTGTAATCTTTTACACCGCCAAATACTTGTGCCGAACCTACGCCCGGGATACGTTTTATTTCGGGTACTATGTTGATCTGCGCGTAGTTGGCAACAAAGGTTGCGTCATATTTTTTTGGATCATCGGTATAAATGGCCATCGCACCAATAAAGCTATTTTGCTGTTTAGTGGTGGTGATACCATACTGCACAACCTCGGCAGGTAATTGGCTTGTAGCCTGCGAAACGCGGTTTTGCACGTTTACGGCTGCCTGATCTGGGTTAGTGCCTTGTTTAAAGTAAACGGTGATACCAAGTGAACCGTCGTTACTGGCGGTAGATGTCATGTAGGTCATGCCTTCTACACCGTTAATTGCTTCTTCCAGGGAAGGTGTTACCGACCGTAATATCGTTTCGGCATTTGCGCCCGGGTAAACAGCGGTTACCAATACGGCCGGCGGGGCAATATTTGGGAAACGCTCTAAGGGCAATTTGGTTAGGCCAAGTATACCTACTATCACCAACAATATGGAGATAACGGTTGATAATACCGGCCTTTCTATGAATTTCTTAAACATGATATTTTTATTTAGAGTGGCAGGATATAAGAAAGCAGGAGACAAGACACCCTATGGCATCACCCCAATTCCTCATATCTTGTTTCTTGATTCTTAAATTCTTGTGTCTATTCTCAGATTAGTTTTTAGCTACGGCAACTGCTTTGTCTGCAGATTTTTGCGGGGCTATAACCATTCCTTCCTGCAATTTGTCGATACCGCTTAGCACTATCTGGTCGCCGGCTTTAACGCCATCTTTAACCAGGTAGTTTTCGCCGCTTGTGCCTTCAATCGTAATAGGTAATTTTTTAACCTTGTTGCTATCTGCCAATGCAAATACGAAGATCTTATCCTGCATTTCGATGGTAGCCGATTGAGGTATTATCAATGTGTTTGGATGCGGCAGGCTTAACCTAACCTTACCTGTGTTTCCCGAGCGTAATAAGCCTTGGGGGTTTGCAAAGGTTGCCCTTACTGTAATGGCGCCGGTATTTTTATCAAACTGACCGTCTATTACATCTATTTTACCTGCTTTGGCGTATTCGCTGCCATCGGCTAATAGTAAGCTTACTGCTGGCAGGTGTTTAAGTTTATCCTTAATGGTGCTGCCTTCGTACCGGTCTTTAAAGCCTACAAAGTCTTTTTCGCCAAGGGCGAAATAAACGTGTACTTCGTGCACGTCAGACAGTTGGGTTAACGCTTCAACATCCTGTGGTGAAACCAGGCTGCCTTGTTTTTTTAACAAACGGCCAATGTAACCGCTAACCGGTGCTTTTATTAGGGTATAACCTAAGTTGATCTGCGCGGTTGCAACGTTGGCTTTGGCCGATTCGATATTGGCTTTTGCTACCTGGTAGGTCGCTTTCGCTGTTTTCAACTGGTATTCTGATATTACTTTGTTTGCAACAAGGGGGGTAAGTTTATCAACCTCTATCTGGGCGTTACCCTGTGATGCTTCTGCGGCGTGTAAACTTGCTAACGCGTTGTTTAAGGCAGCGCGGAACGGTTGTTCGTTTATTTTAAATATCGGTTGGCCTGCGCTTACAAAAGCGCCTTCGTCAACAAATACTTTATCTAATGAACCGCTTACCTGTGGGCGAACTTCAACGTTTACGGTACCTTCTATAGATGCAGGGTATTCCTGGTAAGTTGTTTGGTTACCTGTTGTTACTGCCGCTACGGGTAATGCCGGTGGGGGTGGTGCCTGTGGCGCCTGCTGCTTTGGCCCGCAACTGAATATGGAAATGGCGATGATCGCTGCTAAGATAATTTTCATGATGATTAGTTTTGATGGTGAGTTAATGGGAGTGAGTGCAGCCCGGAGGCTGTTAATATATATGGTGTCTGTTGTTTTTGTTGTATTGTACATGCTTATAAGTATTGTTGTATCCGATATTATATGTTTGAGTTTTCGGTTAATTATCACCGTAGCTAACGGCAACAAAAATTAGTTATTAACATTGGTAGATTATTTAACACTGTTAAGTGCCTTAATGTCGAGGTGATTGTAGTTTCCATGTGACGTGAGTTTTATATTTGTTAACGTTAATTTAACATCGTTAGATAATTTAACGATGTTTAAATATTTAGAAAAAAATTAAGGGGTGATAGACCTTATTATGCCGGTGATAGCATCCCTTAACACTTGTCTGTTTATTTTATCAGAGTCGCCACGGTCCAGCAAGTTAATAGAAACTAACCCATGTACTACCGACCAAAAAGTATAGTACTTGGTACAAATGATATCCGAATCCATATCCTGAATATTCATCAAATCGCCAATAGATGCCGAAATAATATCCCATGGTAATTCTGCCTCGGGCAGTTCGTTCACCATTTTACAGGCGCAGCTGGTTGTGATGCCAAACATACCTTGATAAAGCTCTTTGTTTGCAAAGGCAAAATTCCAATAGCTAAGCCACATTTCTTCCAGCTGGTTTGCCGGTGAGGTGTGTTTGTCTTTAGCTTCCTGTAATTGCTTTGATAATTTTAAATAACCCTGGCGGTTAAGTTCTAAAAGTATTGCCTCTTTGTTGGCGAAGTATTCGTAAATAATAGGGGCGGTATATTCAATAACGTCTGCTATTTTACGCATACTCAGGGCCTGCCATCCTTCTGCTTTAACAATTTGCAAAGCGGCCTCCAGGATGTTCACCCTGGTTTCCTCTTTCAATCGTAATATCCTATCCTTGCTGGCCATTTTATTTACCCCTATTAGATTATTTAACAGTGTTAAGCAAATGTACAACGGTAAATAATAAACCGTTTCATCCTAATGTCATTTGCTTATTAAATTCCTAATTAATTTATGATTATTAACCTGTGCAGTTATTGTCTTCATGAAACTTTACAAGTTTCAGCATCACTTCAATAGCAATTTCGTAATTTTTGGTACCTGCAACTTTTTTATACTGATCTTCCAGGTCGGCAACCTGTTTCTTTAAGTTATAATAGAATGCCTCGCCTTCGGTGGTAAAATACAACATCACTACACGGGCATCATCAATGCTTTTCTCGCTGCGTACCATATTAATGGCTTCCAGCTCTTTTACCATTTTACTGGTGGCTTGTTTGCTCACGTTCATTTTGGCGGCCAGCTCGTTATTGGAGATCCCCGTTTTGCCTATGCTCATAAACAGTGGCAAATGCGCGCTGTTAAAACCCGGCTGGTCTATACGGCAAAGCTTTTTGCTCATCCACTCGTCCAAAAGGCGCTTAAGCAGGTACACCAACTTTGGGGCAACCTTTTTTGTTTCTTCGGTCATTACACAAGTTTCTGCCATGATAGTACTATTAACAATTAAATGTCAACCTGGTTTACGAATATATATAATTAAAAGTCAAATTTGACAAAGAACCTCACACCGTATCTTGGTGCACCCGGGTTATCCAGGTAGGTAAACCTCTTTACAAAATCTACACGTAGCAATTTAAATATGTTACCTACACCTATGCTGCCCTCAACATAGGGTGTGCTGCCTAAGGCATAAGTGCCCGCACCGCCATTTAATGCACCCGGGAAACGCAGTAACGATGGGTCGCTGTTAGGGTTGTTTTCGGTACGTACACCGCCCCAAAGGCTTTTTACATCTATTATCTCGCGCAGTTTCAGTTTCTTCAACAATGGGATGCGGTTAAACAAAAAGCCGTTAAAGTTATGGTCGATAGCGATGCTGGCGTAGTGGTCGCTCACAAATTCCTGGAAGTTCATTAAGTTATATGATTGCAGTTGGAACGCGTAGGTTTGGTTGGCGTGGTGGATATCCAATAACGGGAATGGCACCTTGCCAAACACAACACCACCCTCGGTAGTAACATCGGTGAAACCTAACTGCGAAAGGTAAAAACGTTTGCTGATGTTACCCATTACGTTTTGGTAATTGTATTCGCCACCAAATACACCTTTAATACCTTGAGTATAGTTCAAGATAAACACGGGATATTTGTCAGGTATTGGGGTGCGGTAAAGTTTACCCTGGTAAAATTTTTCATGTGGTGCCCAACGGATTTGTGCCGATAACTCGGTGGTCTGGATCAGGTCTACATTGTTTAAAGCGCCATTTGGCAACAGGTTTTGATATTGTAAAGCACCTGCAGGTGTCTGGTTCCATTTTTTGAAACCTAATGTGTACGATAAGTGGTTGGTAAACTCGTGCACATAATCAAACCTCAAAATGTCGTTATACAACCATATATCATTTGCACCGCGTTTAAATGATAGCAGGAAGTTGCTTTCCTGTACAAATTGCAGTTCCTGGCCCGGTATTTTGGTATCGTGCTGGAAACTTGCCCTTACGTAGTTTTGCGGGAACGAATAGATAGATTTGTTGTTAAGTGAGTAAGTACTGCTTAAAAAGTATTTGAATTTTTCGTCGCGCACACCGTAAGCACCGTACGTTTCAAAGTAAACACGTTTACTAAGGGTAGGGGTGGTACGGCCGCCTAAACGAACGCGGAAACCTTCTACGGGGTTAAAGCTGTAGAATGTATTGGCAGGGCCAACTTCAAATGTGCCATAGTTTTTGTAACCGGCTAATACCAGTGTTGCAATATCCATTGTTTTTTTGAACGATGGGATGGTTTGCAGGCTATCAATGTTCTTATAGATACTTGCCGATGCCGCGTCTAAAGTATCGGGGCGGGTCATTTGCCAGTAGGTATCGTCTTTGTCCTCTGCGTTTAGCGCTATAACTTGTGCAGGGCCTTTATAGGTATCGTTGGTACGCGCGTTGTTGATCACAAAGTTGCTCACCGTAACCAGGCGTTCGCCATATATACCGCCGCCTTTTTCTTTGTTGATACCAAACTCGATCTTCAGGTCGCTTTGGTTAAGGTGGTAACGGCCGTCGTTGTTCTTCTCGAAAGAGAGGTCGGCCTGCATTTGCCTTACAAAGTTAAGGTTGATGTTTTTATTAACGGTTAAGTGCGCGTTTTGAACGGCGTAGTTGCCATCCATCGTGATATATATTTTACCCTCGAATAAAAGGTTGTTGGTGTTGCGTGGTGTAAAGCTTAGCTCGATAAGGTTCGGCTGTACATCTTTAAGTGTATCAGTAATAAAGAACTTGTAAAATTCGGGAGAGCCGTTAGCGATAGGGCTTAACAACTGGTTGCTTAACAGTGATACGTTGTTATCATAGATGTTGATATCCTGGTACATACGGTTAAAGTATGCGGTAAGGCCCTGGTTATCTACAAAATTCTCGTCGTATTTTACTTGTTTGTTGGCGGTGATGATCTGCTTTTTAGCGAATGGCGCCTTGCGGAAGTAGTTGTCAGATGTTTTTTCTTCCTGGTACATCGGCAGCAATGTTTTGCCACCTATAGCGGTAGAATCCTGCTCGCGGAACAGGAACTGATAGTTCTTAAAGATCTTTTTACTGCGGAATTTATCGCTTAGGTTACTTAACGAAAAGTTCATGCGTTCGTACTGTTTGTACTCGGCATAGTTATAATTCTCGACCTGGTTTTGTGCTTTGTGGGCAATTACCTGGCGGATCAGTTCGACGGCGGGGTTATTCTTATTGGTGTATTTTTTCTTTTTGGCCGATTTTACAACCACCTCGCTTAACGAGTGGTTGTCTTCGGTAAGTGCGATGTTAATGGTTTGGTCCTGGCCGGGGGTTATAGCACGTGTAGCGGTGCGGTAACCTACAAAAGATACCTTGATCTGGTTGATGCTTGCATCGGTAGTGGAGATACTGTAATGGCCCTGGCCATTGGTGCCTGCGCCTTGTGTGGTGCCTGCAAAAGTTACGGTTACGTAACTCATTGGCTGTTTTGTTTTGGCATCTGTTATCACACCGCGCACAATGGTTTGTGCATGTAGCGCCGTAACCGACGAAAGCAGCACCAAAAGCAGCACTGCAATTTTATTAACTATTTGAGTAAAAAGTGTTTTCATTTTATTGTGAGATTAGATAGAGGTTTGGTTGATGTTTTGTTGTTTGGCAGGTTTAGCCGTCATTTTGCGGATAGCTTTAACCGTTGATGTTGCATAGCTGCGAACAGTAAGGGTTAAAAACTCCATATCAATATCAGCACCTAAAAAGTTTTGTTTAAACCCTTCTTCCAACGCGCTGATGATGTACTGGCTTGCAGACATGCTGTTTTTGCTGCCTAAAGTTGAGGTAGATACGGTGTTTTGTGAAACAGCGGTATGGTCAGTATTTCTTTTGAAAAGATTGCTGATGCTTTGCTGAGGTAGGGTTAACGTTTTCATTGCTGTGATTAATAACACAACAAAGGTAAACCAAGTTGACGAATATCGTCAACCAAATTTACTATTTAACTTTGGCATGACAAAAGTCAGTAGTTGAGATAGTGGTATGACAAAAGCGCCCGTTTAGCTATAAACGGGGCGCTGCGCAAATAGTGTATTTTAAACACTTAGCTGGCCGTGATTTGTCGTAAAATGATAAATTATTAATTATTAAATTCTAAAGTTTAGTGAAACGTATGGGTACCAACCCTCGGTAGAATGGCCCGCTAAAACCTGTAAAATAGTTAAGCCGCCCGGCGAAAAATATAGGCCGCCGCCAACGCCATGGTGCCATTTGTCAGATCTGTCGTCATCGACCCAAACACGGCCTGTATCGTAAAAGCCGCTTAGGCCCAATTGACCCGGCACTATGTAGCTGGCTATATCAAATAGTTTTACCCTTGCCTGCAGATTATTATAAACCATGTGTTTGCCTGCGAAACGGTATTGCAGATAGCCCAGTAAATTGCCCTGCCCACCCAAAAACATTGACTGGTAAAAGGCAGGTTTACCCACGCTGATACCACCACCAATCCGGTCTGATAATACCACCGATGCATTGCCGGTAAGCTTTTGATAGAAAGTAAATTCCGGGCGGATCTGCAGGTAATCTGCCGAGTAATTGTTTAGGCCGGTATAACCTTGCAAACTAATGTTAATGTAATAACCACCCCTTGGCAAAATACCGCCAACACGCTGGTTGCTGTTAAAGTTTAATGACAGGCCAACGTGCGCCTTGTCTCTATCAACGGTAACACTATCATAAGAGCCAATTAGCGAGCTGTTACTAATTAACCTGCCCGCGTTATCTTCTAAATTTAAATGATAAAACTGGAACGAAGGGCCGGCACTTAGTGTGCTGTTTTTACCGGTATGCCACCGCAGTGCGGGGTCAACCTCGTAGATATCAAAACGGGCGCGGTAAAACCTGCGGTACTTTGGCTGTACCTTATCAAGCGTTGTTTCGTTACCTAATCCAAAAAAGTTGGCGGTATTATCCGGTGCTTGCGCGTTTATCCTTAAAACAAGGTCGGCTTTGCCAATGGCTTCTATCCATTCGCCTGTATAATTAATACGAAAGGCATCTGTAGCAAAGGCATGCGTCAACATAAAACTTTGCGAACTGGTGTATGGCAGCTTACGGAAGCCATTATTTTTGATGTATTTGAACCCCGCACCAATCAGTAAGCCATCATCGGCATTTAATGCACCGTTTATAAGTGGCATCCATAAATTGTATGGGTTTGTGCGCACAAAGCGGGTGTTGCTGGTATCGGCCGAGATATGTTTGCTCAGCCTGTTGTCCAAACCCTCAAACTTAGCCGTGTGGGTATCATAAACGCGTACCTTATTGGCCGATTGTACCACGTTATAAACCTTATTTCCGTCATTACCGCCTATAACCCGCAAACTTATAGGTGAGGTGGTGTTATCGATGGTGATTTTGTCGTCACCACCGGATGCATAAAGCCTGATTTCTTTAGTGTATTTTGGCTCGTAGGCAATGTCCATCAGTACGTCTTTTACTTCGCCATCTTTATTGATTTTGTTTACCTGGATGCGCAGGCTGCTATCCGGCATCCCCGTTATAACCACCTTTTCGTTCTTGTCGCTCAGGCGGATATCCAGGATGTGCGATATGTAACGGTAGTACTTATCCATAGTAATCGGGATAAGCGCGCGGCGGGCTTTCAATTTTGCCAGCAGTACTTCATGCCCCATTTTATAGGTATCGCCCGGCAGTAGCCGAAGGGCTTTTTCGAACACCTCATCTGTTTCGGCGGCAACAAACTCATCGGCTATTTTCATCCATTGCGCATGCGTCATTTGCGCATCAGGATAGGCGTTTATGAAACGGGTTTTATATATGCCAAACCTATAGTTGGGAATGTATGTAAAACCCCCTAAAACCGGGTTTACATAAGGCAAAGCGGCAATATCCGGCAGTAAACCTTCCTCAAGATGAAACACCTGGTCGCGGTCGCGGGGAACGCCAACGTAAGCCTTGCCTTTGTCTTTTTTAGTTTCGGCCCAGCGCCATTGGTCCTCATGGCGGTCCCAGTCGCCAATCAGCATATCCAGCATGCGGGCACGAAGAAAGCTTTCACCATCAAAACTGTTATCGTTATCCTTAACCAGGTTCTCCAGCATTTTTAGGGTGTTGTCAGATTTTCCAATCGGCTCGCGCTCTTCCAGCAGGCAAACCAGGTTGGCAAACACCTTATTGTATTCGCCAAGGGCAGGGTCGTCAACTACAACACCAATAACAGGGTTAGCATGCGGTACATTAACAGCATCTGCCAATGGCGGAACAACCAATGCCGAGAACGGGTGCTGGCCGCTCAGCGCATCGTCCAGCCAATCTACCGCGAAAGTCTGGCGCAGGCTTTCGGGAACTAACTTATCCGGTGTTTTCTCCACGCTGCGGATCACCCATTCCTTACCGCTTTTATCTTTAAGCCGAAGTGATTTTGATTGCATGCCGCCGCCTTCCTTTTCGGGGGTTAAACCACCATAAATTTCAGATATACGGATAATGGGAAGTTTTACGGCGGTAGCCCATTCGTTACGGTAATTTTTGCCAAAGAACCAGCGGTGGATGCCGCCTCCTTCGTTATATTTTGGGTGCACTTTTACAACTATGCTATCCCTGAAAACAGCCGTTGGCGGCGGTGCTTTTTGCGCGTTGCTATACGATAATGCGGCAGGCACTACTATAATTGTGATAAGTATTTTTCGTAGCATAGGGATAGGGTTTAGTATCTATAGTATCGGGGTCGTTTTAGGTTTTGGCTTGAACATCAAAATATTACCGGGTGTTATTTTGTCACCCTCGTTAGATATGTATAAGTTGCCATCGCTGTCAAATGCGATGCCCTCGGGTTGTAAGAACACCTTGCCGCTAATAGGGTAGGCCTGCAAAACGTTCCATTGCCCGTCAAGCACCACTATTAACTTATTTACCGATGACAGCACATACCATTGTTTCGTAACCGGGTTTTTAGCTAGTGCCGATGGATGGAACTTCATTTTGCCTTTGCCAACCTGCGCGGCAATTTTTTCTACATCGATAGTGAACTCGCCGGCGGCGTTAACTGTACCATCCGCGGCCATGTTGTAGACATAGCCGTTATCTTGTTTGTTGTGGTTGGTACCGGCACATTGCTTACACAATATATATAACTTACCATCGGCGGCGTGCAGGCCTTCGTATTCGCCGTCGGGTAAGATCTTTTTAAATTCTTTAACATTATTTATTTTGCCTGCCTTAACCTCTGCAAGCGGGAACGTGAAAAGTGAACCATCGCTCCGTAATATAACAGCAAAGTTATTTAGCACTGCCACATCTTCGTAATCGCCGGGTTTGCCAAAGGTGGCCTGGTTTACCTTGCTATCCCCGGGGCGGAACGAAAAGATCTTACCTTCTTCATCCTGCTCGGCATAAATGGTGCTTGTGTCTCCGTTGTTAAACGCGATGCCCGAGATCTCGAGCAGATCTGTCCCCATATTATATTTTACAGGATTATTGAAATCGTAAGGTGTGGGGGCGGCGCTACTGCTTGTAGCAACAGCAGGTGCTTCGGCTTTTTTCGATTTCTTTTTTTCCTGGCTGCAAGATGTTCCTATAATGCCTATAAGTAAAAGGGGAATTATGGCTGCTGCTTTCATACTATTTGTCGGGGGTTAAATATTGATAAATGGCCTGCTGCGACTGCAAGCGTTCGCCCGTTATTTGGGGCTTGTTTTGGTTTAGATGACTATCTATTTCAACCGCCTGTACATTATCGCTCAGTTGTAAATTAACCAGCGCTGTTAATTGCTGTTTGATATGATCGGCATAAATAGGGAAACAAACCTCTACGCGGTGGTAAATATTACGGTTCATCCAGTCTGCCGAGCCCATGAAAATTTCCGGGTTGCCGTTGTTATTAAAGATGAAGATACGGCCATGTTCCAGGTAGCGGTCAACAATACGTTTTATGCTGATGTTCTCGCTCATGTCTGTTATGCCCGGTATTAAACAGCAAATACCACGGATAATAAGCTGGATCTTAACCCCCGCCTGTGATGCTTCATAGAGCTTATCTATCATCACCCTTTCTTCCAGGTTGTTCATTTTAATGATTATGGAAGCGGGCTTGCCTTGTGTGGCCAGTTCTATCTCGCGGTCTATTAACTTTAAAAAACCTTTTTGAAGGTTAAAACCGGCGACCAGCAAATGCTGAAAGTTTATCTGGTTATCCTCTTTTGGTTTTTCGCGTTTAGCTAAAAATATAAATAGTAATTCCACCTCGCGTAAAAGATCGGGGTTGGTGGTAAGCAGGATATGGTCGGTATAAAATTTGGCGGTACCCTCGTTAAAGTTACCCGTAGCCATCAGGCCCGAGTAGGAGATGCGGTCGCCCTTGCGGGTTTTAACCAACGCTACTTTGGCGTGTACCTTTAAAGCGGTTACACTGTAAATAATTTCGGCACCGGCGTTCTTTAATTTTTTGGCCCACTTTAGGTTATTGGCCTCATCAAACCTGGCTTTTAATTCTACCACCACATTTACCTTTTTGCCGTTTTTTGCCGCGCTGATAAGCGCGTTCACAATTTTAGAATCGCTGGCTACGCGGTAAAGGGTAACGTTTATTTCTTCTACATCGGGGTTGTTAGCGGCCTCGTTAAAAAAGCGCAATATGGTATGATACGATTGATAAGGCGCGTTTACCAGCAGGTCCTGCTTTGCCATGGCGTTCACCAGCGGCTCATCGTTTGGCAGAGGCAGGCTTACAGCCGGCCATTTATCGTAAAGCAGGGCGGGGTTATTTACCGGCAAGTCGTAAAAATCTTTCAGGTTATGGTACCTGCCGCCCTGTACATTACTTGCGTTCTCTAAACCAAGATGTTGTACTATCAACTGCAAAATGCGCAACGGCATATTTGCAGGGTGCAAAAAACGCGTGGCAAGCCCATTGTCGCGTTTTTGCAGCTGTTTTTCTATCTGTTCAGATAAACCACCGGGGTATTCGTCCTTCAGGTCAAGCTCAGCATCGCGGGTTATCTTTATGCTATAGCAACCCTCCACAGTTTGGGTTTTAAAGAGCTTGTTAAGATTAAAGCGGATAATATCATCCAAAAAACAAATAAACTGCTCGCCATCGCAGTTGGTAGAGAAAAAACGCGGCAACTCATCCGACGGGATGTTAAGCAGCATCAACTTTTCGTCTTCACCATCGCGCAGCTGAATTACGAAATACAGTTTGTTGTTTTGCGGAAAAAACTCGGTATCCTCATTTAACGCAACCGGTTGTAAAAATGCCAAAACCTCCGACAGAAAATAATCTGCAACATCTTTCTCCAAACTTGGGGGCAACTCTTCGTTATAAAGGAGTTTTATTTTATTAGCTTTTAATGCGGGGATAAGCTGTGTGGTCAGGATCTGGCCAAAGTGCTTTTGCTGAGTGAGCACGGTGGCCATAGCTTGCTGTAGGATGGTTTCCTGCTCATTGGCATCAATAGTATTGTCTGCTTTTTGGCCGATGTTTTTCAAGGCCCTAAGCACAGGCATCCGCACGCGGTAAAACTCATCAAGGTTTGACGAGTAGATAGACAGGAACCTGATCCGCTCTACCAATGGCACGGCAGCAGAGCCGGCTTCATCCAGCACACGGCCGTTAAAGCTAAGCCAGCTTAGGTCCCTGTTAAAGTATTTTGGGTTTAGCATGCTTATTTATGGCCGTTGTTATATAAAACAGATGCAATGATAAATGCCACTACGGAAGCTATCAACCCAAACATAAATATGTTGTAAGCCACACGTAGCAAACGGTACTTTTTACCGAGCACCACACCCTGGAAATATACATCCTTAATTAAACTGCCATATAAAAAGTCTTTATCTTCCATCATTTTTACCATGCCGTATTTGTAATCTTCTAAAGGCATTTTATAAAAATTACCAAAGAAAAGCAGGTTTACTTTCTTCTCGTCAACATCGCTGCGTTGAAAAATACCTGTTGGGATAGACGGGCGGGTAGCCAGGATAGAGAACGTCATGGCCAGCAAACTGATAGATAACAGGATGAAGGTTGGAATAGCCAAATATTCATACTCGGTAAGTTTACGCAGTAATAAACTGATAACCGCCGATAGGATAATGGAGTTAACCGTTATCATGATGTGGGCTTTATTATCGGCCATGTCGCTCAAACGCTGATGGTTGCTGGAGCTGATCCTGAACATGGTTTCGATACCTTTCTCCGGGCGTTCTTCCTTTCTTTCTTTCTTCTTTTCCTCAGGTTCGGCAGGGGATGAGTGATCGGCTAATTGCGTGGTTTGTGTGAACTTTCCGGTTTCTTTTTCTTCTTTTTGGGCAAGTTTATCTTCGTCTGATGCTATTTTATCTTTTAATTTTTTGATGTTGGCGTCCTTACCATCGTTTAGCAAAACCTGCGCGTAATCGGTATGGTAGTGGTGGCCTTCTAAAAATTTGAGGCTTTTTATGCGCCAGTCTTTTTTACTCAAGTCGGGATTATGCAGGGCCCTAACTTCTTTCAAAAGGCGCTTGTCGTTTTTGGCAAAGTCATCGCTGCCTAAATGGAACAGGTCGGCATCGCAAATAATTTTATCTAAAAGTGTATTAGGCTGCTGCGGCATTTTAGTTGCCATTATACACCCTTTTACATCGGCAATATCGGCCCCGGGCACGTTTTGTTTTTGCAAAAAGTTTTCTGCAAGCACCGCGCTTTGTGCTTCATGGTGTTCCATATCAACCATGTAGCCCAGGTCATGGAACCACGCGGTAGCCTGTACAATAAAAAAGTCGCGGTCGTTAAGCTGGTAGTGGTTGCCAATTTGCATAGCGGCAGCTACCATGCCTTCGGTGTGGCCTTTATCGTGGTAGTATAATTTATCATCGCCGTGTGCCTTGTAATACGATAACGCGTATTCCCTGATCTGGTGCAGTAACTCGGGGTAGTTCATGATGTGCGTTTAGATGTAAAAAGCTGTTATGCCTAACACGTTTTTATTACCCGTGTCTGACCTTTTGCGCCGTAAATATTATTTACTTTGGTAAATATAAAGTTAAATTTTTAGCCGCGCATTCATGGGGTTCATCTGTAATAAATACTTCCTTCCTGTATTTGTTGTTATACAGCTTATTACAGCTTTGCCGGGGGCTTTTAAATCGGTAGCACAGAACCAAATTCAACAGTTTGATGACAGAATAATGCTCGATCTGCAAGATCACCGCTCGCCGCCCCAAACAGATGTGATGCTGTTCTTATCGCGCACCTATAAATATGGCGACGTTGGTGTGCCCGCTGTATTGTTGGTTGGTGGTATTGTAACTAACGACAAGCAAATGCGCCAAAACTCGCTTTATGTGGCCAGCAGTACGGCCATATCATACGGGGTGATGTTGTTATTAAAACACTTAGTAAAACGCCCGAGGCCTTTTGTGCAGAATATTAATATTGTGCCTGTTTACAGGGCAAGCAGCACCTCGTTCCCGTCCGGGCATGCGGCAAGTACATTCTCTACGGCCATGGCATTATCAAATGCGTATCCAAAATGGTATGTTATAGCCCCCGCGTTTTTGTGGGCAGGCTCGGTGAGTTATTCACGAATGTACCTTGGCGAACATTACCCTACCGATGTAGCCGCTGGTGCATCAATTGGTGTAGATACGGCGTTGTTGTTGCGGGGCATAAGGCGCTAAACGCCTGTGTAACGTTATATTAAGTCATAAACATTTTTTAATAAAATGTTCTGTTTAATATAATAGCTAAATTTGCTTTCGAATTTTTGACATGGCAGTTAATGCCATTTAATAATATATGACCCTTAAACCATTTGCAGATAGCCCGTTCCAGATCCGGATATCATTTCACATACTGATAGACCGGTTGAAAGAACAAGCCGCTTTAAATAACGGCATGCGGTCTGCACTTGCGCAGGAGTTACTTGATGAGGTAGCCCCATACCCCGAACTGATTTACGGCATGACTGAGGCTGCCCAAATTGAAGCACACGCCGGCCTTATTAAACGCCTTACTGCAGATATTTTCCCCGAGGCATTAACCAATAATGAGATCAAAGCCATTACCGTTCCTTTCCAGGATATGCTTTTTAACCAGACTGATCGCTTGCAAAAGATATTGGGAGAGGCAGGCGACGCGTTTGGTATTAACATTAGGGATTTTACAGAGCACCAGGTTTATGTAAGCAGCTGCTGTATTATCCTAAACGAATTTTACGGAACCAATTTCAATTTCGCCCGCCCATGGTTTTATGACATCCCCGATGCAAAAGGGGTGATGAAACATTACCGCATACTATACAATGCCGATTTTATGGACGTGGAGCCTGCACCGGGCGCACCCGTGCTTACGCCGCAAGATATTGAGTTGCTTCGTGATAACTACACCGACATTAGCCTTTGGAAAAAATACTTCCCTGCAGATAGCTGGGTTTTGAGGGGCTTTGCCATGATAAACCTGTTTGATGCAACGGTAGAGAATGCGGTATCATCGTTAAAAGGCACATTACTTGGCGCGGATTATAGCGCAGATCTGAGAACTAACATTATAGAAGTCTTCCGTTCCATATATAAGATAGCCGACCTGAAAGTTGGTTTTACGTCTTTTAATGATGCTGATAATACTTTCACCAAAGCCACATTCAACCCAAAACTAAGGAGCTTTTTACTGCCGGAAGATATGGAAGAGCAGTGCTTTGACGATATATGTGTGCGCTGGCTGGTGCAACTGGTAGAAGAGCGCACATACTTCGCGGTATCTGATATTGGCAAGTTTTTAAAGGAAGAACCGGAGAACATCATGGCGCAGCGCTTTGTTGACCAGGGAATACAAAGTATGATATTGGCCCCCGTGGTTAAGAACGGGCACCTACTGGGTATTATAGAACTGGTATCTTCCAATATTGGCGAACTGAACAGCATTAACGCTAATCAATTGGAGATAGTAATGCCTTACATTACCGATACCATTGATAAGCAATACACCAATATGCAAAACCAGGTGCAGGCGCTTATACAAGACGAATACACAACTATCCACCCAAGCGTTTACTGGAAGTTTAAAAAAGAAGCGGTAAAATTCATTAAAAATAAAACCCTTAAAAAGGAATACGCCTTAAAGGAAGTAAGTTTCCATGATGTGTACCCGCTTTATGGTCAAATAGATATTAAAGGATCATCTGATACCCGCAACCACAGTGTACAATTAGATCTGCAGGATCAGCTAACGGCGCTTATCCCTATTGTAGAGCACCTAAAGGGGCAGGTAAATGATGATAACCTGGAGCAAAACGTGCGTAACCTGCAAGAATTGGTTATGGATGTGCAAAATTCTCTCCGGGCCGATACCGAGCAGCATATCCAGAATTACCTGGAAACGCATATCAACCCATTATTAAAAGAAGCTTGTGACCTGCCGGTAAGGGATAAAGCCGCCATTGATAATTACTTCGAAAAAGCAGATAAGCAGGGCGATTTTCACCAAAATCGCCGCAAGTACGAAACCACCGTATCGCTTATAAACGAGAAGATGGCCCAATTGCTGGATAGGGCGCAACTACAGGCACAGGAAGCATACCCGCATTATTTTGAACGCTTTAAAACGGATGGTATAGAACACAACATGTACATAGGGGCGTCGATAGCCCCCGGTAAGGCATTTAATATGAGTAGCCTGTACAACCTGCGCTTATGGCAATTACAAGTGCTTTGCGAGATGGAACTTGAACATTATTTTATGAAAAGCAACCTGCCTTATCCGCTTGATGTTACTTCGCTAATATTGGTGTTCAGCCTGCCAATGTCTATCCGTTTCCGGATGGATGAAAAACGATTTGATGTAGATGGTACGTATAACGCCCGGTTCGAGATCGTTAAAAAAAGGATAGACAAGGCCTTTATAAAAGGCACTACCGACCGCCTTACAACGGTTGGCAAACTTACCATCGTGTACTCTAACCACGAGGAAGAGGTAGAATACCTTAATTATATCCGTTTCCTGCAAACCAAAAACATGCTGGATAGCGAAGTAGAACTACTTGAGGTGGAGGACCTGCAAGGCGTATTTGGCTTAAAGGCTATGCGGGTAAAAATTTTCTACAATACCAGCTTGCCGCTCCGCAAATTTTATACCTATACCGAACTGTTGCAGGAAGGCACCACGCTTGCCATGTAACTTAATTACCCACGTAAATTTAAAATGATACTTTTGCGTTGTGAAACTGTTTTGCATCCTATTTTCATTTGTTGTTTTTTTTCTATCGGTAAAGCCTTGCTGTACAGATAGCGATTGCGACGCGGGCGTTAAAACGGAGCAAGGTGCTGCAAGTAAAGCCAAAGATTGCGCGGGCTGCTCGCCATTCTTCTCTTGTGGTACCTGCGCGGGTTTCACCGTTGCCAAAACCGCAACCATTACCTTACCGGCAAATTCTGCTAAACTGATGCAAAGTTACCCGGCTTATCAGCAACCCAATGTTAAGGATGTGGTGCTTGCTATATGGCAGCCGCCAAAATTAGGTTAATACTAACCAAAGACCCTATATGGGTCGCCATTAAGTATTAATTCTAATTACAAAACATGAAAAAACTTCTTGTGCTTATTGCAGCACTGCTTTGTACTGTTACAGTATATTCCCAAAACACATTTAAAGCCGTTTTAAAAGATGCGGCAACAGATCTGCCGCTTATTGGTGCCACTTCAAAAATACAGGGTACAACCATTGCCGCTACTGCCGATACGGCGGGGATAGTCACCTTAATTAATATTCCCGCTGGAAAACAAATAATCAATTTCCGTTACGTTGGTTACGTTAGCAGAACCGATACGCTCAACTTCCCGTTTACCGGGGAACAACCAATGGTGATTTTGCTGCAAGCCGAAGAAAACGAACTAAATGAAGTGGTGGTATCTGCCACGCGCAGCAGTCGCACTATTGCCAATATCCCTACCAGGGTAGAGGTAATATCCGGTGAGGAACTGGACGAAAAAAGCAATATGAAACCCGGCGATATCCGAATGGTATTGGCCGAAAGTACAGGTATCCAAACCCAGCAAACATCGGCCACAAGCGGTAACTCCAGTATCCGCATCCAGGGGCTCGATGGTAAATACACGCAGATCATCCGCGATGGTTTTCCTTTGTACTCCGGTTTCTCGGGTGGCCTGGGTTTGCTGCAGGTTGCCCCGTTAGATCTGAAACAAGTAGAAGTGATAAAAGGTTCATCGTCTACCCTGTACGGCGGCGGCGCAATTGCCGGGCTGGTAAACCTGGTATCAAAAATACCAACTGAAGAACGGCAGTTAAACTTATTGTTGAACGGTACATCGGCTTTGGGGTTAGATGCCAGTATATTTTATGCTCAAAAGTTTAAAAAGACAGGCGCTTCTGTTTACGCGGCCTATAACCACGGTACAGCTTATGATCCATCGGATATCGATTTGACGGCCATCCCCAAATTTAACCGCTATACGCTAAACCCCAAGCTGTACTTTTACTTCAACGATAAAACTTCCCTAACCGCCGGCATCAACGCCACGTTAGAGAACCGTATAGGCGGCGATCTGCACTATATACAAGGCGACAACGACCCCGCGCATTTTTACTTCGAGGAAAATAAAACCGGCCGCTACAGCACCCAGGCCGAGTTGGTGCACAAACTAAACGGCACTCAAAAGCTCATACTCAAAAACAGCGTTAGCTTTTACGACCGTACCATAAACCTGCCGGGCTACCGCTTCTCGGGCGAGCAGTTGTCTACTTATTCCGAGGCTAATTACATCAGCAACACGGCCAGGGCCGATTGGGTGTTTGGGCTTAATTTCCTGACGGATAAATTTAATGAGGACACTAACAGCAGTTTCCCTTTGCGCAGTTATCGAAACAATACTATTGGCGGGTTCATCCAAAACACCTGGAATATTAGCAAAACTTTTACACTTGAAACCGGCATCCGCGGTGACTACCATAATCAATACGGTTTTATGTTTTTGCCTAAGCTCTCCGGGTTATGGAAGATCAGTCCGCACTTGTCTACCCGCCTTGGTGGTGGCCTTGGTTACAAAGGCCCTAATGTATTTACCGAAGATGCCGAGCGGATCCAGTTCCGCAATGTGCTGCCTTTAGATGTTGCCAATACCCGTGCCGAGCGGTCATACGGCGCCAATTACGACATCAACTATCGCACGGCAATTTTAGATGGTAAGGGTAGCTTCAGCATCAACCAATTGTTCTTTTATACCCGTATAGCGCATCCCATATTGCTTACCCAATTAGCCAATGGTAACCTGCAATACCAACAGCCCCCCGGCGACCTTAACACCAAAGGATTAGAAACGAACGTAAAGGTAACCTATGCCAACTTTAAGCTATTAATAGGTTACACTTATGCTGATGTTACCCAACTCATAGGTAACACCATAAGCAGCTACACGCTGGTATCAAAACACCGCTTAAACAATGTGCTGATGTTTGAGATAGAGGATACCTGGAAGATAGGGGCCGAGGCTTATTACTTTAGTCCGCAGAAACTAAACGATGGCGCTATGGGTAAAGCCTACTGGACAACCGGGCTTATGGCCGAGCGGATCTGGAAGCGATTTTCGGTATTCGTCAATTTCGAAAATTTGACCGATACCCGCCAAACAAAGTTCGATAGTATTTATACAGGCAGCATCAGCAACCCCGTGTTCAGGGATATTTACGCGCCGTTGGATGGGTTTGTAATTAACGGCGGGGTTAAATTGAAACTTTAAATTATCGTGCCGATTACTCGGAGATACAATACTAAGGGTGGGTTTAGGATGGTACATTTGTTCGGTAATTGTGCGCAACACGGCGGTAAAATTGGTGCAACAAGTGAATTGGGTAAAGGAACCACTTTCTGATTTACCTTAACATTTTAGGTTGTTTAAAACCTATAGCTATAATATTTGTTGGTGATAAGCTTTGGCGGTATTTTTGCGCCCGAGTGATTAGCCCCCTGATACAACTTTTATAAATTAACTTTACAAGATCCATCATCATATTTGAATGAGCACTTATCCAAGCCATTTTAGCAGCGATTTACTGCTTGAAGTATTGACCCAGGCAAAAACAGCTACTGCTATCCACAGCACCGATGAGATGATCATCGAAACCGCTAATGATGCGATGATAGCTCTTTGGGGTAAAGACCGCGCGGTAATAGGCAAACCCATTGAAGATGCCTTACCCGAATTAAAAGGCCAGCCATTTTTGGGCCTATTGCAAAGTGTACTTCACACAGGTAAAACCATATCAGGCAGCGACACCCGTGCCGACCTGGTGGTAAACGGAAAACTACAGCCCTTTTATTTTGATTTTGAATACAAGGCCATAACCGATAGCACGGGTAAGGCCATTTGTGTACTGCATACTGCTATTGATGTTACTGCCCGTTACCTGAGCCGCCAGCGCGAACTGGAACTGGAGTCAGATTTACAGGCAGCCAATGAAGAACTGGCATCGACCAACGAGGACCTCGCTGCAGCTAACGAAGAATTAGGCGCTTCAAACGAAGAGCTGGCATCTACCATAGAAGAACTTACCGTTACCAACGAGGAACTTGCCGAGTCGCAGGAGATAATGAATATCTTAAACAGCACGTTATTTGAAAACGAAGCGCGCCTGCGGTCAGTAATTACACAAGCACCGGTAGGTATCTGTATTATCCGCGCAGCCGACTTGTGGATACAGGATGTAAACGATGCCTATCTTGAACTGGTGGGAAAGCATAGGCATGAGATGGAAGGCCGAACCATTTGGGAAGCGGTGCCCGAAGCGGCAGAGGCTTATACGCCGGTAATGAACGATGTTATTAAGTCGGGCATAGCTTTTATTGCCAGCGAACATGAATTGTCGCTGATTCGCAATGGCTTGCCTGAGCAGGTGTTTGTAAATTTTGTTTACGAACCTTTGCGAAATGCCGAAGGCAAGGTTAGTGCCATTATGGTGATTGGGATTGAAGTTACCGAGCAGGTAACCGCCCGCCAAAAGATTGAGCATAGTAAAAACAGGCTAAACAGTATGGTTATGACCGCCCCGATAGGGATGACGGTTTTACGCGGCAGGGAAATGGTGATCGAAATTGCCAACGACCCTATGTACGAAATATGGGGACGAACCCCGCAACAAGCCCTCGGCAAAAAACTATTGGATGTGTTCCCCGAGATCATCAACCAGCCGTTCCCCAAAATGCTGGATAATGTATTCAATACCGGCGAAAGATTAGCCATCCCTGAAATAGATGTACAGTTGAAGACCGCACTGGGCGAGGTTAATTATGTAATTGATTTTGCATATGACCCGTTGTTTGATCAGGACGGGAACGTAGAGGCTATCTTAACAACAGTATTAAATATCACTGAGCAGGTAAATGCGCGAGATGAATTGCAAAAGGCCAGGGATACTTTAAAACAAGCGATAGATTCGGCCGAGATGGGTACATGGTCGGTAGATTTAACGACGGATAAGCTCTTCATGTCTAATCAGGCAAAAAAAATTAATGGCTTGTTGCCACAGGAGGAGGTGACATTTAAAGGTTCTTACAAACTTATTGACGTCGGCCACGCAGGTAGGGTGAACGACGTGATCCAAAACGCGATTAAGACCCAGCAGAGTTTCGATATAGAGTACCTGGTGAACCCTGCCGATGGTAGTAAACCAAGATGGATCCGGTCTACGGGGAAAGTTTACTATGATGATGGTAAGCCGAAAACAATGGCGGGCATACTTATTGACATCACCGAAAGCAAAGCGTACGACCAGCAAAAGGACGATTTTATTAGCATTGCCAGCCACGAACTAAAAACACCCGTTACCAGCCTTAAAGCGGCACTGCAGTTGATGGATAGGATAAAGGATGATCCTTCGGCTCAAATTATGACTAAGCTTATAGAGCAAAGCAATCGCAGCATGGATAAGATCAGCACCCTAATAGAGGACTTGCTTAATCTTAGTCGCATGAACGAGGGGCAACTTAAGCTGGAGAAAACAACGTTTACCATCGCCCACATGCTTACCCAATGTTGCAACCATGTACGCGCCGCGGGAAAGCATGACCTGATCATTCATGGCGACGAAAAGTTACAGATCCACGCGGATGAGCATCGTGTAGACCAGGTAATTGTAAACATGGTGAACAACGCGGTGAAGTACGCGCCAAATTCAAAAGACATCATCTTTAAGATAGAAAAAAAAGGAGGAATGGCTAAAATATCTGTTATAGATACAGGCCCGGGCATCCCCGAAACTAAACTGAAACATCTTTTCGAGCGTTATTATCGTACAGATGCTTCCGGCTACCAAAACTCGGGATTGGGCCTAGGCCTTTATATAAGTGCCGAAATTGTTAGGAAGCATGGCGGGGATATAGGTGTAGACAGCCAATTAGGCAAAGGAAGTACCTTTTGGTTTACCCTACCGTTAAAATAACACAAGTTGTAAGAAATGACCTTTCGTAAACCGAAGGGTTATTTTATAATGTGTACATTTATAGTCTAATTAAAAACTATTGAGTACGCCATCTTATCCCTTACCGGAGAACGAAAGCGAACGTTTGGCATCGTTGGCTTCGTATAATATTCTCGACACGTCACCAGAAGACGACTTTGAGTAGCTTACCATGCTTGCTTCAGAAATTTGCCAAACCCCAATCGCACTTATCAGCCTTATTGATGACAAGCGCCAGTGGTTTAAATCAAAGTACGGTTTTGAGGGTAGCGAAACACCAAAAGAATATGCCTTTTGCGCGCATACCATTGTCAGCAAAAATAAAGTAATGGTTATAACAGACACCCGTAAAGATGAGCGCTTTAGCAATAACCCTTTTGTAACCGGTGATGAAAAAGTGGTTTTTTATGCCGGCGTGCCGTTGCTTAACGAGGATGGCCATGCATTAGGTTCCCTTTGCGTTATAGATCGCGAACCAAAAGAACTTAGCGAAAAACAATTGAAAGCCCTGCAGGTGTTAGCCAAACAGGTGTTAAACCAAATGGAACTTCGCCGCAAAATAAGCAGTCTGCAAAAAAGCAACGAAGACCTGCTGGAAGCAAATATGTTCATCCAGAAATTTGCCTCAACTGCAGCGCACGATATTAAAAACCCACTAAGCAGTATTTTACTTACCTCGCAGGCACTGCAAATGCGCCTGCAAAATACGGGCGACCATAAAAGCCGCAGCCTTGCCGGGTTAACCATAAACGCATCTAAAAGATTGCTTACTCTGGTAGATAACATGCTGGACTATTCAAGCCAGCCATCAAGCTTATTATCAAACCAGGAAACGTTAAAACTGAACGTACTTTTAAGAAATGTAATAGAGTTGGTTGATGTACCTGCAAACATCACCATAAACGTGCCCCTTAACGAGCACGAACTTATTTGTTCTAACGTGGCGCTCGAGCAGATCTTTCTTAACCTACTAACCAATGCGGTTAGATATAACGATAAAGAAAAAGGTGTTATCAAAATATTGTTTAAAGAGGAGGGGGATACCTACCATTTTAAAGTTACCGATAACGGTATGGGTATTGCCGAGAAAGACCTCGACAAAATTTTCGAGAAAGCTGTTACTCTTAACGCGTTAGATCGCTTTAATAAAATGGGCAACGGCCTTGGTTTGCACACTGTTAAGCTATTGGTAGGAAAACTGGATGGGAAAATCCACGCCGAATCACGCATCGGCGAAGGCGCTGTATTTGTTTTTTCTATTAAAAAGAATGCCGTGGTTGATATTGATATGGGCGATTCTGTTAGTATTACAAACCGGCAATAACCTGGTCCAACAGTTTATTAAATTCCTGTGGCTTCTCAACCATCGGGAAGTGGCCCGTATCATGTATGATCAGTAATTTGTACGGAATCTTTTTTGCGACCAAACCTGTAGTATCAGTCGGCTGGTAATCGCTGTTGATAAGAAAGAGTTTCTTTTTCGCTTTTAAAAGCATCGCCGCATCATTAAAATTATCCCACTCCTGTGTGGCAATGGCAATGGTAGAATCGGTATGGGCAACATCGTTCAAGATCCTAACTTTAATAGCCTTGCTGGTGGTTTTATAGAACAGCCCCTGGTTAAACCAATCGAATGCTACAGCCTTAAAGTTTTTTTTCATGGCGGAAATCGCCTTCGCATATTCCTGTTTGTCCTTTACACTATCCGCGGATGCGATACCTACCGATTTAAAGTTATCAACCCCAACCAGCGCTATTACGTTCTCCGGCGCGTCGACGGCACCCTGCAAAACGATACTGCCTGCCATAGAGTGCCCAACCAATATCACATTTTTAAGGCCGAGCTGATTCATTACATTTTTGATATCCTGCCCGTAAGCGGCGGTGTTCCATTTGGTGCGGTTTTTACCCGATTTTCCGAAGCCCGGCAGATCAATGGTAACAACCCGATACCTTTTGCCGAAGTGCGCCACCTGGTCGGCCCAGTAGGTTTTATTGATAGCCCAGCCGTGCACAAATAGTAGGGTGGTGTCGCCGCGGCCTGTATCCGTATAATCTATCCTTACGCCGTTACTTATCAGGCTAACTTTTGAGGTAAGGTTGATTTTCTTATGTGGCGAATTACATGCAAAAACAAATGGGCATACAAATAGTAATAGTGACAGGCGTAAAATTTTCATAGTGTAGGTTTGTGTGATACAACGATAGCGCAAAAAAATCAAAATAGATAATATGCAGTTACCGTTTAACCTATTTTAACATTTCAATCCCACACAATGTACCACTTGCCTTCGTCATTTTTGGCGTAGCTAAGTCCGTCGCTCATCTGGTAAACGTCGCGCCCTTCGGTAGGGTTATAGTAGTTTTTACGTTCATAGATTCTTAACCCGCCGTTTTCGTGTCGCAGAAAAACCAGCAGGGCAGTCATAGATGGGCCTATCTCGTGCAGCCACTGGGCTTCGCCCTCTTTTACAAATGCCGAACTCATATGCTATTATTTTTTAGTGTTTTATAACACTTTCCGTGCCGAAAAACTGTTACTAATTATAATGGAGCAACTGAGTTTTTTTGACGGGGGAGGGCAGAGCCCCAACCTCCCTTTAGAATTAATGGATTATCGCCCAACCTTCTTTAGCCCCGCGGAAAGCGCCGACCTGCTGGAAAAGTTAAAGGCCTCTATCCAATGGAAACAGGAAACCATCCGGATGTATGGTAAGCTGCTTAACACGCCCCGGTTAACAGCCTGGTATGGTGATAATAGTAAAACCTACGCTTTTAGCGGCAAAAAGTACGACCCTTATCCTTGGACATCAGAATTGCTGTTCATTAAACAACGGGTTGACAAAGCCGCAGGTATAACATTTAACAGCGTTTTGCTGAACGATTATCGCAACGGCAATGATTCTGTTGCCTGGCATGCCGATGATGAACCTGAGCTGGGTATAAACCCTATAATAGCCTCCGTTAGTTTTGGCCAGATGCGCAGGTTTGATGTAAGGCACAAACAAGACCATAAGTTGAAGCACTCGGTAGAATTGGAGAACGGCTCGCTCCTGATCATGAAAGGCGACCTGCAGCACAACTGGGAACACCAGGTGCCTAAATCAATCAAAGCAATAAAGGAGCGGATAAATTTAACGTTTAGGGTAATAAGTTAACCGCATTTCGTTCTGTCGTCCCGAGCGATAACGCAGAATCTATCGTCGTCAAAAAAAGTTTCATTTTCGCCGCATGACAAAATTACCTATCATTAAAACCGTAAAAACCTGTCTTAACTATTAAGAAATGTACGATAATAAACTACTTATAATCAAATATTAATGGGATTTATATAAATAAAGAATTTGTCATAATAATTTTGTGTTTACCGTGGATGGCTTATTTAGAAGGGCCACATGGAAATTAAAATAAAGTGTTATTTTTGTGAAGAGAACATCATAAAAACCTTAATATGAAGAAATTGATCCTGTTAGCATTATGCCTTGGCTTTACCGCCATCACATTTGCACAAAGTGCCATTAAACTTGCCGATGCCGGTGTTAGTTATGGTAAAACAGTTACGGCCGACAACGCTGTAAGCACCGAAGCATTGAACACAACGCTTACCAGCGACAGCGTTTACAATGGTAAAATTACCGGCACTGTGGTTGAGGTTTGCAAGAAGAAAGGCTGCTTTATGAAATTACAGCAAGCTAACGGTACGCCAATTATGGTGCAGTTTACAGATTACGCCTACTTTATGCCGCAAAACATCGTGGGCAAAACGGTAGTGGTAGCGGGTAAGGCCAAAGTGAAAGAAACTTCGGTTGAGCGTTTAAAACACTACGCCGCAGATGCCGGTAAAACAAAAGAAGAGATAGCCATGATCAATACGCCGAAGAAAGACATCTCGATAATGGCAGATGGCGTTTTGGTGGTAAAATAGATAAATAGAATAACCGGATATTAAAGCCTGTAAGAAATTATAGGCTTTTTTTGTTTTATTGGCATTATGTGGGTTGATATTTACTTTCAGCCAACACCGGGATCATCAAATGGATATAAGCATGAGCAAAAAAGAAAGAGTATTAGATAGCATTTTGTCGCAGGGGATGTTGCCATTGTTTTTTTATGAGGATGCTGAAGTAAGCTTCGAGATCATCCGTGCTATGTACAATGCCGGCGTTAGGGTGTTTGAGTACACCAACAGGGGCAAAGAGGCCCTGAGCAACCTCTATAGAATCAAACAAAGGGTATCTAAAGATATGCCCGACCTGTACCTGGGTATCGGTACCATCAAAACAGGGTTAGAAGCAGAAGCTTTTATAGATGCCGGTGCCGATTTTATAGTGTCGCCGGTTGTTGATAACGAGGTTGCCTTGGTTGCCAATAACTACGACTTGCTCTATATCCCCGGTTGTATGACGCCAACCGAGATCCATGTGGCGCAGCAATACCACGCAAAACTCATCAAGATCTTCCCCGCTAATATCCTTGGCCCAGATTTTATATCATCCATCAGGGACCTGTTCCCCGGGCAATTGTTTATACCTACCGGCGGGGTAGAGATAGAGGCAGGCAATATTGCAGCGTGGTTTCGGGCCGGTGCGTGCGCGGTAGGTATGGGGAGTAAGTTGATAAGTGGTAACGTGCTTGATAAAAGGCTCTACAGCCAGTTATATAATGATACTCTTAAAGCGCTGGAGTTGGTTCAGCTGAGCAAATAAATAACTTACCTTTGCGCTATATGGAGCAACAATCAAAAGACCCGCTGCACGGCAAAACATTAGAGGCCATCTTGAAAGCTTTGGTAGCCCACCTGGGTTGGGCCGAAATGGGTTACCGTATCCGCATCAATTGTTTTTTGGATAACCCAAGCTTAAACTCCAGTTTGAAATTTCTGCGTAAAACCCCATGGGCACGTACCAAGGTAGAAGAGTTGTATATTGAATTTTATAAGGAGATAGAAAATAGTTAATTGCTTAATTTTTGTACTGTCCCATTTTTTATGACAAAGGTGTGGGACACTAATCCAAGATGTTGATATACAAATGATTGCGTTTTTATGAATTTTAACTTTACTTAAAGTATAAAGTAATATAAAAGCACTCAAATATTTATATTACAATAAGTTAAACAATTTTATGAGGTGTTGTATTTTTTAAAAAATGGTACACCGTGAGACACCTGATTTATAAGTATAATCTGCCATTGTTGGTGTTGCCACCAATAATTAATAATGCAAGGTTAATAAGCATGGCGAATAGTTGTTGGTGACAATCAACAACAGCTTTACTACACCGCCGCCACATCCCTCTCTGGGGCAGGGAATAGAAAAGCCTACCCGTGTTTCTTCTTCATGTTCATCTTGGCCTTGGTGCCCGAACTGTAATTATATGTTTTTGAATTTTCCGGTTTCTTCTCGTGGAAAGCTTCGCCGGGTACGTATTGGTTAGGATCTGGTTTGGTATGTTTTTTTGTTTTGGCCTGCTCTTTTTCCTCTTCCTTTTGCTTGCGGTCTTTCTCCACTACCAGTTCATCGGGCAGGTCCGCTTTTTGCATTTTTTGGCCGGTGGTCTGCTCAATTTTGCGCACCTGGTCAAGTTCCAGATCGGTAATAAAGGTTAAAGCTAAGGTTTCATCATTGGCATCAACACCATGGTTTTCAACGTGCTTTATGTAAACCTCTTTTTCGGCAGGCAGGTCCAGGTGAATAATGAACGGGATGCCCGTAACATCTATACCCGCTGTGCCTTCGTTGGCTACAATAAGCGCGCGCAGGCCGCTGTTAGCTTTAAACTCGTCTACATCGTTCACCTTGTTGTATTCAAACGATAGCGGGTTTATCATCGCTACAGTTTTACGTAACTTATTGTTAAGGCTTTTATAGATCGTCTCTGCAGTGAGGCGGGTATTGGCAAAAACTACGGTTTTGGTAAATAACTCCTCATCTTGTAAGAACAAGTTCAATAAGTTTATTTTAGTACCAAAGTTTGGTAAATGGTAAAGCATCTGCGGGTGAACAGGTAGCTGCTCGTCCGGCATCTCCTCAACCTCCACAATAGCTGGCTCCAACATAAAGGGTGCTATCATTTTCTCCAGTTTGGCGTGCATTACCTCGGTAAATACCAGTCGCTGCGCGCGGCCAATGCTGTTAGCCAGTTCTACAACAGGGAGTTGCAAGCCTTTTTTAACGATAAGCTGCGCATCATCCACCGCGAAGAAATCTACCTTGTTCAAGTTTAACCCAAGCTTCAGGTAAATAGCACGCGCCCTGTCGGGAGTAGCCACCACAATGTCAGCTCCTTCTGCGAGGTCGTCCATGTTTTGCTCGGTAGTTTGGCCGGGGTGCAGGCTTACAATACGGATGGTTTTATTACGGTTCAGCCTGTCAAACTGTTCCAATATCTCAAATACTTTTTCCTGGTCGGGCGCAAGCACAATCGCTTTGGGCGTACCATCGGCACTGTGTTTAAAACGGTTAAGGGTAGCCAAAACAAGCACGGTAGTTTTACCGCAGCCCTCGGGGCCAACAGCTACCACATCCTGCCCGCCAATAATGCGGTTAAGTGTTTTCAACTGCATTTCTTTAGGGTTGCTAAACCCTGCTTCAGTTACCGATTTTATTAGTTGCTTATTTAGCTTAAATTTATCTGCCCACGCCATTTCAAAAATATAAAGAGCGCAAAGATACCAAAACCATCCCGCTTTTAAGATAAAGGCTGTAATAACCAGTGCTGTTGCGTGCCTATCTTGTTTTAGTAGGCAGATATTTATTACTTTAGTTTACTAAACCTGCTGTGATTTATGAAAAAGCTTTTACTGTTGGCATTGGTGCTTTGCATCTTTACCTATGCACACGCACAACAAAAATTTAACGGCCTGGATGCCGGCATGGGCAATATTTACCGAACGTCTGACGCTGTAAGCCGCTCTATCAGCCCTGAAAACTTCAATGGCGAAAAAGGCAAAGGCGGCATGGCCACCACGGGGACCGGCGCGGGCGCCTCGCGAGACCTTGGCCAAACCTGGAAAGTAAGCCCAAGCGTCGTCATCAAAAAACATACTACCTACACCGTTGCCGAAATTAACGGCGAGGGTGCCATACAGCATATCTGGATGACGCCTACCGGCAATTGGAGCAACGCTATTATCCGCTTTTATTGGGATGATGAGGCAACACCCTCGGTAGAGAGCCCCGTTGGCGATTTCTTTTGTATGGGCTGGGGTAAATACGCGCCGGTAACTTCGCTGGCAGTGGTGGTAAACCCGGGCAGCGCGTTTAACTGCTACTGGCCAATGCCGTTCCGTAAAAAGTGCCGCATCACCATGGAGAATATTGATGACGAAGATATGGTGCTGTATTACCAGGTAGATTATACGCTTACCAAGGTGCCGGATGATGCCGCCTATTTCCACGCACAGTTTCGCCGGATAAACCCGCTGCCGTACAAAAAGGACTATGTATTGGTTGATAGCATACGGGGCAAGGGCCAGTATGTGGGCACTTACCTGGCCTATGGCTCTAATAAAAACGGCTGGTGGGGCGAGGGCGAGATAAAGTTTTTTATGGATGGCGATACCAAATTCCCAACTATTATTGGCACCGGGACTGAAGATTATTTTTGTGGATCGTATAATTTTGAAACCCGCAAAAAGAACGCGGATGGCAGCGAAACCCGTAACTATACCGAGTTTAGCGGCCCCTATACCGGCCTGCCGCAGGTGATACGCGGAGATGGCTTATACAATGTGGCCCAGCGCTTTGGCATGTATAGGTGGCATATTACCGACCCAATCCGTTTCGAGAAAAACCTGAAAGTGACCATACAGGCACTGGGCTGGAAAAGCGGGGGCAGGTATATGCCTTTGCAGGATGATATTGCATCGGTAGTGTTTTGGTACCAGCAGGGCCAGCACGGGCCGTTCCCCAAATTGCCCGCTAAAGATGAGCTGGAAGTAAATTAAAACATTTATATTCAGCCCACCAATCATCAAACAAAAATTTAACTGATACAATGTCAAAAGACAAAAGCTTAGCGGCCGTAGCGCTTATCACCTCCCTGTTTTTTATCTGGGGATTTGCCCTTAACCTTAACCCCATCCTGATCCCGCACTTAAAAAAAGCCTGCCAGTTGACAGATTTCCAATCATCATTGATAGATTCTGCATCATACATCGCTTACTTTTTGTTGCCTATCCCGGCAGCGCAGTTCATGAAAAAGTATGGGTATAAGGGTGGCATCATATTCGGCTTGCTGCTATTTTCGGTAGGGGCGATGTTATTTTACCCTGCCGCCGCGGTGCGTAACTACGCGTTCTTTTTAGGGGCATTGTTTGTTGTATTCTCGGGGATGGCGTTTTTAGAAACAGCCGCAAACCCGCTTATAACTTTAATTGGCGATCCAAAAAGCTCTACCATCCGCATTAACCTGGCACAAACATTTAACGGTATGGCGGCGGCATTTGCACCATACATCGGCGGTACGTTTATCCTATCGGGAACTGTTTTAACGGCTGCTCAGGAAGAGGCCATGCCACCGGCCAAACTCGAATCATACTTAAACCACGAGGCTTCATCGGTACAATTGCCGTTCGTTATCATCAGCATAGTGGTGTTACTGGTTGCAATTTTGGTATGGCGTACCACGTTCCCAACCATTAAAGAAGAGTCGGCTGACTTAAAAGAAATTGAAAACAAACCATTGTTTGGCAGGATAGCCGCGCTAATCAAAAATAAGCACTTAATGTCGGGCGTATTGGCCGAATTCTTTTACGTAGGCGGCCAAGCTTGTGTAACCAGCTTTTTTATCCGCTACAGCGAGCATGTTGGCGGTTTCGGCGAGCACCGCGCGGCAACGTTACTAAGTATTGCATTATTACTATTTATGTTAGGCAGGCTCTCGGGCACGGCTTTGATGCTTGTATTTAACCCGGTTAAGCTGTTGGTTACCTATGCCATTATCAACATCGGGCTTATCGCAGTTGCGGTTACCTTGCATGGCGCAGGTGTTGTTTATGTGCTGATGGCGGTGCTGTTCTTCATGTCAATCATGTTCCCAACCATATTCTCATTAACCATAAAAGACTTAGGCCCACAAACAAAGCTCGGGTCATCTTTAGTAATTATGGGGATAGTAGGTGGCGCGGTATTACCGCCAATAATGGGCCGCATCTCTGATGCATCAAACATTCAGGTTGCCTACGTCGTACCCGGCGTTTGTTTCGTCATGATCCTTTGGTTCGCCCTGCGAAATTTGAAGGTGAAGAAGGTGGAGATGGTGCAGGGGCATTAATATGAGTTGTTGCCGGCCCGAGCTGAAAATTAAAAACCACGTCATTGCGAGGTACGAAGCAATCTCTTCAGGACAATTATACAACAAGCATTAAATATGGTTATGCAACGAGGTGGTTGTGTGTACATCGTGACCAACAAACAACATGCTGTTTTCTACACAGGAGTTACTTCTGATTTAATTAGTCGTGTTTGGGATCATCAAAACAAAACTTATCCTAAAAGTTTTACTGCCAGGTATAATTGTGGTAAGTTGGTTTATTATTGTTTCTATTCGCACATAGAAGAGGCAATCGCTGCCGAGAAGTTAATCAAAGGAGGTAGCAGGCAAAGTAAGATCGGTCTGATAGTTTCTGTAATTCGGAATGGAGGGATTTGTATGATGGTTTGCTCAATGACAATTGGCTTACGGGAAATGTCCTAAAGAAATTACTTCGTACTTCGCGCGGGGAGACTTGCAGCGCAAGCTGAAAGCTTACTACGTGTTTTCACACAAGATACACTGCGCTAATCTTGCGCGAGGCGAGGGGCATGATGATTTGCTCAATGACAATTGGCTTACGGGAATGTCCTAAAGAGATTGCTTCGTACCTCGCAATGACGCCGGATTTAATGGCGCAATGACTGACCAGTAGACGACCTCCCTACAAAACCCCTTTCATCACTTCCCAAACGTTACTTGCCAGGATCTTGGCGCCGGCGGCAGTAGGGTGGATGCCATCTTTTTGGTTTAGGGCGCGCACGCCGCCAACGTCTTGCAGCAGGAATGGTACCAGCGCCATGTTGTTTTTGGTAGCCAGTTTAGGGAACATCTCTTTAAAATCCGTTACATAAGTGGCGCCCATATTTGGCGGTACCTGCATGCCCAGCATCACCAGTTTGGCTTTTGGGTATTTCGCTTTTACACGGTCGATAATGGTTTGCAGGTTTTGCTCGGTTTCTTTTACCGGAATGCCGCGCAGGCCGTCGTTGGCGCCAAGTTCGAGCACAAACACGTCTATGTGCTGTTTCAAAAGCCAATCTATGCGGCCTTTGCCCCCGGCAGATGTTTCGCCGCTTAAGCCGCCGTTGATGATGGTATATGGCAGCTTTGCCGAATCTATTTTGGTTTGCAGCACGCTCGGGTAAGATTCAGACGGATCATCCAAACCATACCCGGCGCTTAAGCTATCGCCAAAAACTAAAATGCTTTTGGTGGATGGATCGGCGGCGGCTGTTTTAGTGGTATCCCCAGCGGTAGCATCTGTTGTTGTTGGTTTGCTGCCACAACTTGCGAGAGTGATAGTTAACGCAAGTGCCGAAGCTATTTTAAGTTTAGTAAGCATGGTTCAATTTTTATGAGTTCGACCGCAAAATTTCAAGCGGTGGTTTGTTAAGGATGCCGCGACTGTTTAACAAGCCTATAATAACTGTTAACAAAGTAATGATAAAAAAGATGGCTACCAACGGTAACAAATTAACGGTGTAAGGCATATCAAAAGTGTATTTAGCCAGAAGCCAGCTGCCACCAATAGCGATGACTATGCCGGTTAAGGCTGATAACGCGCCAAGGAAAAGGTACTCTAAAGCGGTGATGGCAAAGATCTGTTTACGGCTGCCGCCAAGGGTGCGTAATAAAACGCTTTCCTGAATGCGCTGGTATTTGCTGATGCGGACAGACGAGATCAACACGATGATACCTGTGATGATGCTAAACCCACTCATGAATTTAATAACGTAGCCAATTTTGCCAAGCAATTCGTCCAATACGTTCAAGATCAGCCCGAGGTCAATAATGGAAACGTTGGGAAATTGCTTTACCACCGCTTGCTGGTATTTGGCAGATACGGTGTTGTTTGGCACGTGGGTGAGCAATACGTGGATCTGCGGGGCATCTTCCAAAACCCCGGTAGGGAACACCACCTGGAAGTTTGTGGATACTTTGTTCCAGTTTACCTTGCGGATGCTGCTGATATAGGTATTCATCATAACGCCCTGCACGTTAAACACCAGTTTATCGCCAACTTTGGCGTTGATGCGCTGTGCGAAGCGCTCCTCCGCAGATACGGGGATGTCTTTACCTGGCTCGGCCTTGGCTTCCCATTTACCCGAGGTTATTTTTTCTGAATTGGTGATGGAATCCCGATAAGTAATGCGGTATTCATAAGCATAAGCCCTTTCGGCAATGTGCAGGGTACTGTCTTTTTTAGCATCAGCCGCGGTTTTGCCGTTCACTTTTTCCAGCCTCATGGTAATGATGGGTACTTGCGATAATACAGGCAACCCTTGTTTGCGGGTAAGATCGGCAATGGCTTTTTGCTGCGCGGTTTGGATATCAAACAGTATCATGTTGGATTGATTGTCGCCGGTAGATAGCGTAACCTGCCCTATGAGCAATTGCTGAATAAGAAATAACGTAGCAATAAACGCGGTGCTTAGCCCAATAGAAACCGTGAGGATGATAGTTTGGTTGTTTGGCCTATACAGGTTGGCAAAACCTTGTCGCCAGATGTAACTCCAACTGCTCATGACCAGCACCCTGGTAAACCTGATGAGCAGCCATGCAATAGCCGTCAATATTAAAAACGCTACGGCAATGCCGATGGTGAAGGATATCGCGCCCATCCAATCGCCAATTTGCAGGTAGGCAAATGAGGTGATAAACAACAACACCAAAATATAAACCAACCAGCGAAAAGGGTCGCGGATGGTAGTGGTATCATCAAAGGAAAGCCTTAAAGTATTTAGCGGAGAGATATTACGGATAGAGATGAGCGGCAGTAAAGCGAAAAGTATGGAAATGATCAACCCCAGTAAAACACCCTGCCCAATAGCCAGCCACGAAATGCTTACCGATATGGTGATCGGCAAAAAATCTTTTAGTACCAATGGCAGCAGGTGTTGAATAGCTGTACCCAATATAGCCCCGGCTACCGAGCCGATAAGCCCGATGCCTGAGATTTGGATCAAATAAATTAAAAATGCCTCTGATGCTTTAACACCCATGCAACGCATAATGGCGATGGAACGGATCTTTTCGCGGATGTAGATGTTGATAGCGCTCGCCACGCCCACACAGCCCAACAGCAAGGCAATAAAGCCAACTAATGACAAGAACCTCGACAGGTCGGCAAACGAGCGGCTGGTGCCTTCTTTTTTGCCTTCAACAGTGTCGTAATTAAACCCGGCCTTATCCAGTTGGGTTTCCATGCCCTTGGCCAGTTTTTCTACATCGGTTTTTTTATCGAATTTATAATAGTAGCTATAGTTGATGCGGCTGCCGACGGTTATAAGCCCGGTTTTTTCCAGGTACTGCATCGGGATATAAACCAGCGGCGCAACACTTGCCGCGATGCCCGTTTGGCCCGGCGCTTTATTAAGCACCCCTGCAATGGCAAAGGTTTCGTTACCTACACTTACCGAATCGCCAACGTTGGCATTAAACTGCAACATCAGGGTTTTATCAACCAAAGCATATTTGCCGGTTTTGAATGCGCGGCCTGCCTGTACAGGGGTGGTTTCAAGCTCGCCGTAGTAGGGGAAATTGCCCTCTAAAGCCTTTACCTGCACCAACCGTGTCGAAAATGTTTTCCGGAACAGCACCATCGATGGGAAACTGCGTTCCTGCGAGCGGTCTTCGCCCAGTTTATCCAATATCTTTTGCAGTTTTTCGTCGGGTTCTTTATTGCCGCTGATGGTCAGATCAGCTCCAATAAGGGTAGCCGCCTGCTGGTTAATATCATTCTGGATATTGTACCTGAACGAGTAGATGGCCACCAAAGCCGCTATCCCAAACACTATCGACGAGATAAACAGCAACAGGCGCGAGCGGTTTCGGCGGCTATCGCGCAGGGCCATTTTAAACAGCCAGGCAAAGTTTATCTTTCTTTTAAAATTTACGTTGTACATGGGTGCGTTATTCATTACCGGTTTTATCATCGGCAACCAATTTGCCACCCTTAATTTTGATGATACGCTGTGTTTTGGCGGCCAGTTCCAGGTCGTGCGTTACCAAAACAAGGGTTGTGCCTGCCTCCCGGTTAAGGTCGAAAATAAGTTTTACCACCTTCTCACTTGTTTCGGCATCCAGGTTCCCGGTAGGTTCATCGGCAAATAAGATCTTGGGTGAATTGGAGAACGCCCTTGCCAGCGATACCCTTTGTTGTTCGCCGCCTGATAGTTGGGCAGGGTAGTGGTGGCCGCGGTCGGCAAGGCCAACCTTATCCAGCAAATCAAGCGAACGTACTTTAATATTTTTTTCACCGCGCAGCTCAAGCGGTACCATTACGTTTTCTAAAGCGGTAAGGGTAGGCAGCAATTGAAAATTTTGGAAGATGAAGCCCACGTACTGGTTACGTACCTGGGCGCGTTTATCTTCGCTCAAATTGGTAAAGCTGATGCCGCTTAGCTCAACAATGCCACTTGTAGCGCTGTCCAGCCCCGCGCAAAGGCCAAGCAGAGTGGTTTTGCCACTGCCCGACGGGCCAACAATTGCATTGGTAGAACCCGCGCCGATGCTAAAGTTTATATTATCTAAAACTGTTAATTCGCGCCCCGCGCTTTTATAAGTTTTGTTTAGGTTTGATATGTTTAATATGATTTCCAAAATTGGTGCTGTATTTATTTGAATTGATTAAATAACAAAGAATAATTTATAACGGATGCTTGTTAAGTGTTTACTTACACAAGCATTACATTAGTTTAGTGTTTTTAAAATGCCGAATATTATTTACACTTGTAGAATAACATACACGCATGCAACAATATCCCGGGCAGCAACGCATTTTAGCAGCTGTCGACTGTATTATATTTGGTTTTGATGGCTGGAACATCAAATTGTTACTGGTAGAACGCGATCTTGACCCGGAAAAAGGAAAATGGAGTTTAATGGGCGGATTTATCCATCCGTCAGAAAGCCCCGAAGACGCTGCCAATCGCGTGTTAGAAGAGCGCACCGGTTTGAAAAATGTGTACATGGACCAGTTCCGTGTGTTTGGCAAACCAGACCGCGACCCGGTAGAGCGTACGTTATCTGTAGCTTATTTCGCGTTGATAGATATCCAGAAATACGAAAAACAACTTACCAATGCCAACCACCCCGAGTGGTTTTTGCTTGATGAAATGCCCGACCTGGTGTTTGACCATGCCGAAATGGTAGCGATAGCTAAAAAGCAATTGCGTTATAAGGCCGCCTTGCACCCAATACTTTTCCAGCTACTGCCAGAGCGGTTCACTATCCCGCAGCTACAGTCGCTATATGAAGGTGTTTACCAAACAGAGTTTGACGACCGTAACTTTAGCCGCAAATTGCTATCAACCGGTTTGCTTATAAAACTCGCCGAAAAGGATAAGCAATCATCAAAAAAGGGGGCTTTCTATTATCAGTTGGATCAATCTAACTACGAGAAAAAGTTTGAGAAGTTCCTTAACCTGGTGCCAAACCCCGACAAATTCTTTTAAGCAACAGTTTCCTAACAGCCTTTTTACAAAAGATAACACGCAGATTTATTTAGGTTTACAATAAAACTGCTTACATTTAATGCACCCGTTTGGGTTTATTATAAACCGGTTATTAAATTGGATAGGGAAAAGGGATTTCGTGTTTTAATAACGCTGGCGTTGCTTTGCTGCAGTTACTTATCTTTTGCCCAGGGCACATCAAGCCAGGGTAAGGAGTTTTGGACGGCATACATGTCACATTCGGAAGATTTCGGGATAAGTACAATGGTACTTTACATTACGGCCGATGAAGCAACCACTGTAAAAGTCGAGATAGCAAACGGCAGTTTCCCGGCTATCATCAGGGACGTTTTACCCAACCAGGTAACCGAAATAGAAGTACCCCACAACGAAGCATTTATTCAAAACCAAGGTAAGACCCTTCAGGGCATCCATATAACATCAGCAAAAAAGATCGCTATTTTTGCGCATATATATGCCAATGCCGTATCTGGCGCAACGCTGTTATTGCCTGTGGCTGTATTGGGCAAAAGTTATTACTCATTAAATTATACACAGCGTTCAAATGCCCAGGTAAACACTTTTTCCACTTTTATGGTAATAGGTACAGAGGATAACACCACCGTAGAAATTACCCCATCAGCTGAATTGGTTGACCAAAAGCCCGCCGGCTTACCGTTTACAATATCGCTAAATAAGGGTGAGGTATATCAGGGTTTGGCCTTCAGCGATCTTACCGGTACTAAAATTATAAGTAAAAGTGCCGGTACGCAGGTGTGTAAAAAGATAGCGGTATTCTCTGGCAGTACAAAAATATTTATAGGTTGCGATGATAACAACAAAACCTCAGACAATCTTTTTCAGCAGGTGTATCCAACGGCCTCGTGGGGTAAAAACTACATAACGGTTCCGCTTAAAAGCCGTAATTACGATATATTCCGGGTGGTTTTAAGTGAGCCCAACACAGTGATTACGGTTAATGGTAGGGTGATACCCCAGGGTAACATCCAAAGCAATAATGTTTATGAATTTTCATCGGATGTAACCAATATTATTAAAGCTGATAAGCCCATACAGGTTGTGCAATATGCTGTTACGCAAGGCAAAACGTTGTCCCCGGGCTGTGAGTTTGACGCCCGCGATGTAGGCGACCCGGAGATGATCTACCTAAATCCTATTGAACAAACTATTAATCATGTAACCCTATATTCAACCTTTCACGAAAAGATACTTAAGCATTTTATAAACGTGGTGATACGGTCGGATAAATCGTCGACGTTTAAGCTGGACGGCCAGCCTTACACGGCGTTTGTGGAGATCTTGAATGGTGCGGGATACGCCTACGCGCAGATCCCCGTTGGCGAAGGAACACATACGCTAAGCGCCGACGATGGCTTTAACGCGATAGCTTATGGCTTTGGGCAAAAGGAGTCGTACGGTTACTCGGCAGGTACCAATCTTAAAAACCTTAACGAATATGTACAATTTAATAACCTGCAAACAAGCAGTGCCCAACTAAATGGCTGCACGGGCGAACGATATAAATTACAACTCGTGCTCCCATACATTACAACACATATTGATTGGAACTTTAACGATGGCTCGCTGGTGAAGCCGGATAATAACCCGGTTGCCACAGCTTTTGTAAAAGACGGTACAACACTGTACCGTTATGAATATCCAAGCCCTTTGCCTACCTTTACTAAAGGCAGTTATACCTACACCGCTACGGTTATCAACCCTTCGCCGGTTGATGATTGCGGCGCCTCTAAAGATATCGACTTCGATTTTACCATATCAGACTTCGCGCAAACCAAATTTTCTCCCCCGGATAATGCCTGCAGTGCCACGGAGATCACCATACAAGACCAATCCGTTGTCGACCCAACAACGGTTGATCAAATAAAGATCTGGTGGGATTACGGCAATCATCCCGAGTTATTTGAAACGTACAGCCGTGCAGAACTTCACGCAGATAAAAACTACCATCATACGTATGATTATTCAGTAACATCAACCAATTACACTGTAAAAATGGTTGTATACACTGGCGAGGGGGCTGTATGCGAGAATGGTTATGAGAGAGTGGTTACTATAAAAGGAAGCCCTAAGGTATCAATGACGCAAATAAGCCCAATGTGCCAGGATGCCGGTAAAGTGCAGATCATAAAAGATGACCATGGTTTTGTTGGCGCAAGCCCGGGCACATTTAGCGGGCCGGGTGTTAGTGCTTCAGGTTTGTTTGACCCGGCTGCGGCGGGGCCGGGCACTAAAACCATCACCTACCATTTTGTGGCGGTGAACGGTTGTGATGCGACCACTACGCAGGATATTGTAGTAAACCCGTTGCCAACCGTTGATATTGCAGAACTTGTGCCTTTGCTTGAGGGAGAAAGTGTCGTACTAAAGCCGGCCGTTACAGGCACCAACCTTGCCTATCAATGGACGCCATCTATAGGGTTGGATGATCCTAATGCCATTAATCCGGTATGCTCGGCAATTGATGATAAACATTACCGGTTAACGGTTACCACTTTGAATGGTTGTGCTGCTTATGATGAAGTATTTGTAAAAGTGTTGAAAAAACCAATAGTTGTAAATACATTTACCCCTAACGGCGATGGCATAAATGATACCTGGGGAATTAAATATTTAGATACTTACCCCGGAAATACGGTTGACGTGTACAACAGACAGGGAGAAAAGGTATATTCGTCTGTTGGTTATGCATCGCCCTGGGATGGAAGGTACCGTGGTACAGTGTTACCTACAGGCACTTATTACTATATTATAAACCCTAAAAACGGCCGTAAAACCATAGCCGGCAGTGTTACTATATTAAAATAATGTTGAATAAAATTTTACTTTTTACAGCTATATTTTTTTGTTGCACTGGGATAACTTACGGCCAGCAAAAACCACAATACACGCAATATATTTTTAACAACTACCTGCTTAACCCGGCGGTTGCAGGGATTGAAAATTACACTGATGTTAAGTTGGGTTACCGCAGCCAATGGACAGGGCTTGAAGGTGCGCCGACAACGGCCTACTTTACCATTAACGCACCGCTTGGTACGGATTTTACCCGTGGTGATGCCGCATCGTTCCCATCTGGCGGCGATAGCCCATACAGCAGGTTGTACACATCGGAGTACCGAGCCGCCGAGCCGCACCATGGTATTGGCTTCATGCTGGTTACCGATAAAGCCGGGCCGATAGATCAAACCAGTATGGCGGCTACCTACGCTTACCATTTGGGCCTTACCGAAAAATTGAACCTTGCGGTAGGTGTATCGGCAGGGTTTAACCACCTGCATTTAAATACATCATTAATTACCTTAGAGAATCAGGACGACCCCGTGCTACGCGATATTAACGCCAACCAATGGAAGCCCGATGCAAGTGTAGGCATCTGGGCATATTCGTCAACTTATTTTGTTGGAATATCGGCGCAACAGATATTGCCTCAAAACCAATTTATTACTACCGGTAATGGGCAAAATTTGAGCAAAACGGTGCCGCATTACTTTGCAACGGCCGGTTATAAGTTTTACCTGTCTGACGATGTGAGCCTGTTGCCATCGGCCCTCATTAAATTTATACAACCCACGCCAACCTCGTTCGACTTAAATATGAAGCTATCCTTCCGCGACAGGTTTTGGTTTGGTGGTTCGTACCGTAAGGATGATTCATTTGGGATATTGGCCGGTTTTAACCTAAGCTCGTTCATCAACGTAAGTTATTCTTACGATGCAACCACATCGGCCCTGCGTACCGTAAGTAACGGCTCGCACGAGATCGTTTTAGGCATTATGCTCAACAACCGCTACAAATTAACCAGCCCGCAGCACGGGTGGTAGGGGGAGAGAGTCAAAAAACAAGAGTCAAGAACCAAGAAACAAGAACCAGGAGGTAAGACGCAAAAAAAACAAAGCCCTTTAGAAATTCTAAAGGGCTTTTCTATGTATTAACTCTTGGGTCTAATAGTCTTGACTCTCTTTACAACTCTTTCCTTAGCCTTGCAACCGGGATGTTCATTTGCTCGCGGTATTTGGCTACGGTACGGCGGGCTATGTTGTAGCCGGCTTCTTTTAATATGTCGGTAAGTTTTTCGTCGGCAAGGGGGTGGCGTTTGTCTTCTTTGCCAATGTGCTCTTCCAATATCTTCTTAACCTCTTTGTTTGATACTTCCTCGCCGCTTTCGGTTTGGATAGCCTCACTAAAGAATGATTTAAGCAGGAATGTACCAAATTCGGTTTGTACATATTTGGAGTTGGCCACGCGCGATACGGTAGATATATCCATACCTATACGGTCGGCAATATCTTTCAGGATCATTGGTTTCAGGTTCTTATCGTCGCCCGTCAAAAAGAAATCGTATTGGTATTGCATAATAGCGTTCATGGTTTTCAGCAAGGTTTGCTGGCGCTGCTTAATAGCATCAATGAACCATTTAGCCGAATCGAGCTTTTGTTTTACAAATTGTACAGCTTCTTTCAGTTTTTTATCTTTTTGCGATGCCTTATCGTAATGCTGAAACATCTCCTGGTAAGAGCGGCTCACTTTTAGTTCGGGCGCGTTCTTAGAGTTTAGGGTAAGTATCAGTGCGCCATCGTTGTTCTTGATATGAAAATCGGGAATCACCTGCATTTGCTTGGTGCTCACCTCATTACTGTCGCCCGGTTTTGGGTTAAGCTTTAATATCTCGTTCACTACGCCACGTAACTCAATCGAGTTTAGGTTGAGCGATTTCTCTAGTTTATCGTAATGCTTGCGGGTAAATTCGTCCAGGTAATTCTCTACCACCAATATCGCTTTGCGAATAATAGGGTCGTTAGGGTCTTTTTTGCGAAGTTGGATCAGCAGGCATTCCTGCAAACTGCGTGCGCCAACACCGGCCGGGTCAAAGCTTTGGATCACTTTAAGCATATCCTCCACTTCTTCATCCTCGGCAATAACATTCTGCGAAAAGGCCAGGTCGTCGGTCAGCGACATAATGGGCCTGCGCAAGTAGCCGTCATCGTCCAAACTACCTATAATTTGCTTGCCTATGCTAAAGTCTTTATCAGATACAGGCAGCAGGTCAAGCTGTGCCTGCAGGCTCTCGAAGAAAGAGCTTTGCACCGCGAACGGGACTTCTTTACGTTCATCCTCGTCGTCGCCATTTTGGTCGTAACGGCTGCCGTAATCATTTACGTTATCGTCTTGTAGGTAATCGTCAATATTAAACTCATCCATCGGGCCCTGGTCTTCGTCGCCGTTGTAGGTGTCTTCATCAGGGTCGCGGTCGGGGTATTGTTCTTCGGGTTCGCTAACGGTAAGGCTTAAATCTTCAAGGGCGGGGTTCTCTTCCAGTTCTTCTTTAATACGGGTATCTAACGATACGGTAGGCACCTGCAGCAATTTTATAAATTGTATTTGCTGCGGCGATAATTTTTGTAAGAGTTTTTGTTGAAGGTTCTGTTTAAGCATAGTAGTTAACGAGGCCAAAAATACACCAATTACCTTAAAGTTTTAAAAATTAGTTATAAAGGCATATTTACGATCTAAAAATGCTTTTAGGGGAATTTTGTTTGGACATGCAATACAATTATTGCTAACTTTAATTACACACAACAAGATACATTATGGGATTTGTAAAAGAGTTTAAAGAGTTTGCCGTAAAAGGCAATGTATTAGACCTGGCCGTTGCGGTTGTAATAGGTGCGGCGTTCAGCAGTATCGTTAAATCGTTGGTTGATGATATTATTACCCCCGCGGTTTTAACCCCCGCGTTAAAGGCGGCTCATTTATCAAACCTTAGCCAACTGGTTATACCCGGCACGGCTATAAAGTACGGTAATTTCATTTCGCAGGTGATATCTTTTATTATTATAGCTTTATCGCTCTTCATTATAATAATGGCTATAAACAGGTTTAAAAAGAAAGAAGAAGTTGCACCAACTGTTGAGCCTGTACCTACTAAAGAAGAGGTTTTACTTGGCGAAATTCGCGATATATTAGCCGCAAAAGCTTAAGAAATTTGAACAGGTTTAAAATTACGCTGTTGCTGTTTCTTACGCTACTGGCAGGGGCTTTTATTTTTTATTTCTATTCATACAAAAGTAATAGCTTCTATATTGTTGTGGCAAGTGTTGCCATGGCAATAGGTTTTCTCGGATTAGGAATAAACTGGTTTAGTTTAAATGTCCACTTTAACCGTATGCTTGAGATAGTTGCTTGGTGTATTTACCTTTTGGTTGGGATGGGGCTTTTTATAGAGTTGCTTATTCAAGAAGGGATGCGCGAAAAGCGAATGCTATCAGCGTATGGCATAAAAGTTATGCAGTAGTTACTAAAAAAGGAAACATTCATAATAGGGGATCTTCGAATAGTTTTGCCATAGTGCGGTATGTTTATAAAAATAAAATGTATTATCAGGAAGTTTCTAACAATTATAACGTAAACTACACGGTCATATTAATATGCTTACCATTTGACCCTGAAATGGCTCGTCCCACTTCCTGGTTAAAACACTAACCATGTTTGATACCCTGCGCCAAATAGCCCTCTCGCTCCCCGAAGCAACGGAAGAACCGCACTTCGAGAAAATATCCTTTAGGGTGAAGAAAAAGATATTTGCCACCGCCGTGGCGGGAGAGGGCAGAGCAACAGTAAAACTCTCGGTTACCGACCAGGATGCCTTTTGCCTTTTTGATAGCAGCGTAATTTACCCCGTGCCTAACAAATGGGGTAAACAAGGGTGGACACACATCAACCTCCAAACCGTTAACCAGCCAATGCTCACCGGCATCCTTAAAGCCGCCTATTGCGAAGTAGCCCCAAAGCATTTGGCTGCACTGGTTAATTTAGACGAAGAGTAAAACGATCTTCCTCCGGACAAGTTCTCACCATGAACCATGAACCATGAACCATGAACTTACTTAGAACGTTTTCGCCAGCTTTGGGTTAGTCAGTATCACATAATCGCCCAGTTTGGTAAATTTGCTCCAGTCGGGGTTGTCGAAACGGTCATCAGCGTAGGCCTGTATATTTAAGATGCGTACTTTGGGGAGGTACTTCTTTAGCTGTGCCGCTGTACCCAGCTTTTCTTCGCTGTGGAAACCACCATTCACCTGAAATACTTTATAACCCGCGTGTGCCTTCAGGAACTGCGCGATGTTCCAACCCATGGTAGCATCCCATAGGTTTTGCGATTGGTAGATCTTTAATTTACCCATAGCACTGTGGCCGCCCATTATGGTAACAAATTTTTCGTAATACGGGCCGGTGGCGGTATCTATCGGCAAAGGGGCTAACCAGCCTTTAGCCGCAGCGCTAAGTTTATCCAGGCTGCTTAAGCTGCCGCGGGTAACCATATTGGTGTAACGGGTAGGGGCGTTAGCTGCCAACACGGGGATGTGTGCCGCTTTCGCCGTTTCTATCATTGGGCGATAGTCTTTATAATTATTCCAGGCGCGGCCTTCGGTAATCAAGTTTTTCTCGCGGATCATATCTGCCAGGTACTCGTTAAGCACGGTTTGGCAATCCGTTTGAAACATTTCCATTGATAAACCCGCCTTGCCCGGATATTTATCTGCAATTTTTTTAAAAAGCAGGCTTTCCAGGTAATGGCCGGTGCTATCGTTATGCTCTTCACCAAAAAATAATACGTCGGCTTTGTCAAGGTCGGCAATTATCTCGTCGGCAGTTGCTAAGCGCTGTTTAGCAGTACTATATATTTTGTAATTTTGCGCCATTGGGTCCTGGCAAAAGGCAATTGCTGGGAGTAAAAACAAGAGTAAAGCGGCCGTAGGTTTCATAGCGCAGTTAGGTATGTTAATAAGTTGATAAATATCGACAATCAAAATACAACATTACTATTTGAAAAAACTAAAAAAAAGGCTACATTTGCGCTCTTGTTTTTAAAAGGACGATAAGAATAATAGAATAATATATCATGAAAAGAACGTTTCAGCCCTCACAAAGGAAAAGAAGAAATAAACACGGTTTCCGTGAGCGTATGTCAACTGCTAACGGCAGAAGGATATTGGCAGCAAGAAGAGCTAAAGGCAGAAGAAAATTAAGTGTTTCTGACGAACGCAGCCACAAAGCATAATTCTGGTTGTTAAACTCCTTGTAAAAGGGGCGAACCGCTTGTGTAAACATATTTTCGGTTCAGCATCAACAACTATGTACACTTTTAAAAAAGAAGAACGGTTATGTAATAAAAAGCTTATAGACGGGCTTTTTCATAACGGTTCTTCTTTTTTATGTTACCCTTTCAGGGCTTCCTGGGCGCTTACAAGCAGTGAGCAGCAATTCCCCGTGCAGATTGTATTTTCTGTTGCCAAGAAGCGTTATAAACGCGCGGTAGACCGTAACTTGGTTAAACGCCGCATGCGTGAGGCATACCGCCTTAACAAACAATCCCTGCTTTACGATGTGCTGAACACGGCCGAGAAAAAGCTTGTGCTCTCTATAAGCTATATTGGTAAAGAAATTTCCACCTCCGATCTTTTTGAAAAGAAAATGATAAAGCTGTTAAACCAGCTTGCAGGGGAGGCTATTAAATGAAGTTTTTGTGGGATATCAATAAGCAGATCTTTAGCGCACTGTTTTTACTGCTGATAAAGATCTACCAGTACCTTATTTCGCCCATATTACCCAGCGCTTGCCGGTACACACCTACCTGTTCGCAATATGGGGTAGAGGCTATAAAAAAGCATGGCCCATTTAAAGGCGGCTGGTTAACACTAAAACGAATTGCCCGCTGCAACCCCTGGGGCGGCCACGGGCACGACCCGGTACCTGATTGATAAGCTAAAATTCAAAAGTAAAAAGTCAAAAAATTTGCATTTGGTTAGTCTTTCATTTTTGAATTTTGAATTTTTACTTTTGACTTGAAATGATATTACAGATAGAAACAGCAACAACATCATGCTCGGTAGCTTTGGCTAACGAGGGACGGGTATTGGCCTTTAAGGAGATGAATCAACGTAACATCCACGCCGAGGTTATTACTGTTTATATAGATGATATATTGGCGGCAAGCAAAGTTACCTATGCCGATCTGGATGCTGTTGCCGTAAGCTGCGGACCAGGTTCATATACCGGGCTGCGTATTGGTGTATCAACTGCAAAAGGTTTGTGCTTTGCTTTGGATAAACCGTTAATTTCTGTTGAAACTTTAGCAGCCATGGCTACAGGTGTGGTAGCTGATAACAATATCGGGAGCGATGTGCTTTTATGCCCTATGATAGACGCGCGCCGTATGGAAGTTTATACCGCGATATTTAACCAGGCGGGAGAGGTTGTAAAACCTACCGCTGCCGAGATCATCGATGCCAATAGCTTTGCTGAGATAATTGCCGCAAATAAAGTGTTGTTTTTTGGCGATGGCGCAGATAAATGTAAAGATACGCTTGGCAATAACCCTAACGCGCAGTTTTTGCCAAACTTTGCTAACTCTGCAAACCACCTTACCCAAATTGCTTTAAATAAATTTAACCGTGCCGATTTTGTGGATGTAGCTTATTTTGAGCCCTACTACTTAAAAGATTTTATTGCCGGTAAAAAAGCAGGGGCTTAGGTTCCGTCGTCGTCATTATGGTGGAATATGCTATTCCAGATCCTTTTAATCAATCCAGGTTTTTCGCCCAGTGGTATAAAGTTCGCATTTGTAGGGTGCTCAATCACATTGCCAAATTTAAGTGAGAAGCCCAAGAAAAAATCGGCTCCAGAAAACGAGGAATTTTTATTTATTGCCGCGGTGCTTTTACTCACACCTGCCCTGAATAAGTTGGCCGATTCAATCACCCTGTCGCTGCCCATGTAAAATTCTACGTTAGGCGCTTTTACCATAAACTGCAGCCCCGCATTAAACAAACCAAAATTATTATAAGACGTAGTTAGCGTACCAACCAGGTTGTTATATTGTAACGGATTGACCAGGGCTGCCGTGTAACCATCGTAAAAAACCTCTTTTTGTACAATGATGGTTGGCGAATACTTAAACTTCCGGTCGTAATCAAACCAATAAGATCTGTTGGCGCTTACTTCTATCTTTCCATTTGTTGGGGTAACAAACGAGCCCTTTTTATCGCCGGAACGAATGATGAGGAAAGTATTGGCATACAAGTTATCTTCCCTGCGGGTACCGGTTATGTTTTTAATAGTACGGGTGGTATTAAAGTTACTGGTGATAGATTGATTGTACCAGTGTATAAAACCAATATCTTTTACGTTAAATTGGATGGTAAAATTATCGCGCGTGCGGATGGTAGATCCAAGGCTTATGGATGCACCCGGGCTCCTGAATGATGGCAGAAGGTCATGCGCAGTAAACTCGTCCGGTGTAAAGTTTATGCGGTAACGGCCCTGAAGGCTAAGGTCGGCAACATCGTTGGCCTTGTCAAAAACGATATTAGATTGATTTATTTGCAGCTGTTGGTATTGAATCCCTAATAAAGCGCTTAACTTAACACCAAATGCAAAGGTTTTGCTTACCTGTTCGCGGTAGGTTGCGCTAAATTGGTGGTAGCTTTGGTAGGTGTAACTATTGTTAAATAAATTGGGGTATGGCACATTGCTTGTAAACGGGGCGGCGGTGTTTAGTAATAATAGTGATTCGTCGGTAAATATACCACGGCCATCAGCCCTTGTTTGTACCGAAAAACCCACCTCCTGGTTCCCATCTAAACTCTTGAATGATTTAAACATTAAAGCGTAAACGTTTGCACTTACATTAGCCCTGCTAAATCTGTTTTCGCCCAGGGTTAATCCCGTAGCGAAATACTTTCCTTTAAAAGCGCGGTTTTTTAATGGCCCTTGTGCGTTGCCGGTTAAATATACGTTGCTGTTAAAATTGGGTATGAAAAAGTTAAACGCGAATTGCCTGCTACTATCCGGAATAAAAGAGGCCCGCGAAGGGTTTTCGAACGAATCGTACAAAGTGCCTGTATTATACTGGGAAAACTGCTGGCCAAAAGATGCAAGGGATATAAATAGGAAACAAAATACCAGTAAAAAATTCTTCATACACATTCGCGATGCCGGGGTTGTATTTGCTTTGTTTTATAGCCTGATTGACCCCTCGGCTAATAATAGGGTATTTAACGTAAATATGGCGTTTTTGGTTGTGTTTTAATTGTTTTTTTTACTAACCGTGCTATCGGGCAGGTTTTGTAATAGACAAAAATTAGTGTAGAAATTTTTGTCGGTTGCGGCAAACTGATAGGATGCACCGTAAAAATTCCTTATGGATAATGAATTGTTTTTATAAGCAAGATAAAACTCATTTTTTAAACCATCTTTTAATATTTGCTGCGCGTTTTTAAAGTGAATAAAAAAGGCGACATTGCTTTTTTCGGCCAGTAAATTATCAAATTTAACGTACTCGACGGTTTTATTCAGGAACTTGCGGTTAAGATAGGTGTCGTTATAACTCTCCAGTTCTTTAGCGCTATTTGCCAGTATCAGGTAGTTATCTATAATGCGGAAGTAAGGCTTTTTGAAAGCGTTAAAGGCATCGCCCAATAAAAAGAAAGGTAGTTTGGTATAGTTGAACTGCCCCACATCATCGTTTACCATGCCACTTATATTGGTGATAAAAGGCCTCAGCTTAGAGCCATTCTTAACCGTTACTATCGCGATTTTTTCCTGGTAGCGGGTAGTTGCTACAGCAAACTCGTTACCCAGTAGGTTTGCAAATTCGGAATTTAAGTTGATACCCGTTTCTGTTTTGATTTTCCCAAATAGCGCATCCCTTTCTTTTTGAAGCCCTGCTTTATTTTGAAACTCGGACAGGTCGGCGGCGAACCTGGCAGGATCTGATACGGCCAGGTTTGTGGCGTATGCTGTGGTAGCCGGGTAAAGGTCTTTCAATTGGTTAACAACCGGTTGCTGGTTGGTAAACACATTTAAGTAGGTGCCCGGCTTTTGGGTTTCAATATTTGTGTAACCGCTAAACATCACGGCATCGTTCTTAAAATTAAGGTTTAATGCGGCCAGGGCAGGCAATAACCTAAAAGGTTTAAAAATATCGGTATTGCTGCTTTTAAAGAGCTCGTTAAACAGAGGCCCAAGGTGCTCATAGTTAATATATAGGTTAGCCAGCGAGTTTGAATTTTGCTGATCGGGCAGCAGCATAAAGGCGTGTTTGTCTTTATCAGCAGTATAATTAGCCGCCTGGGTTATCAGGTCTTTAGAAAAACTGCCCGCGTAAATATTGGCATCTGTATTAATAATATAAAACCGTTTTTTAAGCGCGTTAAAATAGATGTTATACCCGCGCTTTTCGCCAATTTTTAGGGGCGTTATGAGCATTCCGGGTTTTTGCTGTTTGGCAAGCTTATTAAACTCGGTAAGGTCGATATCCTTTGCGGTAGATGCCGTAAGCAGCAGATCTACCTGTGTGCTTTGCGATGGATGAACTGATACAAACACATTGCGACCGGTAAAAAATGAACTAAGTGCAGCGTTATTGAAAAGTAAATTGCGCACGGTATTCAGGTCGCTTATTTTTTGTTCACCAACAAGATTATTAAGCAGGGTATTGCCGGTATATATATCGTAAAAACTTTTCTCGTTAGTAAATTCAAACACCAGGGCAGCATTATCGGGAATGGTGCGCATAATATTGCCGGCATGCATACCCGATGTGTTTAAGTTTTTAAAATACTTAACGGTTATATATGCCGTTGCGGCAATTAAAATTAAAGTAATAACTATTAGTCGTTTCATTCCGTGTTTGCGTGCGCAAGTTAGGAGTTATTAATTAGTGATTAGATGAATTATCGATTTAGTGATTGGGCTAATTAGTGAGTTAGTGATTGAGTGAATTAGTGAGTTATCAAATCAGACAAAAAATCGCGCAGCGATTTTCACCTTTCACCTTTCACCTTTCACCTTTCACCTTTCACCTTTCACCTTTCACCTTTCACCTTTCACCTTTCACCTTTCACCTTTCACCTTTCACCACATTTGGTTAACTTAGCCTTTTATATCTGCATGAACAAACAAATCATAATTACAGCATCTATACTGGGTGCATTGGCCGTTGTTGCCGGTGCCTTTGGCGCCCACGCCTTAAAGGCTTCCCTATCTGCCCGCCAGCTGGAAGTTTGGCAAACCGCCGTACAATACCAGTTTTACCATGTGTTTGCGTTGCTGTTCCTGTCCACCTTTACCCGTTTTAAAAACAAGGTTATTGTAAGCACCTATTACCTGTTCACCTTGGGTATCATCCTGTTCTCGGGCTCGTTATATTTATTAGCCTGCCGCGATCTGTTGAATATGCCGGGACTGGCGGTGCTGGGCCCAATTACACCAATAGGTGGTTTACTGTTCATCATAGGATGGATATTTTTGGCTTTCGCTGCTTTCAGAAACAAATAAACGATGTTAGAATTTGCCGATGGTTTACAGGCTTCCCGTAAAACGCTTTTTGTTGAAGTGGTTTTACCGTTGGCCATAAGCATCAATTACACATACCGCGTACCTTACGAACTTAACAACGCCGTTGTTGTTGGCAAGCGCGTGGTTGTGCAGTTTGGTAAAAGCAAATTATATACCGCCGTTGTAGCCAATATAACGGAACACGCGCCCGAAAAGTACGAAGCCAAGTACATCATAGATATATTGGACGAGCAGCCCGTGGTTACTCCGCGCCAGTTACAGTTTTGGAAATGGATAGCCGAATATTACATGTGTAACGATGGCGAGGTGATGAACGCCGCCCTGCCATCGGCCCTAAAGCTTGCCAGCGAAACCAAAATTATGCTCAATAAAGATTATGAGTATGATAAGGCCTCTCTTAACGATAAAGAGTTCCTGATCACTGAGGCGCTGGAGATCCAACCCGAGCTAACGATTAGCGATATAGCCAAACTGCTGGGGCAAAAAACGGTGATGCCCATCCTGAAAACGCTTTTTGAAAAAAATATCATTACCATATCGGAAGAAGTGAGCGAGCGGTACAAACCCCGCAAGCGCGTTTACTTAACCCTCAACCCTGATTACCATAACCAGAACGCTTTAAGAGAACTGTTTACCATTCTCGAAAAACGCGCCCCAAAACAGGCGGATGCGGTGTTGGCCTTTATCAAATTATCGCGCCAGCAAAAGCAGGTTTCAAAAAACGAACTGATAGAAGAAAGCGGAAGCGGCGATTCCAGCATTAAATCGCTGATAGAGAAAGACGTTTTTATTGCCGAGGAACGCAACGTAAGCCGCCTGGGGTATGACGAGGACGAAGACCAACTGAGTAATTTTATACTCAGCCCCGCGCAAGAGGTTGCCCTTGCCCAAACTAAAGAGCAATTGTTAGAAAAGGATGTGGTATTGCTGCATGGTGTAACCTCGTCCGGTAAAACGCAGATCTACATTAAGCTGATAGAAGATATGATGGCCAGCGGCAGGCAGGTGCTTTACCTGCTGCCGGAGATTGCCTTAACAACCCACATCATTGAACGCCTGCGGGTGTACTTTGGTGGCACTATTGGTGTTTACCACTCGCGCTTTAATGATAATGAGCGGGTGGAGGTTTGGCAAAAGGTGCTGAACGGCGAGTACAAGGTGATCCTTGGTGCACGCTCATCCGTTTTTTTGCCGTTTAACGATCTGGGTTTGTTGATTGTGGACGAGGAACACGAAACGTCATACAAACAATTCGACCCGGCCCCACGCTATAACGCCCGCGACGCGGCCATCTACCTGGCTAATATGTATAAAGGGAAGGTGCTGCTTGGTTCGGCCACGCCATCGTTCGAAACCTATTATAATGCACGTGTGCATAAATACGGCTTGGTTGAACTGACGGAACGATACGGCGGTGTAAAATTACCCCTTATAGAAGTAGTGAGCATCACCGAAGAAACCAAGCGCAAAACCATGCAATCGCACTTTAGCAGTGTGCTGATGCAGGATATACAGCTGGCTATAGATAATAAGGAGCAGGTGATACTGTTCCAGAACCGCCGTGGTTACGCGCCGGTGCTGATGTGCAAGATCTGCGCTTACACCCCAAAATGTATCAACTGCGATGTTAGCCTAACCTACCATAAGCATACCCACAAGCTGCATTGCCACTATTGCGGTTATAAAGAAGATACAGCAACCATTTGCCCGGCATGCGGCTCTACCCATTTAGAATACAAAGGTTTTGGTACCGAGAAGGTGGAGGACGAGCTATCTGTACTGATGCCCGGCCTGCGCCTTGCACGGATGGACCTGGACACCACACGGTCGCGCAACTCCCTGCAAACCATCCTTAATAATCTGGAAGAGAAAAAAATAGATGTGCTTATTGGTACCCAAATGGTTGCCAAGGGTTTGGATTTTGCCGATGTTACCGTTATAGGGATCATCAACGCGGATAGTCTGCTCAAATACCCGGATTACCGCGCCAACGAGCGCAGTTACCAGATGCTTGCACAGGTAAGCGGCAGGGCAGGGCGAAGGGGCAAACAGGGCAAGGTGGTCATCCAAACTTATGATCCCAATCACCGGGTTATAAAACAGGTGATCGGGAATGATTATAACGACCTCTACTTTACCGAAATGGAGGAGCGGAAAAGCTTTAAATATCCGCCCTACTACCGCATCATCAGCATGGCTATTAAGCACCGCGACCCGCAAGTATTATACAACCAGGCCGAGTACATGGCTAACGAATTGCGCAAGCATTTTGGAGATCGTGTAATAGGCCCCGAGGCCCCGCTTATCAACCGAATCCGCAATTTCTACATCAAATCCATTATGCTCAAGTTCGAGCGCGATACCATCTCTATTGTAAAGGCAAAAGCCATCATCAGGGAGGTGATTACGCAGTTCCAAACCACCAAACTGAGCAAAGGCAGCATCGTACAACCCGATGTTGACCCCTATTAGGAATAAATTAGATAGTTGTATTAAACGGGGACATGTATTGTACCTAACACGAAATAGGTTTATATGCCGCCCGCGATGTAACTGTCGCCTATGCTGCACAGCCGCGTACAACCGTATATAATGTACACGGTTGGTGGTAACTGCCCATGTTTAAAACATTACTGGTTAACAACCAAAGCCTTATTATAAAGCGACACACGAAGCCGGCAAATTGCCGGCTTTTTGTATAACTTTGTTATGTAATGGCGTACAAATTTATTGATAATTACCGCGAGCAAGGTGCAAGGAAACGACTGGTAGAGATACTGAGTAAGAAGGGTATCGAAGACGAAAGGGTGCTGCATGCCATTGGTAAAGTACCCCGCCACTATTTTTTCGATGAAACTTTCTGGAACCAGGCCTACAAGGATATCGCTTTCCCGATAGGGGCCGGGCAAACCATTTCGCAGCCATACACGGTAGCTTATCAAACCGAACTATTGCACATTCAAAAAGGCGATAAAGTGCTTGAAATTGGCACAGGCTGTGGTTATCAAACTTGTGTGCTGATGGAAGTTGGCGCTAAGGTTTTCACCATAGAGCGCCAGGAAAAGCTTTACGAACGCACTATACAGGTATTGCCATACATGGGCTATAAACCGAAATTCTTTTTGGGCGATGGTTCGATAGGTATTGCGGAAGATGCACCTTACGATAAGATCATTGTAACTGCAGGCGCCCCAACCGTGCCCGAAATACTGTTGAAACAACTCAAAATAGGCGGCATCCTCGTTATCCCCGTAGGGGACGAAAAATCCCAAAAGATGGTAACCGTATTAAAAACTGCCGAGCACGACTACGAACGACATGTTTTGGACACATTTAGGTTTGTGCCGCTAGTGGGTGATAGGGCGTGGTAAGGGGAGGAAATCAAGATCTTTAAATTCAGGAATCAAGAAATTAAAATCTCGTCATTTGTAATAACCACTATTTGATCTAATAGTCGTTTGGTTTTATAAGGTGTCAGATTGAATTTGTAATATAGTTTTATCAATGGGATGATTACAAAATGATACTTGATGCAGCTTTGATTTAGTTGTAATACGGCACCAATAGAGACCTATTAGAATGATTTTAAACTTAAAACTATATTTGAATATTTAAGGCGCTTTGCAAGTTTAATTGTATTAAAATTAGTATATGCTGAATGACGAGTTTATTACTGACAATATCGTAAAAATTTTTGCTGACACGGAGACTGAGCTTTTTGCAATGCTAATGAGCAAACCGGATGGCTCCCTATACGTTTCCTTAAGAGAAAGTAACAAAGATTCGCATCGAATTATCGATCTTAAAGATCTTTATCTGCACTTGCACTCATATTTTCGTAATAACAACGGTCAAAATAAAATTGGACGACCTGCCTATGAGGACGCTTTTCATTTAAATAGTGATTTACCTTCATATAAAGTCATTTCATACTTATATCACTTTGAGGTAAATGTAGTTTGTCAGAAGATACTACTACAGGGGAGGTTTATTAATTATCGTAACGGTCAGAGCGATCATACTAAAACCGAGCAATGCAGGTATCTATTGATTGATTTCGATGGGGAGATTATACAAGATGAGCTTATTTATGAAAGGGTTCAAAGTTACGTCTATACTTATGAAAATGATTTTATTCGGTTTATAGATCATGAAACGCTGATGCACGTCGCGTCTGATCCTTTTTACCATGAGAATTTACAAATATGGAAACCATTTAGGGGTAAACATTTTCAATCAGAAATGTTTGGCGATGATGCTTTTCAAGAAGACAAAGGACCCTATGAATATATTAGTTCTTACGCTTTTCATCATGCCACAAAACAATTTGCCATAATATTTCAGTCGCCAACTTACGGTATAGATGCTTTTAAAACTTTTAAAATGGAGGTTGATTATAGCCTAACCCAACTTAGTAATCTGAATTTTGATTCTGCTGATTTAAATCATTGTGCGATAAACATTACGGGCGACAAATGTGCGGTATTGGAATTTGCTCAGGATGGTGCAGCCAATCTAACTACCAACATTAGATCCTATTTTCTTGCTGATCTCAAAAATCTTGCGGCTGTTACAGATACTTATATGGAAATTGATCGAAATCACTTCGTAAATATGAGATTCGTAAACGATGACGTAGTTGCAATTGTACTTCTAAATAATATCCATTTATTCGATCTTGCAAAAAACCTGAAGCTAACTAAGTTAGAAATGGATGATTTGGGCATACATTATATTTCTGAAAATGTAGTATATTATGTTAAGAACAACAAGCCTGAAACTATGATATTAAAGTAATCTCAAAAAGAATATGACGACCCGATCATGATTTGAACTTTTTCTCAAGGCCCTTATTAACACAATGTGCGGAATAGATAGACGTCATTCTTCGTGCCTCGAAACGTGCGTATAAAAATTAAATGCAGCTATCTTGATTCTTATATCTAAAAATCTTGCCTCTTTCTAAATTACCTTTTCATTGCCCTGTCCATTTCAATTTTGGTATCGCGCTCTTTCATGGTTTCACGTTTGTCGAAGGTCTTTTTACCCTGGGCAAGGCCAATTTCAAGCTTGGCAAAACCACGTTCGCTGATGAATAGGGCAAGGGGTACAATGGTCAGGCCTTTTTCTTCGCCGCGGGTTAGCAGTTTTTTAAGTTCCTTTTTATTGAGCAACAGAATGCGGTCGCGTTTGGCTTCGTGGTTGTAGAACGAACCCATCGAATACTCAGAAATATGCAGGTTACGTACGTAAAGCTGGTTGCCAATAAAAGTACAAAATGCATCATTCACGTTGGCCTTACCTTCGCGGATCGATTTGATTTCGGTACCTAAAAGTTGGATGCCGGCTGTGTACTTATCCAGTATATGGTATTCAAAGTATGCCTTTTTATTTTTGATGTATAAGTTCTGCTCCATTACGCTGCAAATATGCGATTAATTATAGGAATCAAGGGAAAGCGTCAGGAATCAAAGCATCTTAATACTCCAAGGGTTCTGAACACTCTTCGTTCATTAACGGTCTTGATTCTTGAATCTACATGTCTTAACTCTTTTTTTGAGGTTTCACTACCAGCACCGGTACGTTAACCTTGTGCCTTACCGAATCAACAGTAGTGCCAAAAATCAGGTCCTTCAAAGCTTTGTGCCCATGCGAGCCCATCACAACAAAATCTATTTTGGTTTCTTTAACGATCTGCGCTATGGAAGACGCCGCGCTGCCGTAACCAATCTTAGCTTCGGCTTTGTAGCCAAGTTTGACCAGAGCGTCTACGTATTTCTCCAAATTATCTACATCGCTTTGTGTTTCGCTGTCCATCACCTGCTTGCCATAGTAGCGCGCCCCGGCGGTTTCTACTACGTGGATAAGATTGTAATGCGCTTTTTTACCACCCTGCATCAAAGCATGGCGAATGGTATCCTGGTCGTTCTTAGAAAAATCGATAGTGACGCCAATCTGGTTATAACTTACGGCTTCTAAATTATCTAACGCTGCCGCGATGCCGTGCGGTACATATATCGGTTGATCGGCATGTTTGTAAAGCAGCGGGCGCAGGAATACGTAGACCAACAGTAAACCGATAGCCACCGCGATAGGCGATATCACAAAGTGGACTAAGTTGGCCGACCCCGGACTCCCCGCCGCCCACGTTTCAATCTCCTGTATCACAAGCCTTACATTTAGCCCGACTATCAGTGTGGCAAACACCCAAGCAAGTATTTTTAAAGGTACGCTGGTGGCAAAGGTGCCCATGCGTTTTTTATCAGATGTAAAGTGGATAAGCGGGATAATTGCGAAACCCAGTTGTAAACTGAGTACCACCTGGCTTAGTATCAATAACTTGCCAAGCCCGGCCTCGCCGAAATGAAGGATAGTAAAGAACGCGGGAATTATAGCCAGTAATCGCGTAAGCAAACGGCGCAGCCATGGGGCTATGCGCAGGTTTAAGTGGCCTTCCATAATGATCTGCCCGGCAAGGGTGCCTGTAACGGTAGAGCTTTGCCCGGCGGCTATCAGCGCGATAGCGAACAGGGCAGGGGCCAGTTTACCAAAGATATTGGTCAACAGTTTATGCGCGTCCTGGATCTCGGCAACCTCATGAAACCCGCGACCGAAAAATGCGCTTGCCGCCAATATCAGTATAGCCGCGTTCACAAAAAAAGCAAGGTTTAACGCGATAGTGGTATCCCAAAAGTTATAGCGGATGGCGGTTTTAATGCCCTCCTCGCTGCGGTCTATCTTTCGGGTTTGCACCAGCGACGAGTGTAAGTACAGGTTGTGCGGCATCACCGTAGCACCAATAATACCAATAGCCAAATACAGCGATGTGCTGTTCAGCTTGGTAGGCATAAAGCCTTTTGCAATATCGATAACGTTTGGCTGCACAATAAACATCTGCAATAAAAACGCGAAGCCTACGATGAATATCAGCGAGATAATGAAGCCTTCCAGCTTGCGCATGCCTTTGTTAAACAGGAATAGCAGCAGCAAAGTATCAAGCAAAGTAATAGATACCCCCCAAATTAGCGGCAAGCCGAATAACAGGTTCAAACCTATAGCCATACCAATGATCTCGGCAAGATCACAGGCGATGATGGCTATTTGGGCTAATATATATAAGCAAAAGTTTACAAAGCGAGGGTAGGTTTGTTTAGATGCCTGGGCTAAGTCCAAGCCCCGTACAATACCTAACCTTACGGCAAGGTTTTGCAGCAGCAGGGCTATCAGGTTGGAAAGTAGTAAAACCCAGATGAGTTTATAGCCGAACTGGCTGCCGGCGGCAAGGTCGGTTGCCCAGTTGCCGGGGTCCATATAGCCAACGCTTACCAGGTAGGCGGGGCCTAAAAAGGATAGCAGCTTGCGCCAGCCGGTCTTATTTTCGGTAGTGACGGTGTTGTGTACATTGCCTAACGAGTGGCTATCGTGCTTTTGAGTGGTCATAAGGCTATTAGCAGGTTATTGGCCACATCGCGGCTTATTTGTAAATCTTTATTGTCCATTTGTAGTATTACCGTATTATCATAGGTGATGATCTCTTTCACCGTTATTTTTTTGCCGATGGTTAGGCTTTGCTTCTCCAGGTATTGTAAAAATGCCGAGGAGTGGTCCCTAACGCCGGATATGATCCCGCATGCATTAACATCAACAGCCGAAATTGGTTTAAGGTCGTTTTGTTTAAAGTTGCCCTGGCTATCAGGTATCGGGTCGCCATGCGGGTCGCGGGTTGGGAAGCCCATAAATTCGTCCAACCGGTCAATCAATTCGGTAGAGGAAATATGCTCCATTTCTTCGGCCATTTCGTGCACTTCATCCCATTTAAAATGTAGCTTCTCTACCAAAAAGTATTCCCAAAGGCGGTGCCTGCGAATGATATTTATCGCCACCTTTTCGCCGGTTTGCGTTAAACTAACGCCCTGATAACGGGTATAATTGATCAAAAGTTTCTCGGCAAGCTTCCGCAGCATGTCCGTTACCGACGATGCTTTGGTAGTTAGTTCGGCCGCGATCTGGTTCGTGCTCACATTCTCGGCTATTAGTGATAGCTTGTAAATGGCTTTAAGATAGTTCTCTTCGGTTAGTGTGTACATTTAAGCAAATCTAATTAAATTTTTAGACACGTCTAAAAATACAAATAAATATATAATATGTTTTGTTGAAATAGTTTTTAAAAAAATTATATTTTGTGGGATATAGAATGCTTTATATTTGCACGTACCATGGCTCAAGAATTAGACAAAATAGACCTACAGATACTTAAGATTTTACAGGAAAACGGACGCATCACCAATTTGCAGCTGTCGAATGAAATAGGCTTATCGCCCGCGCCAACTTTAGAGCGTGTGCGCAAACTGGAAAACGCGCAGTTCATAAAAAGCTACCATGCCCTTGTCGATGAGGAAAAACTGGGCTTAGGCATCAAGACTTTTATCCAGATCTCGCTTGATTTTCACCAGAAGAACACCATCCAAACGTTTTTAGACGAGATACAAAGCATTAAGGAAGTTACAGAATGCCACCACGTTACCGGGCAGTGCGACTTTTTGTTGAAAGTTTATGTGCGCGACATCAAATCGTACGAACAATTGATCATGGAGAAGATCAGCCGCATCACCGTGGTTAAAACTTTCCAAACGATGATGATCATGAGCACCAGCAAAAAAGAACCAATAGTGCCTTTGGAATACTAAGAGGATGTGCAAATCTGCGAATGTGCAAATGAGCTTCAGAAAAGCACCATTTGCACATTTTTTGTTTTCAGGCGTCTGCACACATTCATTCTCATCTGCATATCTGCACATTTGAAATCTGCACATCTACAATTGCCAATCAATCTCCATTTTACCCTCTTTCTTCAAAAACTCATTCGTTTTAGAGAATGGCTTAGATCCGAAGAAGCCGCCGTGGCTTACCGCCAGGGGCGAGGGATGGGTTGATTTGATAACGAGGTGATTGTTATTCGGATTAATTAGTACCGCTTTAGATTGCGCGTAGGCTCCCCACAAGATAAACACAATTCCCTTTTTCTCGTCGGACAGGATTTTAATGGCAGCATCTGTAAACTTCTCCCAACCCTTTTTTTGGTGCGAGCCTGCTGCTGCGGCCCTAACCGTTAACGTGGCGTTTAACAATAGTACACCTTGCTGTGCCCATTTGGTAAGGTCGCCGGTTTGGGGGATGGTAAAGCCTGGGATATCCGTTGCCAGTTCCTTATAAATGTTTTTTAATGATGGCGGTGGCGTCACACCCTTTTGTACGGAGAACGACAGGCCATGCGCCTGGTTGGGGCCATGATAGGGGTCTTGCCCCAGTATCACAACCTTAATATCATCAAAAGGGGTGATGTTAAAAGCGTTGAAAATATCGGCATTACGCGGGTAGGTTATGTGGCCCGCATCTTTTTCTGCTTTCAGGAAGTTTTTAAGATCATGCATGTAGGGTTTTTCCAATTCCGCGCTTAAGTTTTTTTTCCACGATGGTTCTAATTCTCCGGCCATAAATATTACTAACTGATGTTTTATTTAGCTTACAAATAACGATATTTGCACACTGTTTTTATACTAATACAAATTATGTCGAATATAGTTAGGTTAATTATTGCTTGTGTTATAATGGGTGCGGGTGTTACGCTATGCGCATTCGGGTTTTGGGGATGGGGAATAACCTTATTTTTATTGGGTGGCATTGCCTTGCTTACTTTCTTTTTTAACGAAAACATGTTGCTTGCGCAATTTTACCTGCGTAAAGAGAACTCTGTTAAAGCAGAGGCCGCACTTGCAAAGATCACCGATTACGAAAAACAACTTTACAAAAGCCAGCACGGTTATTACAACCTGCTTATCGGCTTGATAGAATCGCGCACAGCGCCATTAAAATCAGAAAAATACTTTAAGAAAGCCCTGCAACTGGGTATGGGCATGTCGCACAATATCGCGTTAGCTAAATTGAGCCTTGCGGGCATAGCCATGGCGAAACGCAACAAACGCGAAGCCGAAATTTACCTGAAAGAAGCGGCTAAGGAAGACAAGAACAAACTACTTGCCGACCAGATAAAGATGATGAAGGGCCAAATGGCGCAGATGGATAAGCAGCAGGTAGTACGCGGCGGTTTCCGTCAGAAGTTCTAAGAAAGGATAGATAAGTTTTTATTTCTCGTCGAGGTTGCTGAAATAATCAGGCTCTGAAGAGTGGTTTTGATTTGGGGCGATGTGCCTGTCGGTGATGTGCATTACCGGAAAATCGAATCCGCTTTCTTCCTGTTTTACTTTGGCAGGCTTTGATACCTCCACCATTTTAAGCAGGCTGCGGATAAACGACAGGTCGAAATTACTCCTGTTTAGTTTTATCAAGTATTCGCTTTCGGTTATTTCAAGGATAGAATTTGTCATAACAATCAATTATAAGGTGTCTGGATATAAAATTCAACATCTACTATTAATTGAAAGTGTTATTCTCTTTATCTTTTTGTTAAGGAATGGAGGTTGTTGCAGAGAATGATCCCTGATTTTCTACTCTATTTTAGACCAGGTAAGCAACGCCCCTAAAAACGCCCGTAAAACGTTCTAAATCTACCTTGGTAGCCGAGGAGTGTTCACGTTCACGGCCATGAACGCCCGTTAATAATCGTATTTATCTTATAATCAGCGCTTTCTATTTTTACATGTACTGACAAAATAGCGTCACCATTTGAAACGTTTGCAGCAGGCGGAATTGCTTATTTTAATTAAAGGTTGCATTCCTGTAAGATCCGGCCTTGTATGCGTTAAAGTTTTATAACAAAAAGAGCCGCGATACTTCGCGGCTCTACCATTATAAATATTATTCTATCTATTCAAACCAGGCCATAACCGTTTCTTTTACCGGCATGGCAATTTCCAGTTTCATTTTTTTACGCATACCGCCAAGGTCGTTAAATACCTTATTGGGGTTGCCTGCCTTTAGTTCTTCAACGGTGTTAAACCCCATTTTATTTAATACGGGTACCCACTCGGCAGGTACGCCGGCGTTTACAAAATCATCGGCAGATGCCACTTTAGCTTTTTTCTCAAGGCGCATCTGCGGGAAAAATAACACCTCCTGTATGGTACTTTGGTTGGTCATCAGCATCACCAAACGGTCTATACCGATACCAAGGCCCGATGTTGGGGGCATACCGTATTCCAGGGCGCGTAAAAAGTCGTCGTCCATCGCCATAGCTTCATCATCGCCACGGCCGGCCAATATTAATTGCTCTTCTAAACGTTCGCGCTGATCAATCGGGTCATTCAACTCAGAGTAAGCATTGCCAATTTCTTTTCCGTTTACAAATAACTCAAAACGTTCTACCAAGCCCTCTTTGGTACGGTGTTTTTTAGCAAGCGGGCTCATTTCTACCGGGTAATCTGTAATATAAGTCGGTTGGATCAGGTTATGCTCCACCTTCGCGCTAAAGATCTCATCTATCAGTTTGCCTTTACCCATGCTGGCATCTACCTCAATGGTAAGATCGGCACATGCTTTACGCAGGTCGTCTTCGTTCATGGCAGAAACATCAACACCTGTATATTTCAGGATAGAATCATACATCGATAATTTCTCGTACGGGCCTGCAAAGTTTATTTCGTTTTGGCCTACCTGTACTACAGGTATACCGTTTACGGCTTTGGCAACAGTTTCTAAACAATCTTCAACCATAGCCATCATCCAGATATAATCTTTATAAGCTACATAAATTTCCATCATGGTAAACTCCGGGTTATGGGTACGATCCATGCCCTCGTTACGGAACATCTTGCCAAACTCGTACACGCCATCAAAACCCGCAACTATTAGGCGTTTCAGGTAAAGCTCGTTAGCTATGCGCAGGTAAAGCGGCATATCCAGCGTGTTGTGGTGCGTATTGAACGGGCGGGCAGCAGCGCCACCGTGAATAGGTTGCAGGATAGGGGTTTCAACCTCCATCCATCCCTGGCCGTTAAAGTAATTACGCATGCTGCTAATTACCTTAGAGCGGTTAATGAAAATATTTTTATAGCCTGGGTTAACGGTAAGGTCCACGTAACGCTGGCGGTAGCGCATTTCGGGGTCGGTAAAACTATCGTGGATAGTGCCATCGTCTTCGCGTTTAACAACAGGCAGTGGTTTAAGCGACTTGGAAAGAACGGTCAATTCCTGGGTATGAACCGAGATCTCGCCGGTTTGGGTCAGGAAAACGTAGCCTTTGATGCCCACGTAATCGCCAATATCCAATAGCTTTTTAAATACGATATTGTAGAGGGTTTTATCCTCGTCGGGGCAAACATCATCACGTTTAATGTAGATCTGCACACGGCCGGTACTGTCCTGAACCTCAAAAAAAGAAGCGCTGCCCATAATACGGCGCGTCATGATACGGCCGGCTATGGTAACCTGTTTATACTTATCCGGGGCAGCTTCAAAATTGTCATTAATGTCCTGTGCCCACGCGGTCACATCATAAGCTTCGGCAGGATAGGGGTTTATGCCCAGCTCGCGTAATTTTTGTAACGATTCGCGACGTATGATCTCCTGTTCGGATAGTGCAATACTCATATTATAAAAGGGTATTTATTAAGGCTGCAAAAATAGGATTTTTAGGTGAGATATGGGAGCTTATATTTTACTCACCCCGTCCCGATAGCTATCGGGAACACTGCGCCGGCCGACCCTCTCTGCTGCGCAAAGATGGTGAAGAGAAACCCTTTCCGAATAAGAGGGTATAAAGGTGTTTTACCCTCTTATGGCGTAGCGAAGAGATGGTGGCGTAGCGAAGAGATGGCGGTTGAGCGAAGCAATGACAGGGTGAGTAAGATCGCGAAATGATAAGTTGCGTTGTAGTCAGTCCGGGCATGCCGAAAAGATAACCACCGCCTTATTGGTTCGACAAACTCACCATAACAGGAAATCAACAAAATCACTAAATCAATCATTCACTAAATCACTAATTAATATCTTTGCCGCATGAATGTTAAAGTTATCGCGTTTGATGCCGATGATACCCTTTGGGTGAACGAGCCCTATTTCAGGCAAACCGAAGAACAGTTTTGCATCCTGCTGCAGCAATACGCATCAGAACACGAACTACAGCGCGAACTTTTAAAAATAGAAATTGATAACCTTGGCCTTTACGGCTACGGCATAAAGGGCTTCATCCTCTCCATGATAGAAGCGGCTATGAAGATCACCCAGAAGACGTTGAGCATTGATGTGGTGAACCAGATCATCGACCTGGGCAAGCAGATGCTTAACCAGCCCATCGAGTTATTGGATGGCGTGGAAGAGGTGCTTGAAAAGCTAAAAAGTAAATACCGCCTGGTGGTAGCCACTAAAGGCGACCTGCTTGACCAGGAACGCAAACTCAAAAAATCTGGCCTGAGCCCATATTTTCACCATATCGAGATCATGAGCGAGAAGGATGATGCCAATTACCTGAAGCTGATCAAACACCTGGATATTCAACCCGATGAATTACTGATGGTGGGCAACTCGCTTAAAAGCGATATTATGCCGGTGCTGAATATTGGCGGCCATGCGGTGCATGTGCCTTACCATATTACCTGGGCGCACGAGCAAATTGAAGATAGTATAGATAACGAGCGTTTTAAAAGCGCTGCAAATATTAAAGATATTTTAGCGTACCTGTAATAGCATGAAAACGAAGATAGACCTGGAAAATTGGTACCGTAAAGCGCATTTTGATTTTTTTAACAGTTTCGAAGAGCCACTTTTTGGCGCGACGGTAAATGTGGATGTAACCATAGCCTACCAGACAGCAAAGGAGCAGGGCGTTTCTTTTTTTCTGTACTACCTGCATGCCATTTTAGAAGCGGCCAACAAAATAGAAGCTTTTAAATACCGGGTGGAGGATAATGAGATCTATTTGTACGATACCATTAATTGCTCAACCACCGTTGCAAAGCCGGATACCACTTTCGGATTTTCGTACATAGATTACAAGCCCGACTTTACCGAGTTTGTTACCGATGCCCAAAAGGAGCTGGAACGTGTAAAAAACACAGCAGGATTGGAACTAAGAATGGTGTATAATGTGCTACACGTATCGGCCATCCCCTGGATTAATTTTACCGGGCTAACCCACGCCCGTAGCTTTTCTTTTAAGGATAGCATGCCCAAGGTATCGTTAGGTAAAGTAACCGGGGTTGACGGCAAAAAGCTGATGCCGGTATCCGTAACCGTTCATCATGGCCTTGCAGATGGCCGGCATGTTGGTGAGTTTATAGACCTTTTTCAGCAACTGCTTAATAAATAGCAAGCAGCGCTACTCGCTTCAAAACGTATCAATTAGGTGTAAGTATTTGAGATACATTGTAAAATGTAAATGATATATTTACGTATCGCCAATTGTATGTTTAAAAAACCTATTATACTGCTCTTAGTTTCGCTAAGCCTGTTCTCCTGCAAAAAAGAAAAACCTTTTGTGCCCAATTCAACCAATGGGTTGCCTGGTTTATGGGCCCCGCTTAACGATTTTGCGGGAGTGGGAAGGGTACGTGCATTCGGTTTTGCCATTGGCAGCAAGGGGTATTTGTTAGGTGGCAATGCCGAAAAAGGCTTTTACTCCGAACTGTTGAACGACCTTTGGGAGTACGACCCCAAAACCGATAAGTGGACAAAAAAAGCTGATTACCCCGGCCAGCGGGCGAATATGTACGCGGGTTTGCCATTAATGGAAAAGCCTATGTAGGTACGGGTTTTGGGCAGCGCGTAGCCGTTCCCGGTGATGAGACACACCAAAACAACGATTTTTGGGAGTACGACCCTGCTGTTGATAAATGGACCCGTAAAGCAGATTTTGCCGGGGGCCGGCGCGAGAATGTGATCGCCTTTGAGATAAATGGAAGCGGTTATATGGGCCTTGGTACTAATAATGCCTACGATATTAATTATAAAGATTTTTGGAAATATGACGCTGCCGCGGATAAGTGGACGCGCGTTGCAGATTACCCCGGCAGCGGGGCTTTTGGTGTAGCTGCTTTTTCGGCTAACGGTAAGGGTTATGCAGGTTTAGGTGGTGCATCGCCCAATATAGCCAAACAGGATTTTTGGGAATATGACCCTGCTGCAAATAAATGGAATGCAAAAGCCAGTTTCCCCGGGGAAGCGAGGGCGTTTACGGGGCAGTTTGCCATCGGCACTATTGCTTTTTTAGGCTTTGGCTCAACCCTAACCAACACTGCCGACGATTGGTTTAAGTACGATACCGTTACAGATAAGTGGGTTAAAAGCACCAACTTCCCCGGTTTGAGCCGGTATGATATGGTGAGTTTTGCTATAGGCGGCGTTGGCTATGTAGGAACGGGTAACCCAGATCTGCTCAAGGATTTTTGGAAGTTTACTCCCAGGAAAGTAAACTAATAATGTTTGTTCACCACAAAAATGGTGTATATCAACATGGATACGCTGTTGATAAGCGCGTGCAAACCCATCCCCCAAAAGTAACCGTTTTTAAACCTAATGTAGGTTAACGCCCAGCCCATAAATAATTGTGGGATAACAAAGAGCGGGTATATGATCAGTATCGGCCATTGCAATGGCATGTAATTGGAAATGTGTACCAGCCCGAACACTACGATGGATGTTATAATTAAAATAATTTGAAACCTTTTGCCCGGTGTTTTTATGGCCGGGGCAAAGTTGTTTATCGCAAAATATCCCAGTCCGAATAAGGCGAGCCTTGAAATGATATTTATTGTTAAATTTTGAGTAGCCAAGCCGGGAATAAGGCGGGCAAGCAGCATTATGGCAAACGCGAAAGCCACGGCAAGATGCTGCCTTTTAAAACTAAGTGGCAACCTGAAAATGCTTTCTTCGATAAGGGGCGCCATTATGCAGATGTAAAACACGGCTTTGAAATACCCGTATTTTGCAAACAGTTTCAGCATCAAATCGTGATACTGTTTGCTGATGCTTTTAAAATGAAGCAGGTGCGTTACAAAGTAATCTGCACCGTACGAGATAGGTGCAGTTAGGAAGTTAAACAGAAAAACGACCCTGTAAATTTTCAACAGTAGTATTAACTTGCTTTGAAAAGGGCGTTCCTGGTCCAATTCAGGATAATTGTACACCGCAAGAAATTCCTTTAGCATCTGCTCATCCTGTTACTACTCGGCATCTTCTACGCCCGTGTACAGATCGTCAATGGCCTCGGCATATTTCTTCTCAATTACTTTGCGTTTTGCTTTAAGGGTAGGGGTTATTTCGCCCGCTTCCATGCTAAACGGAGTACGTTTCAATTTAAAGTTTTTGATCCGCTCGAATTTGGCAAGTTCGTTAGATAGTTTTTTTACATCCTGGTTTATCCAGTCGATAATCTCTTTATCTTCTATAAACAGGTCGGTTTTATCAAAAAAATCATCGCCCATTTTAAAGGTTTCCTGCAGGGTTTCGCGGCCGGGTACCAATATAGCGGTGATGTATTCGCGCTTATCGCCAATTAAAAAAACCTGTTCAATTTTAGGGCTTTTTAAGTAGGTGTTCTCTACCGGGGTAGGATAAACGTTTTTGCCGTATGCATTTACCAGCATGTTCTTCAACCTGTCGGTAATTTGCAGGTTGCCACGATAAAAGCGGCCAATATCGCCGGTATGGAACCAGCCATCAGCATCGATAACCGCGGCGGTCTCTTCGGGTTTTTTCCAATAGCCTTTCATTACGCAATGCCCGCGCACAATGATCTCGCCTTCCTCTGTTTCTAAATTTGGATTAAAGTTGTCGTACGTTTGTTTAGTATAGATGTGTTTGTTATCAACGTTTTGGATCCCAACCTCAATGCCGGGGATAATGCGGCCTACGGTACCATAAATAATGCGGTTATCTTCGGTTATCGACATTATTGGTGAGGTTTCTGTCAACCCAAAACCCTCTAATAATTTGATATCGATATTGCCAAAAAACTCACCCACGTTTTTAGGCAATGCGCCACCGCCCGAGAGCAATACCTTTAAGCGGCCACCTGTTTTCTCCTTGATTTTACTGAACACCAGTTTATTTGCCAGCTTTTGCTCGGCACTAAGGATGATACCCGGTTTTTTGCCCGACTCATTAGCCAGGCGATATGCCTGACCAATTTTTAACGCCCAGGTAAAGATCTTGGTTTTGATACCGCCGGCGGCAAGGCCGTTCTTCATGGCGCGGTCGTGGATGCGTTCCAGTAATCGCGGTACGCAGCACATAACGGTCGGCTTAACTTCGGCCATATTCTTAGCCAAAAGCTCCAGGCTTTGCGCGAAGGCGATGGTGGCGCCCTTGTTCATACATATGTAGTACGTTGCTGTACGCTCAAATACGTGGGATAGCGGTAGGAACGACAGGAACATATCGTCCTTTGTAATAATAGGGATCTGGTACAGGCTCACCTTACAGTTTTCGGTAAGGTTATGGTGGGTTAGCATTACACCTTTTGGCGTACCTGTGGTGCCCGATGTATAGATCAGACAAGAAAGGTCGGTGGGCAATATTGCTTCGCGGGCGGCATTAATGGCCGAACGTTTGCTATCAACCAGGGTCAATCCTTCTTCAATAACCTGTTTAAGGCTAACAACGCCCGCGTTCAACTGCACGGCATCGCTAAACTTTTCGAAACCTTCGAATGCAGGGATAATACGGATAAGCGATTTGCAGTTGTTAGCGATCTTTAACACCTTGCGGAACAGGAACGGGTTACCGGCAATAATGGTACGCGCTTCAGAGTCGTTCAGGATGTATTCAATATCGGCTTCGTATAGGGTTGGGTAGATAGACGTATTTACCGCGCCTATCTGCTGCAGGGCCTGGTCGTAGTAAACGTAATCGGGGCCGTTCTCGATGACCAAGGCAAGCCTGTCGCCTTTTTTGATGCCGATATCGAGGAACCAGGCAGATATGGCGTCGATCTTCTCGAGCGCCTCTTTATAGGAGATCTCTACCCAGGCATCTTTCACCTTATGGATCAGGAATGTATGGTCTTCAGGATGTATGTTCACAACAATATTACGGATCAGTTCCGGTATGGTAGATTGCTCAGCAACGATGTTCATCAAGTTTATATATCAGGTTTATACCTAACAAAGCTAATTATTTTACATTTAATTAAAAATGGCAAAATAACATCGGCAAACACCCAAAATGCCAGGGTGTCCCACTATTTATGACATACACATTTTTATAAAGCGGAACACTTTGTTAATCAATCGATTGTAAAATTCATCCTCGTGCCTTTTAGTGGATAATTGCTTCACGTGTTTACTGATAAGTAATTTATTTATAGTGTTTTAAACAAATCTCAGCAACTGTGTTTACGTGAGAAAAACGGTACAGCGTGAGACAGGGTGAGACACCCTGAAAAAATCGCCCTTAGTTTGCTTGAAAAGATTTGTTTCGGCATTTAAACTTACATTAATTTCCATATATGTCGGTTACCAACGCAGCTTTTTAGGCGCAAAAGCAGGGGAAGTTATCGAAGTATTTGGTCGGTGCTCTTTTGCACCAATAGGCTAATTATTCAACTGTTTGATGGTTGAAATAGTTAAATCATATTGCTCCTGCATGGGCGCGGTATTTTTTGTATTCTTATTGACGTCCTGCCCCTCTTTGCTCCACAGGAATGGATAAAAGGTGATTACTTCATCACCACTTAGTAAAACCGTTTCTTTTTGCCAGCCTATCCACCTGAAATTCTTATAAAATTTGTTTAAGTCGCTATTTAAACAAAAATCTAAAAAATCGGAATAGCTTTGCCCAAGCGATTCCCATTTCAAATTGTCTGGTGCAAGGTAGTATACTTTGCCTAAATCTTGCCCAAGCCCGCCACCGTTTATTGCAAATAGACCGCCTATAGCATCGTCGCCTACAAGTAAATAAAGCGGCTTTTCGCCAAATTCTTTAAAGGTCTTACCTTTATTCCACGACGGTAAACTTCTTCTCATTTTTTCGGCCCCGCCGCTTCCTAACAATCTAATCCACCCGTTGTCAATTAACAAACCACCGCTGAAGTAAACAACCGCACCCATCAACGAGCGTGTAGTCACCTGTGTTTGATACAATGCTTCACCAGCCTTAACTGGATTAGCAGGCAGTAATACTGCTTTGTTTTTGGCCGATCTTATAAGATTGTCAAGGGTGCTTTGGCCGGATTGGTCGGCAGTTAATTCCGCTATGGTGCGCAATTGCGTTTGGGCGCTGCATATGTTAAAATAAAAAGATAAGGCTGGCAGGACAATTAATTTTAGATTCATAGAACAAGATTTGTTTAAACCTTTCTCGGTTCAGTAGCATGATAAGCACAGCCTTTATACTGGATACCCAGGTAAGCGGCGGTATGTTTGAACGGGACCTCGAAACCATCGGGGATGGTTGGGTCGGCACCGACGGCAATCATGGAGGCCGATTTGCCCCTGAGGCCGCGGCCAAGGTCTTTTTTAATAGTGATCAGGTCGGTAAGCCTATCGAAGAATACCTTCATTACACCGCTCATGCTGTACCAGTAAACGGGGGTAGCAAAAATGATATTGTCGTAAGGAAGGGCTTTGTTAATGACGGCCTCAAATTCATCGTTGGTGGGGTAGTGGCCGTCGTAATTGTAATGGGCTATTTTATGGTCAAGCAGGTCGATCATATCAAACTCCATTTGGCCTAAAGCCTTGCGGGTTATCTGCTCGGTGAGGCTATTTTTGCGGTTGCTGCCCAGTATGACAAGTGATTTGTTTTCCATAGCCTAAAAACAAAAAAGGTTGATTACCTAAATGTAATCAACCTTTTTTATATATCGGTTAACAAAATGTTATTATACCGAGAAGCTTTCGCCGCAACCGCAGGTGCGCGTGGCGTTTGGGTTGTGGAAGTTAAAGCCTTTACCATTCAGTCCGTCGCTAAAATCAAGCTCGGTACCGGCCAGGTATAAAAACGATTTCATATCAAGGGCGAAGCGTACACCACGGTCCTCAAAAAACTGGTCGCCCTTTTTCTCCTCGTTATCAAAATCGAGGTTATAAGATAAACCAGAACAGCCGCCGCCCTGTACAGATACCCGCAAAAAGTAAGAGGCATCAAGGCCGCTACCCTGCATCAGATTATCTATTTTAGCTTTTGCTTTATCAGTTACAGTTACCATTGTTTTAGATTTGAGATATGAGATTTTAGATCTGAGATAACTCAATCAAAACCTGCAAATCAAATTACACTTATTAATCAGATGCAAGTCTCAAATCTCACATCTAATATCTCACAACTACTGATTAGTGATGTGATTTTTCCAATAAGATTGGTTCCATGCCGTTTTTAACGCGGAAATCGTTGATGGCTGCTTTTATAGCGTCTTCTGCTAAAACCGAGCAGTGGATCTTTACCGGTGGAAGGGCAAGCTCTTCTACGATATCCATATTGTCGATCTTCATGGCATCGTCAACGCTTTTACCTTTTAACCATTCTGTAGCTAAAGATGAAGAAGCGATTGCCGAACCGCAACCAAAGGTTTTGAATTTAGCATCGGTGATGATGTTGTTTTCATCAACCTGGATCTGCAAACGCATAACGTCGCCACACTCGGGTGCACCAACAAGGCCGGTACCAACCTTGTGGCTGCTTTTATCTAACGTGCCCACATTGCGGGGGTTAGTATAATGGTCAATTACTTTATCTGAATAAGCCATAGCTTTATTTATTTATGAATTTGAAAATTTGATGATTTGAAAATGCTTTCAAATCAAATCTATAATTGTTTGGTGATGCAGGTAATTTTCAAACCTTCAAATTACCACATCTTCAAATTAAATTAGTGTTCTGCCCACTCAATCGAGTCAAGGTCGATGCCTTCTTTAAACATTTCCCAAAGCGGCGACAAGTTGCGCAGGTTGGTAACCGCTGTTTTGGTTACTTCTACCGCGTAGTCAACTTCTTCCTGGGTAGTGAAACGGCCAAGGCCGAAACGAATTGACGAGTGTGCAAGGTCATCAGATAATCCTAAGCTTTTTAAAACGTAAGATGGCTCTAACGATGCCGATGTACAAGCCGAGCCTGATGATACCGCCAGATCTTTCATGGCCATCATTAAACCTTCGCCCTCAACGTATTTGAAAGAGATATTGGCAACATGCGGTAAGCGGTGTTCCACATTACCATTCACGTAGCTTTCTTCCAGCACAGTTAACGCGCTTTCCAATCTATCGCGTAAGCCCGATAAACGGATAGCTTCGCTTTCCATTTCTAAACCTGCAATTTCGCAAGCTTTACCCAAGCCAACAATACCCGGAACGTTCAACGTGCCAGAACGCATACCACGTTCGTGACCTCCACCGTCCATCTGTGCGGTAACTTTAACACGAGGGCCTTTACGGCGTACGTATAATGCACCAACACCTTTAGGGCCATACATTTTATGTGCCGATAACGCCAAAAGGTCAATACCATCTGCAATTACATCAACAGGTATTTTACCCACTGCCTGTGTAGCATCGGTCATAAATAAGGCGCCATATTTGTGAGCAATGGCAGCAATTTCTTTAACGGGTTGTATAACACCTATCTCGTTGTTACCATACATGATAGATACCAGGATGGTTTCGCTGGTCATGGCGGCTTCTAAAACTTCAAGGTCAACAAGTCCGTCTTCTTTCACAGCAAGGTAAGTAACCTTGCCGCCAAGTTTTTCAACGTGTTTGCAGGCGTCTAACACTGCTTTATGTTCGGTAACCGCAGTAATAATGTGGTTGCCTTTTTCTTTATACATTTCAAACACGCCCTTAATGGCGAGGTTGTCAGACTCGGTAGCGCCCGATGTAAAGATGATCTCTTTCTCTGTAGCACCAATAAGTTTTGCAACCTGCTCGCGTGCATAATCAACGCCTTCTTCAGCTACCCAGCCAAACGGATGGTTACGGCTTGCCGCGTTACCAAACTTTTCGTTAAAGTAGGGCAGCATAGCCTCAAGCACCCTTGGGTCCATAGGTGTTGTAGCGTTATTATCTAAATAAATTGGGATATTCATGATTAAAAATTAACAAGACAAATATACGCAAAGTTTTACTTTTACATCTGTATGCCGCTATATATTGCATTTACCTGCCATTTATTTACAATATTTGGACATGGTAAGCAGCCTCACCCCAAACCCCTCTCCGAGGGAGAGGGGCTTTTAATTAAGTCTCCACTACCGGGGGGGATTAGGAGGGAGCTTAAATAAGAATGGGCTTAGCACAAATTGATTAATCATTAATTCAATAAATGAATAAAATAGAGCATATCGGCATCGCGGTAAACAGTGTTAAGTTGGCCGGGGATATCTATGAAAAACTGCTTAACACAACTGTTTATAAGACAGAGGATGTAGCTACCGAAGGCGTGTTAACGGCCTTTTTGCAGGCAGGCCCTAATAAAATAGAACTGCTGGAGGCCACCAACCCAGATAGTCCGATTGCCAAATTCATAGCAAAACGCGGCGAAGGCATGCACCACATCGCCTTTGATGTAACCGATATTGTTGCCGAAATGGCCCGTCTTAAAGCCGAAGGGTTTACGTTGCTGAATGACGTACCAAAACAAGGCGCAGATAATAAACTGGTTTGCTTTGTACACCCAAAGGGGACTAACGGGGTTTTGATAGAGTTGTGCCAGGAGAGGGGATAGTTGGCATTGTTCATTTTATTATCTGATAAACGGTGAAGCTTTTGTTCAGTAAGTTCCCCTCTTTGCGCAGCAGAGAGGGGTGACAAGCGTAGCGAAGTCGGGGTGAGTGAATTATTAGCCATTAAAATAACAGCATTGTCCATTTTAACCCTCCGCAATAACAAAACCCCAAAACCAACGTATAATATCCTGATTAATCCTGCATTTAATTTGAACATGAAGAGATATTTGTTGAGCTGGATGGCAGGTGTGATGGTGGTTTTATCTTTTGTGATGTGTTCAAAAGATGTGGCTAAGGCGGTAAAGCCTGCGGATACTACTCCTGCAACCAACCCTGCAAACCCGGCGCAAAATAACGGAATCCCAACTCAAAATACACCCACAACAAACCTTACCTGCTCTTATACTGTAAAAACATCGGATTGGTCAATTGACGGTGCTGCTTTCGCGGCGGGCTCGGTTATCTGCATCCCGGCGGGTACAAGGGGTGCCCTATTGCTTAAGAATTTAAAGGGAACTGCCGCAAACCCTATCATTATTGTGAACAAAGGGGGCAGGGTAACTTTCTCGGTGGCTACCACGGCATCATACGCGTTTAAAACACAAAACTGCCAGTATATAAAAATATTAGGGAACGGTACCGCAGGCATTAAATATGGTTTTGATGTAAACGGCGGCAACATCGGCATAACGATGGACGACCTAAGCAGTGACTTTGAAATAGCTAATGTAGAGGTGCAAAATTGCGGCTTCGCGGGCATTATGGCTAAAACAGATCCATCATGCGATGCGGCTACCCAGCGCGGGCATTTTACCATGCGCAACGTATCGGTACATGATAACTATATCCACAAAACAGGCGGCGAGGGACTTTATATTGGTAATTCTTTTTATGCCGATGGTATTTCAGTGGCCTGCGGCAGGGTTTTACCGCACGATGTAGTAAACGTTAAAGTTTATAACAACGAGGTTGATTCTACCGGTTGCGAGGGCATCCAGGTAGGTAGTGCTACCTCCGGCTGCCAGGTTTATAATAATACGGTACGTTATCCTGGTCGGTCGCCATTTGCAAACGGGCAAAATAACGGCATCCAGTTAGGGGAGGGCACGGGCGGCAAATGCTATAACAACATGATCGCCGATGCGCCGGGTAACGGCATTATCCTGCTGGGCCTGGGCGATAATCAATTGTACAATAATATCATCATCAACTCGGGCGGGAACGGGATCTTTGCCGACTCGCGTTACACGCCGGGCCCGGGTTACCAGTTTGTAAATAATACCATCATTTCATCTGCTGCAGATGGCATCAAGATAAACTCGGAGACCATCCCCATGCACACCGTCATCAATAATGTTATTGTTAAATCTGGCACGGGTGTGGCTATCCACCGTAAAAGCAACTCCGTTAAACTTACGGCATCAAACAACTTTACAGGTACCGATATTACCACTCTTAAATTTGTCAATTACACCACCGGTGATTTTCGTCTGCAGTCGTCATCCCCGCTTATTAATGCCGGCGCAAATACATCTGCTTACGGTGTAACCTCGGATTATTACGGCGAAGCGCGGCCATCCGGTGCTGCGTATGAAATTGGCGCTACCGAGTACTAATACGCCATTTCCATTCAAATTATCGTTTTTCTTAAATTACCGGGTATTTACGCGTGTTAGCTGCATTTTTATTAATTTACAACTAATAGTGGTAACCGTAACGAACAACGTACCGTATAAATACGTGTATTAGGAAACGGAGTAAGCTGATTACAAATAACTTATATCGTTGTACTAAATAAATTAACCCCTACTTAATTTATGACGAAAAGTTACTTTACACATTGTCTAGCCGGCATGCTGGTAATATCATCCTTTGCCATGTGTACCAAGGGTGCCATTGAAAAACCCGCCAGCGCTATTGCAGGCGCAAAGTTAAATGCCAAAATGAGCACCCGGGCTCTTGATGAAGATGGCACTTATACCGTGCAGCCTAACGAGTGGTTTGTTGACGGTACGGATATCGGTCCCGGCACTACAATTTATATCCCCGCCGGCACAAGAGGTGCCTTACTGCTTAAAAATATTAAAGGTACCGAAGCTGAACCTATTATCATCATCAACAAAGGTGGGCGGGCTATTCTTACTACTTCTGCAACCGCATCCTATGGCTTTAAAACCCAAAATTGCCAGTACTTTAAGATAATGGGCAACGGCACGCCGGGCATTAATTATGGGATTGCCGTTGATGGCGGCAATATCGGCATGACGATGGACGATCTGAGCAGCGACTTTGAAATAGCGAATGTTGAAGTGCGCAACAGTGGCTTTGCCGGTATCATGGCTAAAACCGACCCCACGTGCGATATAGCAACGCAGCGGGGCCACTTTACTATGAGTAATCTTGTATTGCATAACAACTATATCCATAAAACAGGCGGAGAGGGCTTTTATATAGGTAACTCTTTTTACGCGGATGGTTGGTCACTGGCATGCGGTAAGGTTTTACCACATGATGTTGTAAATGTTAAGATCTATAGTAACCGTATCGACTCTACCGGTTGCGAAGGCATCCAGGTTGGCAGCGCAATTGCCGGCTGCTATGTTTATAAAAACGTGATCAGATGGCCCGGTTTATCCCCCTTTGCAAACGGGCAGGACAACGGCATCCAGTTAGGGGAGGGCACCGGCGGCAGGTGTAATAATAACCTGGTCAAAGACGCGCCTGGTAACGGCATTATTGTGCTTGGCTTAGGTGATAACCTGTTATTCAGCAACATCATTTTAAATTCTGGCGAGCATGGGATTTTCGCGGATTCGAGATATACGCCCGGGCCAAATTTTAAGTTTATTAACAATACCATCATTAACACTAAATTAGACGGTATACGGTTAAATTCAGAGTCTATCCCCATGAATACGGTGATCAATAACGTTATTATAAAACCGGGTTCGGGCTTTGCGGTACATACAATAAGCAGCAGCGTAAAACTTACTGCCTCAAATAATTATACAGGTAATGATGTAACCGCCCTTAAATTCGTGAATTATAATGGGGATGATTTTCATCCGCAACCCTCATCGCCGCTTATTAATGCCGGTGCGAACGCGTTGCTTTATAAGGTTACCGTAGATTATTATAGCAAAAAACACCCATTGGAGGGCGCTTTTGATATTGGCGCAACAGAATATTGATCTTGATAGCTTTTGCAAATAAGATCTCTTAACATGGTGTTAAAAACTTTTTACATCCCTGTTTCTACTTTTAAAAAGTATTTGTATATTTGCACCTCTTTTACAAGAAAGAAAGTACACATAAGCAATGAAAAAAGATCTGCATCCATCAAATTATAGGTTAGTTGTTTTTAAAGACATGTCAAACGACTACTCTTTCATAACCAAATCATGTATCGAAAGCCGTGAAACCGTTAAATGGGAAGATGGCAACGAATATCCATTGATCAAATTAGAAATTTCACACACTTCACACCCGTTCTACACAGGTAAAATGAAGTTAGTTGATACCGCCGGCCGTATAGACAAGTTCCGTACCCGTTACAACAGGTAATCGATATTTTTTAATAAATATTTACAAGTTCCCCGCAAAACGGGGGACTTTTTTTATTTTTGGCACATGGCAATCATTCTATTTGACGACGACGCTCGTAATACCCTTCTGCCGTTAACATACACCCGCCCGGTTGCCGATCTGCGAATAGGGATCCTTACTATCGCCGAAAAATGGGCTAAATGCTTAAACTCCGAATTTTCTTTCCGTACCGAAGCTTACCTGCAGGCTAAGTTTCCGCTCAATATCCAGGATGATAATATTTTCATCAACGGCTCTGTTTGCCCGGATGAAGCCGTAGTTGCAGCTATAAACAATTTAAATAGTGGCGGGGCTTTAAGGTACCGCGACAAACTGATCGCCGTAAAACTGAAAGATGTTTACGCTGATAATTTTGACCCTTACGGTAAATATTCAAACGAAACGGTTTATACCCAAGAGTTAGTGGTGATAACCCATCCCGAAGATATCTTTCGTAAAAACGATACCGAGATCCGCAAGGATTTTAAACTGCTCACCAAAGGCCGCAAGAGCGCCAAACTAAGTAGTACCAATACCATTATTGGCGACGATTTCTTCGCAGAAGAGGGCGCACAGGCCGAATGTTGTACCTTCAGTACTATTAATGGCCCTATTTATTTAGCCGCCGATACCGAGGTTTGGGAAGGCACTAACGTGCGCGGTCCGTTTGCTTTATGCGAGTACTCGCAAATAAAAATGGGCACCAAAATTTATGGCGCTACTACCATTGGCCCTTACTGCCGCATAGGTGGCGAGGTTAACAATGCCGTGGTTTGGGGCTACTCTTCAAAAGGCCACGAAGGCTACCTGGGTAATGCCGTGGTAGGCGAGTGGTGCAACCTGGGTGCCGATACCAACAACTCTAACCTTAAAAATAACTACAGCGAAGTTAAGCTTTGGGATTATCCATCGCAAAGCATGCGCCCAACAGGCCTGCAATTTTGCGGCCTCATCATGGCCGACCATGCCAAAAGTGGTATCAACACCATGTTTAACACAGGCACGGTGATTGGTGTAAACGCAAACGTTTTTGGTGGTGGATATCCTCCAAACTACATCCCCGATTTTTCATGGGGTGGGGCCGATGGCTTTGTGGAGTATGGCTTTGATAAAATGATGGAAACTACCGGCCGGGTAATTGCCCGGCGCCCGCACCGCAAATTTGACGATGCCGAGAAAGCGATACTTACCGAGGTGTACGAGTTAACAAAGGTTTATAGAGGGCAATAATTAACTGACCTTTATATTAGCATAATCATAATAATCTTAAAATCAATAAATAATATAGAAATGAGAAAAAAAATTGTAGCCGGAAACTGGAAAATGAACCTTGATTACAGCGAAGGCTTAGCGCTATTTTCTGAAGTAACAAACATGGTTAAAGACGAAGCTACCGGCAGCCAGCAAGTTGTAGTTTGCAGTCCTTTTATTCACCTGCATAGTTTGGCTCAGTTAACCAAGGGCTATACAAACGTAGCTGTTGGCGCGCAAAATGCGCATCAAGCCGAAAACGGCGCTTACACAGGCGAGGTTTCTGCAAAACAAGTTAAATCTACCGGTGCCGAATACGTTATTTTAGGCCACTCGGAACGACGCCAGTACTTTGGCGAAAGCAACGAGTTGTTAGCTAAAAAAACCGATACTGCTTTGGCTAATGGTTTAAAACCAATTTTCTGTATCGGCGAAACCTTACAGCAGCGCGAAGCTAATGAGCATTTCGACATCATCAAAAGCCAGTTGGCAGAAGGTGTATTCCATTTAGATGCCGATAAAATTGGCCAGATAGTTTTGGCATACGAGCCGGTTTGGGCAATTGGTACAGGTGTTACAGCAACATCAGACCAGGCGCAGGAGATCCACGCGTTTATCCGTGCAGAACTTGCTGCAAAATACGGCCAGCAGGTTGCTGATGACACTACTATCCTTTACGGCGGTAGCTGTAACCCTAAAAATGCTGCCGAGCTGTTTGCCTGCGCGGATATCGATGGCGGCCTTATCGGCGGCGCATCCCTAAAATCGCGCGACTTTACAGATATCGTTAAAGCTTTCAATTAATATTTTAGTATCGAGTAACAAGTATCAGGTATCAAGATGCCGGTTTAGTCTTGCTACTTGATACTCAATACTTCATACTATCTTCATGAATTATTACGAGTTACTCTTCACCACCATACCTACCGAAGCTTACCAGCAGGACCTGCTGATAGGTGCTTTGGGCGAAATTGGCTTTGATACTTTTGAAGAGGTCGACCTGGGCTTTAAGGCCTATGTCCCTGTTGATGATTTTAACCAGGAACTGGTTGATGATACGCTGGAGATCTATCGGGAGATGTTCGATTTTAGTTATGAGATAACGCTTATCCCGCAAAAGAATTGGAACGAGGTTTGGGAAAGTAACTTTGAGCCAATACAGATAAGCGACCAGGTTTTTGTACGCGCCACCTTCCACGAGCCGAAGCCGGAGTTCCCTTACGAGATCGTAATAGACCCTAAAATGGCTTTTGGTACAGGTCATCACCAAACCACCGCCATGATGATGGGACTAATGCTGGAGAACGATTTTGCCGGCAAAAAGGTGTTGGATATGGGTTGCGGTACGGGCATCCTCGCTATCCTTGCCGCCAAACTTGGTGCAACAGATATTACCGCTATAGATTATGATGTGGTTTGTTACGATAGCACCATAGAGAACTCGGCGCTGAACAATATCAACAATATTAAAGCCCTTTGCGGTTCAAAAGAAGCTATCCCTGATGAGCAATACGATATTATCCTGGCAAACATCAACCGCAATATCCTCTTAGACCAAATGTCAAGCTACGCCGAAGTTTTAAAACCCGGCGGCGAGATTTATTTCAGCGGTTTTTATGAAGATCCCGATCTTGACATTATCACACAGGAAGCAGCGAAATACAATCTCAAATACATCACCCACAAAAAAGATAAAGAGTGGGTAGCAGCTAAATTTATTAGTTGAGTGGATTATAAATGATTACACCGATTATCAGTGTAATCATTTAAATCAATTTAGTTACAAATTATTAATATCCTACCGTAAACCTTGCCTTAACGTACTGGTTGTTCTCCAATTCGTTAAATATCGCCACGGCCAAATCGGCTGTAGAAATGTCGTTTTTACCTTCTGCATCAAAAACGGGGCTTTCGGTACCTAAACGGAAGGTGCCGGTACGCTCGCCGGGGTGGAGGTTAATGGCAGGGCTCAGGAAAGTCCAGTCTAACTCGTTTTCGTTACGCAATTCGGTCAGATAATCACGCGCTGCGCTGGCACCGGGATAATATTCTTTCGGGAAATGCGGGCCATCTACCAGTTGTTTCCCATCAATAAACAAACTGCCTGCACCACCAATAGTTAAAAAGCGTTTCACGCCCGCCTTTTTGGTAGCCGACTGTATATCTCTCGATCCCTTCAGGAAATCATTATACAAGTTAGGGTTGGTCCACCCGGCGTTAAAAGAGTTTACCACCGCATCATGTCCGGATAATACCGAAGCCAACGCATCAACATCGCTTACATCTGCCGCTACAGCTGTTACGCCTGCTGCTTTTTCTACCTTATCGGTGTGGCGCGCAATGGCGGTTATCTCATATCCGCGTAGTACACCTTCTTTTACTAATTCTGCGCCAACAAAACCTGTCGCGCCTATTATTGCTATTTTCATAATGTGTTGTTTTATATGTAATTAAATTTGTTACAGTTTTATATAAATTTTTTTAATCGAATTTTTTGCAAAACTCGCCCAGGTTAGTGTTGCCCAGTTTATTTAACATGGTTTGTTCTATCTCGTTCTCAAGATCTTTTAAATGCGTATTTATTTGCTTGCCAATAGGGCAGGCGGGGTTAGGCTGGTTTTTAGCCTGGCCTAATATGGCATCGGGCTTTACAGCCTCGTATATGCTTGCAAGGCTTATAGCCGTCCCCGCTTTACTTAGTTTGTATCCGCCATTTTTTCCTTGTTGGCTAATAATTAGTTGGTGTTTGATAAGGTTACTCAATTCCTTACGCACCAAAACCGGGTTCACGTTTATGCTCCCCGCCATATAGTCGGACGATAGCACTTCTTTCGATGCGCAAAGCAACGTCATAATATGCATAGCTATTGGGAACCTTCCGTTCATAATTAATTGTAATGTTTTTTATTACAGTACAAATGTACATGTATGATTTGTTAAAGCAAGGAATATGGTAAACATAATTTATTTATGAACCCATCGTGACAAAGCAACAATATTTACCGCCTAAATTTGTTTTATACTAACCTTTAGACCATCCCGGTCAAGGTATTTAAGCTCGTCAATATGAAAACCTATCTCGTACCTGTCGATTTTTCTGACGCCGCTTTCAACGCCGCTAATTTCGCCGCCCAATTAAGTCAGCAAAGTAGCGTGACTACGTTAATTTTGATGAACGCCTATTATATTTCGCCTTACGAAACCATGCTACCCAACCCGGATATGGTGATGATGCGTGAGGAAGAAATAGAAGAGGAAGCCAAAGACCGCATCCTTCAATTGGGCAAGCTGAAGCACAGCCTAAGCAAATTTGTACGTGATGGTGTTGAGATTGTAACGAGGTTAAACCGGTCGCATTTGTTGCGCGCGGTGGTAGATGTTGTGGATGAGCAAGACGTTGACCTGGTGATATTAGGCAGTATTGGCAACAGTACTGTTAGGGATAATACCCCCGGCATTGGCGACCACGTGATAAAAATATCTAAACTAAGCCCGGCACCGGTTATTGTGGTGCCACCAGATTACCGTTACCAACTGATAAACGAAGCCGTTATAGCCTGCGACTTTAAAAAGGTAAAAGAGAATATCCCAATGGCGTTTTTGAATAAACTATTGGGTAAGCAGGCGATTAAACTATTGGTTTTAAATATTGATACCGAAGGTAAACATACGGGCAAAGATCCGCAGCAGCTTGCCGAAGAAAGCGCCTTGCATGATATGCTTAAAGTATTTAAGCCTAAATATTTTTACGAGAACCATGCCGATATCCTATCAGGAATACTTGATTTTGCTAAAGAGCAAAAAGCACAAATGTTGATCGCATTACCGCATAATTATAGTTTTTTGCAGTCGATATTGCATAGCAGCATATCGCAACGCCTGGCTAAGAATTCGACAGTGCCGGTTTTATTATTGAAATGACACAATGAGTAAATTAATTTGCTGTACCAGCTGTTTTTGTGTTAATTTGTCGCATAATTGCTACACTAATATTTATTAATGAGGGTACATTTTATAGCGATAGGGGGAAGCGCCATGCACAACCTTGCCATCGCTCTTCATAAAAAAGGATTTAACGTTACCGGTTCTGATGATGTACTGTTCGAGCCCTCGGCTTCGCGCCTGGGTAAATATGGTATTTTGCCCGTGCGGGAGGGATGGGATGCCGGAAAGATAACCACCGACCTTGACGCCGTTATACTTGGGATGCACGCCCGGATAGATAATCCCGAACTGCTAAAAGCACAGGAACTTGGAGTTAAGATCTATTCGTATCCAGATTATATCTACGAGCAATCTAAAGACAAACTGCGCGTTGTAATTGGCGGCAGCCATGGTAAAACCACCATTACAAGCATGATACTGCATGTGTTGCAAGAGGCAGGTAAAAAGTTTGACTACCTGGTAGGCGCACAGCTGGAAGGTTTTGAAACCATGGTTGGACTTACACATGATGCCCCGGTGATCATTATCGAGGGCGACGAGTACCTCGCTTCGCCGATAGACAGACGACCCAAATTCCATATTTACAAAGCGGATATCGGGGTGATAAGCGGTATCGCCTGGGATCATATCAATGTGTTCCCTACGTTTGATAATTATATCGATCAGTTCAGGATCTTCGCGGAAACTATCCAACCAAACGGCAGGCTTATCTACAGCGAAACCGACGATGTATTGAATGCCATGGTGAAAGGCCTTGATGTATCCGTACCTAAAATACCGTATAATTTACCCGAATACACAATAGATAACGGTATAACCAGCATTACATCCGCAGGTAAAACCTATGCGCTTGAAGTATTTGGACAGCATAACCTGCTGAACATGCAGGCCGCCCGTTTAGTGTGCGAGGCGTTGGATATTACTACGGCCGATTTTTACCACTACATAACCACCTTTAAAGGCGCGGCCCGCAGGCTGGAGGTAGTAGGCAAAAGTGACAATGCCACCATCTTTAAAGATTTTGCGCATTCGCCATCCAAGCTAACGGCTACCATAGATGCGGTAAAGGCACAATTTCCTGACAGGCAATTGATTGCATGCATAGAATTGCATACATTTAGCAGCTTAAATAAAGATTTTTTGAACGAATATGCCGGAACGATGAACAAGGCCGACAAGGCGATTGTGTTTATAGACCGTAAAACATTTGAACAGAAAAAGATAGAACCATACCCGGCCGAGGCTGTAAAAAGTGCCTTTGCTAATGCCGATTTGCTGTTTTTTAACCAACCGGCAGAATTACTTACATACCTGGAAGGCCTGGACATTGCCAACAGCAGTTTGCTGATGATGAGTTCCGGTAATTTTGGAGGTATAAATTTAGTAGAAATTAAAAATAATTTACTATAAATTTGCTGATTGTTAGTTTGTTATTGAAAAAAATTGTAACTTTATTAACTATTGCGAAACCTTACCTAATTAAAGTTTATATATGAAGACACTTGGAAAAAAGATCCGGTTATTACGCCACCAAAAAGGGTGGAGCCAGGAAGAAGTTGCTAAACGTTTAGACATCTCTATCCCTGCATTCTCTAAAATTGAAACCGGGATCACCGATATAAACCTTTCTCGCCTTGAGCAGATCTCGGTTTTGTTCGAAATGTCTGTAGTTCAGTTGCTTACTTATAACGAAGTAGAGCAGGATAAACAAATTGCCAGCGAGCTGGAGAACGTTAACAAGAAGTTGATGGACCGCGAAACTGAGGTGATAGACCTGCAGAAAAAGGTTATTGAGCTTTTTGAGGAACTGCGCCATAAAAAAGTAGCTACCGCCTAAAAATATCAATTAATAAGCCCGGATGATTATTCGGGCTTATTAAATAAATACCGCATAGTTAAATGCTTTTTGCCAAATGTTGCACCTACAGCGGTGTGGATGGCAATCATTTTCTCGTTAAAATCGCCCACCCACGATAATTCCAGTTCATCGTATTGCTTTAGGGGTAGCACGTATTCTTTCAGTTTGATGAACAAGCAAGATTCAAGACCATGTTTCTGGTACTTTTGTTTGGTGCCCATTACAATGGCCCTCATCCGCGATACACCTTTCCACTTGCGGTATAAAAACGTCAGTTTCGCCCATAAATTAAGTTTGCCATTCAATGGTTTTATCATTTGGTTAGCATCGGGCAATATTACAATGAATGATGCCGGCTCGCCGTTTACGTAGGCAAACCATATCAACCGCTCATCCATAATCGCCTTCATTTTCTCAAAGCTCTCCAATATTGTAGAATGCGTTATCGGTACAAATTTTTCAAAGCCCTGCCAGGCATCGTTATAAATCTCTATAAAATCGGCAGCGAATTTTTCTATTTGTGATGTTTTAAAATGCTCAAAGCTGTAGCCGGGTTTTTGGATAACCCAATTGGCAATTTTTGTGAACCGTTCCGAAAACGGCTTGTGCACATTTAGGTGATTGGTGATCTGCTCGTACTGGGTTGTAAAGCCGTAATCTTCAAAAAATGCCTTGTAATACCAGTGGTTATAATTCATCCCGTAAGATGGTGGCGTAAAGCCCTCTACCAGCAACCCCCAAAAGTTATCGTTCTCGCCAAAATTGATGGGGCCATCCATGGCTTGCATGCCGTTTTGCTGTAGCCAGCTTTTAGCGGTGTCGAACAATAAAAAGGCGGCTTGTTTATCATCCACACACTCAAAAAAGCCGCAGCCACCGGTGGGTTGCTCGTATTGGTATGCTTTTTCGTTATTTATAAATGCCGCTATCCGGCCAATCAGTTGTCCCGCATCATCCCGTAAAATCCAACGGGTTGCCTTGCCATGATTATGGAAGTTGTTCTTAGCCGGATTAAAAACTGCCTCGATATCATTATCCAGCGGGCACACCCAGTTCGCATCACCTTTATAGATAATACGTGCGACATCTAAAAATGCCGTTTTATTAGCCTTGCTTTTAACTTCGGTAAGCTTCATCCGGTTGGGGGAAATGTGGGTTTGGCGGTTACAAAAAAAGCATCCAGCGCGGGCCGAATGCTTGTAAATATATCGTTTGCCGACTATATAATATTAGTCGTCGTCTTCGTCGTCGTAAGGGTCATAACTTGTGTCAAAGCTACCCAGGTCATCATCCAGCGGGGTGTCTTCGTCAAAGTCCTCATCTTCGTCTTCTGCCTTTTTACCCGGTTTTGGATCTTCATCATCAAAATCATCATCCTCGTCGTCGTTGATCTTTTTGGTAGAAGTAGTCAAAGGTTTTTTTGGAGTTGCCATTTTAATAAATGTTTATTCGTTAAAATTTATATCTGTTAAACCGATTGTTTAGTCATTTTTTGTTCTGCTATATTCAGCATTATTTATGAGTAAAAATAATTAAAATCATTCTTAATTAAAATCATTTTTCACATTATTCCGTTTGCTCGCCAATGATGGTGCTACCGTCGTTAATTTCCTTTAGCTGTGGCAGTTCGCTAATGTCGTTTATGCCAAAATAATCCATAAACAAACCGCTGGTGCCGTAAAGGATAGGTTTCCCCACACTTTCCGACTTTCCCGTGATGGCTATAAGTTCCTTTTCCAATAATTTTTGGATCGAATAATCGCAATTTACACCGCGGATCTGCTCCACATCTGTTTTAGTAACGGGCTGTTTGTAGGCGATAATGGCAAGGGTTTCCAGGGCGGCCTGGCTCAGTTTTTTCTTAGAGCGTTGCAATTGCAACAAGCTGATGGCCGCATGGTATTTCTTTTTGGTAAGAAACTGGTACGCGTTATTGATCTTCACCACCTCGATAGCGATGGCGTCGTCCAGGTATTTTTGGGTGATGGTGTCTATCTGTTTCGTCACCTCATCGGCGGTGTAATCGTGCTCAAACGAAGCTTGCAGGCAGTAAATGATCTCCTCGGTACGGATCCCCTGCTCTGATGCAAAAATTAACGCTTCGATATATTGCTCGGTGTTATCCATGGGGTGCAAATATATTCAATTAGTAATTTGGTGAATGGTTGAATTAGCGATTTGCAAATGTACCAGTAAACTCAATTATGGCGTTGCCTGCGGCCCGCGCTATCCGCTGCAAGTCCTCGCTACGCACCGGGCTTTACGCTGCTATCGCTAACGCGGAAAATATGTCAATGACCGCGTGGATAAGGCGTGAAACAAATCTCTTGATTATCTCTCTCTTAATAATCTATCACCTGCTCTTCAATTTCGGCAGGCACGTCGCGCCAGTCGTATTTTTGGGTGCGCAACTGCGGTTCAAAGCCCGCTTCTTTGATAGAATCCTGAATGCCTTTGGCGGTGAAACGGTGAGGTGCGCCCGCGGCAGATACCACGTTCTCCTCGATCATTATCGACCCGAAATCGTTAGCGCCGGCATGCAGGCAAAGTTGCGCCACCTGTTTACCTACCGTTAACCACGATGCCTGGATGTTTTTAACATTCGGCAGCATAATACGGCTAAGGGCTATCATGCGGATATATTCGTCGCCGGTAACGTTGTTGGTGATACCGCGTACTTTTTTTAATAAAGTGCCGTCATCCTGGAAAGGCCACGGGATAAACGCCACAAAACCGTGATTACCTTCCGGCTTCTCTGACTGTACCTCGCGGATCCATACCAGGTGCTCAAAGCGTTCCTCAATGGTTTCGATATGGCCAAACATCATGGTGGCCGATGTTGGCAGGTTAAGCTGATGTGCTGCACGCATTACGTCCAGCCATTCCCGGCCGCCACATTTACCTTTCGAAATTAGGCGGCGTACACGGTCGTTCAGAATCTCAGCACCTGCACCCGGCAGCGAATCTAAGCCCGACTCTTTCATTGCCTTCAACACATCGTAATGGCTCATGCTTTCCAATTTAGCCACGTGGGCAATTTCGGGCGGGCCTAACGAGTGTAGTTTAAGCTTAGGGTAAAGTTGCTTCAACTCGCGGAAAAGATCGGTATAAAATTGAAGGCCCAGATCAGGGTGGTGGCCGCCTTGCAATAAAAGCTGGTCGCCGCCAAGGCGGAAGGTTTCTTCTATCTTTGTTTTATAGGTCTCGATATCGGTAATGTAGGCATCGTCGTGCCCGGGGCGGCGGAAGAAATTACAGAACTTACAGTTAGCGATACAAACGTTGGTGGTGTTAACGTTGCGGTCTATCTGCCAGGTAACTTTGCCATGCGGCACCTGAATTTTACGCAGTTCGTTGGCTACGTACATCAAGTCGGCCGTAGAGGCATTGTTATAAAGGTAAACCCCTTCATCAATGCTCAAAAAATCAAAAGCTAAAGCACGCTGCAACAGTTCGGCTGTATTCATGTACAAATATACGTAGTGGGAGGGTAAAGGCGAAAAGTAAAAGCGGAAAGGTGTTATTGGGTTGACAATAGCCAAACTTAACTGCCAACCACTTCACCCTTATCCAATCTCAAAACCCTGTCCACGCTATCCGGTATCTCGTGCTGGTAGTGGGTAACATATATTAACGTTACATTACTGATGCTGCAAATGGCATCTACCACGCTTTTAAAATGCCGCTGCTGATGGTCGTCCAATCCCTGGCAAGGTTCATCAAATATAAGCAGTGCGGGGTTTTTGATCAACGAGCGGGCAAGCAGGCACAGGCGCTGCGCGCTGGCGGGGATGTTCTTAAGTAGTTGGCGCGCGTATTTATCTATCTCTAAAGCTTTCATCCAGTTGAGCGCCAAGTCAGCGCGTGATTTTACACTTGGGCGGAACAGGCCAAGCGTATCGTAAAAACCGCTTTCTATCACCTGCAGGCAAGAGTTATCCGTCGGGAAGTACTGGTAAAGTTCGGGCGATACAAAACCGATCTTACTTTTAATATCCCAGATGCTTTCGCCTGTGCCGCGTTTTTTATCAAACAGGATAATGTTGTTAGCGTAGGCCTGCGGGTTGTCGCCATTAATAAGACTCAGTAACGTAGATTTCCCCGAGCCGTTTGGCCCAAGCAAAGCCCAGCGTTCGCCGGGGTTTATTTTCCAGTTTACATTGTTCAGAATGGTTTTGTCGCCGTATTGGATATGCACATCGGCCATAGTTACAATTTGGTTGTAATGATGGCTTGTGTTGTGGTTTGCTAATAATTGTTTAAGCGCGCCAGTATCAACCACCGCTTTTTCTGAGGACTGCGGCCTGGTCTGTTCAAACTCTTGCCTGGTAACGCTTTGGCTAATTGTGCCATCGTGCAAAACCGCTACATGGGTGATACAATCCGGGATTTCGAATGCCGATGTAGCCATAATTATGCTGATGCCCGATGCGGATATTTCATTCAGTAAAGTGTTAAATGATCTGCGCGTTTCCACATCCAGCCCGGTCATGGGGTTATCTAATAGCAGTATCAGCGGGTTTTTAAGCAGGGCGGCGGCTATCATTAACCGTTTGGTTTCGCCGTTGGATAGTTTAATGGTTTGCTTATCAAGAAGGGTAATTAGGTTTAACGCGATAACTGTCTTGTCAAATGTCCAGTAAGCGGGTTTATGCTGATTTACCTTTACCGTTTGCAGGTATTGGCGCACGGTAAGGGTATCTTCCGAGTCGGACGAGTTGTAACGCTGCTGGTAATAAAAATCGGACGTGTTGGACAGCGTTTTAAAGTGGTGCTTTGCCCCGGTAAACGCAATAAATTGATGGAACGTAAGCAGCGTATCGCCGCTAAATTGTTTGTGTATATCATCCATGAAATTATAGATGATGCTGCCACTGTTTATACCCGTGTTACCGGCTATAGTTTGCAGTAAAACGCTCTTGCCCGAGCCACTTTTACCAACGAAAGCCCAGTTTTCGCCGTGGTTAAGTTCAAAATTTAAATTTTTAAATAATTGTAGTGTGGCATTCTTTATAGATACGTTTTTTAGGCTAACGAGCGGGTTTTTCATGTTGCGGTGGATTTACACATCGTGACGAAATATTTAGCTGAATGTTAATTTAGAGCAAACAGGAGTATATCAATGGCGTGTTTAATAAAATTTATTAACTTATTAACATTTATTGAATTTATTAAAAAACAATTTTTAGATTAGGAAACCATTATGAACGACAGCCTTTTGAGCAGGCGACAAATTTTTTTTTAGTTTTTTATTATCCCCCCAATAATTGCTATGGAACTATTATTAGTTGCTGTTGAAGCCCTTGTACCAATGAGCCTTTTGGCTATTTTTATTGTATTGATTGCAGTACAATTTTTACCAAGCGACAATACAGAGGCGGAGGAATCTGACTCAAATATGTTGTTGTAATAAGTGGTTTGATTGTTGTAATATGATTTTTATCATAAATTTTTACGATAATCTACCATGAAAAAACTTCACTTATTATTACTCGCATTTGCAGTGTTTGCATTTAGCGGATGCTCTGTTATCGGCGGTATTTTTAAAGCCGGTGCTTATACGGCCATTATTGGTATCGTTATAGTTGTATTACTTATTATTTGGCTTATTTCCGCTTTTAGGCGTAAATCTTAAGCTGGGTTACAGCCCTGCATCAGTTTGATAATGAGCAAGGCAAACAAATAGAAAAGGCGCCCAATTGGGCGCCTTTTCTATTTGTCAATTTTAACGTCTTCGAGTTTCCAGCTTTTACGATCGGCCCAATCGCCGCCGGTGTAGGCTAAATTTACCTGCCAGGCTGTTTTTACAATATGGCCGGTACTATCCTGTGCATCAACAGTAGATGATATGCTGTAATGGTTGTTGGCCGTATCGATCTTCGATTCAAAATCATTTTTGGGAAAGTTTGCCGTACCGGATTGTTTTAGCCTGTCGTTCACAAAAACCTTGGCTATGGCAAATGCTTCTTTAGCGTTGGGCTTGCGGTTTACATGCACCCTGCGGTTTTGTAGTACGCGCAGCATAAATACAATAAATACCAGGGCAAATAAAATACTGAAGATGGTAGCAATACGGATGCGGGGGTGGTGCCTCCAGTGCGTGCTCTTTTTTTCGTCGTTGTTAAGGTTATTCCATTGGGCGTATTTCATGTACAGGGTGTTTCCACATTAAACAATTACACAGGCGAATGTTTTGGAAACGAAAGTATAAGACATAAAAAAACGCCCTTGCAATAAGCAGGGGCGTTTTTCTTAACAAAAAAGATATTACATTTTTTTTGCAGTGTCCATTTTAGCTGAATCCATTTTAGCGGTATCCATTTTAGCAGCTGAATCAACAGTTGAAGCTGAATCCATTTTAGCTGAATCCATTTTAGCTGAATCTGTAGCAGCAGAAGAACCAGAACCTTTACAAGCAGCTGCAGAAACAGCGATAGCTAATGCCAAGAAAGCGATTTTGAATGAATTTTTCATCGTTTTGTTTTTTAAGTGATTTAATAGTTTTTCGTTAGTTAATACCAAAAACAAAAAAAGGTAACCCATTTTTTATAAAAAAAATTTGGGTTACCCTTAAAAAAATTAAATAACTTAAAAAATTACGATGTAACTCTTTACTATTTAACCTGTTAGGTTAAATTATTTTTTAGTAGTATCTTTTTTAGTGGTGTCAACTACAACAGTAGTATCTTTTTTCACAGTTGAATCAACTACAACAGTAGTATCGTTTTTGCTGGTATCAGAAGCTGAATCAGCAGAACCTTTACCTTTACAAGCAACAGCAGAAACAGCGATAGCTAAGAATGCGATTTTGAATGAATTTTTCATGTTTTGTGTTTTATTAATGTGTGTATTTTATTCTTATTGGTTGTTAATACCGCTATCCAAAAAAGGTAACCCAATAAAATAAATTATTTTTTTGTGGTATCAACTTTAACGGTATCAGCACCTTTAACAACGGTGTCTTTACTTACGGTTGAATCTACATTAACAACGGTGTCGTTTTTTGAAGTGTCAACACCATCGGTTGGTTTTTTGCTTTCGCAAGATGCGGCAGTAAACGCGATAGCTAATGCTAAGAAAGCGATCTTGATTGAATTTTTCATGTTTCTGAGTTTATTGTTTTTGTAAGTATTAATATCAAAAAACCCAAAAGGTAACCCAATAAAAACAAAACCCGCTACCTGTTAAGGTGCGGGTTTTGTTTTTGGCTGCTAATTAGAGCCGTCTTTTTTAACGGTATCGGTACCACCCGATCCTGATTTATCGATACCAGTGTCGATTGAATTAGGCGAGCCGTTTTTACCCGCGTTGGTATCTATCTTTGCCGAATCTACTCGTGTGCTATCAGGCACGTGGGTGGAGTTACCGCTTTTACATGCGTTGAGGCTTCCGGCTACCAATAATGCACCAAGGAAAAATTTTACTGAGTTTTTCATACTTGTATAGTTTTTGTTCGTTTACTATCAAACTCAAAATTAATGCCGCGTTATCCTATCAATTATTTACCGATATTGCGCTTTGCCTGAATCTGGCTGTGCAGCATCGGCACGGCATAAAAAAATAAATCAAATTGTTGGGTTACAATTCAATATAAAAAGTATTAAGTAGTGAATAATCAGTTAAATGTGGAAATGCCGACGGATAGTGAAGTGATCATTGGGATCTTAAACAACTCCGACAGTGTTTTGAAAAAGTTATACCTGGCTTATTTCCCTATAGTGTTACAACTCGTTATTAATAATAATGGCGACGAGGATGAGGCTAAGGATATTTACCAGGAAGCTATAATAGTTCTTTACAATAAGGTTAAGCGGGGCGATTTTGAGCTGAGCAGCAAGTTAAAAACCTACATATATTCGATATGCAGGAGATTATGGCTCAAGCGGCTTAAACAACTAAACAAATACGGTGGGGACATTAAAGATTTCCAGGAGTATTTGGCGGTTGAAGACGAGGTGGATAAACACGAGGAACGCGATATGCAGCTCAATAAAATGGGCGACGCTTTAAAGTTACTTGGCGAACCCTGCAAGACCATTATGGAAGATTTTTATATGCACAACCGCAGCATGCAGGATATATGCGAGCGGTTTGGCTACACAAACGCCGATAACGCGAAGACGCAGAAATACAAATGCCTGCAAAGGCTGAAGAAATTATTTTTTCAGCAATAATTAGAGAAGGGGTAAAGAGAATGAAAGATAACCAACTTTTAGAAATGATTGAGCGTTACTTGAGCGGCGAAATGCCTGCTGATGAGCGCAACCAATTTGATGCATTGCGTAAAAAGGATGCAACTATAGACACTAAAATTGCAGAGCACAAAGAGTTTACATCATTATTAAAGCAATATAACGACCGTTTAAGCCTGCAAAGCCGTTTAGACGAGATCCATGATGAGATTGATGTACACACGCTGAAGGAAGACCTGATGGCGCATCCGTCGTGGGTGGTGCAAATGTGGCGTAACCACCACTCTAAGTTCTCGGTGGCGGCGTCTATCGCTATATTTTCGGTATTGCTGGTACTTTACATTACCGGCGACCTAAGCAACCGCGACCCTCGTTTTCAACAATTGAAGCAAGAGGTTGAACGTGTTAAAAAAGAGCAACGTAAGCTGGGCGATAAAACAGACGATATCATCAAATCGGGTAAATCAACCGGGCCGGCTATTTCTGCTAAGTTTAGGGGTACAGGTTTCGCGCTTACAGGTAACGGTTATATTGTCACCAACAACCATGTGGTAAACGGTGCCGATTCTGTTTACGTGCAAAATGCCGAAGGCGAATCATTTCATACCAAGGTTGTTTATACTGATCCTATTTATGATGTGGCTATTTTGCAGATAAACGATGCCGCCTTTAAAAACCTTGGTGCTGTACCTTATAGCTTCAAGAAAAACAAAAGCGATCTGGGCGAGGCGGTTTACACGTTAGGTTACCCCGGTGATGACCTTAAATTTGGCCCCGGTGCATTAACCGCAGGTACAGGTTTCCACGGCGATACTACCGAATACGAATTGTTTATCCCGGTTAACCCGGGTAACAGCGGTGGCCCTTTAATGGACGAGAAAGGTAACATTATTGGTGTTATCAATGGCAAGCAAACCCAAACAACGGGTGTAGCGTTCGCGGTAAAATCAACCTACCTGCTTAAGGCTATCCAAAGCATCCCTGCCGATTCGTTAAACAAATCGCTTACGCTTAACACCAAAAATACTTTAGCTAATCTAAGCCGTACCCAGCAAATTAAAAAGTTGCGTAATTACGTGTTCAGCGTGAAGGTCTACAACCAATAAAAATCAACAATTAATATATCCTAAGAGGGGGGCGAGCAATTGCTTCCCTTTTTTTGTGAGTTATAAGTAACTAATAATTCACACACGCGTCTTATTTTAAACACGCATATATTTATACCCATATGAAACTTAAACTACTCGCTTGCCTGCTGGCATTACCATTCTTAAGCTTTGCACAACAGCCTTTAACCGGGGCAGACAGCGCCCGTAAATTGATAGATACGGCATTAGCTTACGCCAAAAAAAATTCGATATATAGGGGAAATGTGGATTGGAATAAATTAAATGATTCTGTCCGCGCGAAAAGTATGGGCGCAAAAAGTATAGTTGAAGCTATGCCGGCAGTATCATTAATGTACCAGATGTTAGGCGATTTTCATGGTATGGCTTTATATAATGGTAAAACATACAAATGGAATGCAACCCGCATAAAAGTGGATAAAGATTTGTATAAGGAACTGTTTGCCAAATTTAAGAAAGGTACGCCGCACGTCGAGACTGCTATGCTGGCTAATGGTTACGGCTATATACTGATCCCGGGAAACAACCCCACAAAGCAAGGGGAAACACAAATAATTGCCGCCCAGATCCAGGATTCTCTCGCCAAACTTAATCCGGCCAAGCTTAAAGGGATAATTATCGATCTGAGGTTAAACACGGGCGGTAACATGTGGCCAATGATATTGGGTGTGGGTAACCTGGTAAGCAAGGGTAAGCTTGGCACTTTTATCTATCCCGATGCATCTAAAAATGAATCGTGGCTGGTGAAGGATACCAGCATATATTCGGATACAATTAAGGTTTGCTCTATTAAGTCCATGTGCAAAGTAAATCCGAAAATTAAAATAGCGGTACTAACGTCTCCATACACAGCAAGTTCTGGCGAGGCAACGGCAATTACTTTTAAGGGGCAAAAAAACGCCTTTATAATTGGCGATACCACCGCAGGTTATACAACCGCTAATGAAAGTTTTAGTATGTATGGTGTTGAATTCATAATGGCGCAGGCAGCCGAGGCTGATAGGAATGGAAAGATCTATTATAAAAATGTTCCACCCGACAAGGAAATGATTGCCGGTGATAATTTTACGGATCTAAGTAAAGACGCGAAAATCATAACCGCGCTTGCGTGGATGAAAGGAAAATAGTAAGTCAGTTTGGTCAGTCTGAGCCTGTCGAAGACCTATACACCTTGCAAATTATTCGACACCATGACAATAGGGGGGGCAAAGTATCTTGACTCCTGATTCTAAATATCCTGACTCTCCTAAATTATCTGTCTACCTCACCAAGCACAAAATCAAGCGAACCGATGATGGCTATTAGGTCTGCTATCATTACGTTTTTGCCTAACTCGGGCAGTACGGATAGGTTATTGAAACTTGGGCCGCGCACCTTGCCACGGAAGGGGAGCTCTGAGCGCTCATTATTGTGCACAAAGTAAAAACCAAGTTCGCCTTTGGCGCCTTCACAGCGGGCATAATAATCCTGCACTTTTGGGGTAAGCTTACGCGGGAGTTTTGCACGCGGGTCAAACTCCGGTGTGCGTTTTAATTCGTTTTGCAGGCGGTTTAAGCACTGTTCAATTATCTTCAATGACTCCTGGATCTCGTCTACACGTACTTTGTAACGGTCCCAGCAATCGCCGGTGGTGCCCATCAGGCCTTTACCGACCGGGATGTCAAAATCCAGTTCGGGGTAAACAGAATAGTTATCTATGCGGCGTAAATCATATTTAAGTCCCGAACCTCGTAATACCGGGCCGCTGCAGCCAAAGTTAATGGCCACATCCATTGGCAACACGCCAACGTTAGCGGTGCGGCTAATAAAAATTTGGTTATCGGTCAAGAGCTGGTTAAGCTCAATCATTTTTGGTTTGAAGTAGTCAACAAATTCGCGGCATCGCTCTTCAAAACCCACGGGCAGGTCATAAAATAAACCACCAACCCATATGTAATTATACAGCATGCGCGAGCCCGAAGCCCATTCCAGCATGCCCATGATATGCTCGCGGTCGCGGAAACACCACAGGAAAGGGGTGAAGGCGCCAATATCAATGCCATATGTGCCAATAGCTATCAGGTGCGATGCAATGCGGTTAAGTTCGCAAACCAGCACGCGGATGTATTCAATGCGTTTGGGGATGTCTTTATCGATGCCCAGCATTTTCTCTACACCCATTACCCAGGCGTGACTGTTGTTCATAGATGCCAGGTAATCCAGCCTGTCGGTAAAAGGTATAGTTTGCTGATAAGTAAGTGACTCTGCATGTTTTTCAAAACAACGGTGCAGGTAACCAATGTGCGGAATAACCTCCTTAACTATCTCACCATCGGTAATTAGCTCCAACCGCAAAACCCCGTGCGTAGACGGGTGCTGCGGCCCCATGTTAAGCACCATGTCTTCCACAGCGGCGTTGGCTATCTTTTTGTGATAGGTTTCTAATGCTTTGTTATATTTCGAAACTTCTGCTTCCAATATTATTGTTTATTTCTATCCGTCATTGCGAGGTACGAAGCAATCTCTTTGCTATACAGAGCGGCCCTGCCTTTGTAGAGATTGCTTCGTACCTCGCAATGACGGGTGATTTTTAATTCGAAATTAAACATTCGAAATTCGACATCATTTTAATCCACTTTTATCCCTTTATAATACTCTGCAGCCTTATAATCTTTCCTTAACGGGTATCCTTCCCAATCATCGGGCAAAAGTATTCGCCTTAGGTCCGGGTGGCCGTCAAAAAAGATCCCCACAAGGTCGTAAGCTTCGCGTTCGTGCCAATCGGCAGTGCGGTAAACGGAGACTATGCTTGGGAACGATGGTAGATTATCCTCACTGCGGTCGTTCTCCTTACTTATCTTAAGCGTTAACTGCAAATGGTAGGCAATAGACGACAGGTGGTAAACGACACCAAAACGGCCGGCTTCTGCACCATAGTCCATCCCGGTAAGGCAGGAAAGGAAATCGAAATGAGTTTTGGGATTATTGCGCAGTTCCAAACAAACCTCAACAATACGGTCGGGTTTTATGAGCAGGGCGGGTTGCAGGCCGGTGCGTTCTTCGCCGGTAATTACATCCTCGCCAAACTTTTGGGTAAGCAATAATTTAATATCGTCAAAACTCATGGCGCCAGGCGAACAATCTTCCAGTTTTTATTATCGGTTTTCTTGTAAACTATCCTATCGTGCAGGCGGCTGCGGCGGCCCTGCCAAAACTCTATCAGGCGTGGTCTAAGTACATAGCCGCCCCAGTACGATGGTTTTGGCACATCGCCATCGGCGTACTCTAATTCTAAAGCTGCCATTTTTTGTTCCAGTTCTTCGCGGCCATTAATTTCCTGGCTTTGCGGCGATGCGGCTGCACCTATCTGGCTTAACTTAGGGCGTGTGTGAAAATATTTTTCAGAATAATTCTTGTCCAGTTTTTCTATAGTGCCCTCGATGCGGATCTGGCGTTCCATATCTCCCCAGTGGAAAATAAGGGCACCAAGCGGATTTTTAGCTATCTCTTTACCTTTACGGCTCAGGTAATTGGTGTAAAACTTAAAGCCATCATCGCTAAAGCCTTTTAATAAAACGATTCGGGCGCTTGGGCGGCCATCCAATGTAGCGGTAGCCAAAGTCATGGCGTTTGGCTCGTGCACTTTGTAATTAATGGCTTCGTTAAACCATTTATCAAACTGGCGGATGGGGTCGGCATTTACGTCGGTTTCGTTTAACGATGCCGCGGCGTAGTCCTGCCTTAAATTTTCTATATCTTTCTGATCCATTATCGCAAACTTACAAATTAATTATACCGTACATACAGGTTCACGGTTCATTTTATTAACTAACGAACATATTTTTACATTAAGTGTTATTTATTTAAATTCATAACCTATGTTAAGTCCCATTGCGGCGGCTGCAGGCCGTTTATTAATATCTGAACCATTTATGCCCGACCCTAACTTTAAACGGTCGGTTATCCTGCTTACCGAATATTCTGAGGCGGGTGCAATGGGTTTTATATTGAACCATCAATCAGAAATGCTGCTGGGCGATATTTTGCCTGATGTTTCCTATTCCGAGATCCCCGTATATATGGGCGGGCCTGTTGCCGAAAATACCCTGCATTATATTCACCGTTGCCCCGAAAAAATTGACGGCGGGATAGAGATCTGGGATGGTATTTACTGGGGAGGCGATTTTGAGCAGATAAAACAACTGATAACCAATTACCAGTTAACCGAAAATGAGATCAAGTTTTTTACAGGATACTCGGGATGGACACCTAACCAGTTAGATGACGAACTGCGCGAGGATGCCTGGATCGTAGCCAACAAATTCCAAGCCGACGCGATATTTAGCAACAATGAGCATAACCTTTGGAAAGAGGTTGTTATAAGCCTTGGCCAGCGCTACGCGCATATCGCCAACTTTCCCGAGAACCCGATGTTGAACTAACACCGGAAATATTAAAGAACAAAAAAACCTGCAACTAATTTAGTTGCAGGTTTTTTTATTATGTAGAATTAGGGTTATTCTTTAGTTGCTGTAGTAGTTTCAGCATCGCCCTTGGCATCTTTAAAAGATTTCATGCCCTCGCCAAGGCCACGCATTAATTGAGGTATTTTTTTACCGCCAAATAATAACAAGATGGCAATGATGATCAAAATAATTTCTGGTGCTCCCATGATTTTTTTTATTTAATATGTTGGTTGTATGTATAGATACGTTGTGTTGGTGCAAAAGGTTTTAACAGGCGGACATTTATTTGCCTTCCATCTCTGCTGCCGAAGCCTCAACTACTTGTTTTAATTTTTCTTTATACGCGATAAGGTTGTCAACAAGATATTCATCAGCAGTAGATAAAATTTGCGCGGCCAGGATCCCTGCGTTTTTAGCCGCATTTAAAGCTACCGTTGCTACCGGGATGCCATTTGGCATTTGTAGGATGCTTAGGATAGAATCCCAGCCATCGATAGAATTGCTTGATTTTACGGGCACGCCAATAACAGGCAAGTGCGTTAATGAAGCCACCATCCCCGGCAAATGCGCCGCACCGCCGGCACCAGCAATAATTACCTTAATTCCACGATCTGCAGCAGCACGGGCGTAGCTAAACATCCTGTCGGGCGTGCGATGTGCCGATACAACAGTTATTTCGTATTCTACACCCAGTTCTTTCAAAACATCCGCAGCATCTTGCATAATGTGTAAATCTGACTTGCTGCCCATTATAATGGCGATTTTTGGTTGGCTCATATTTTTGTCGATGGACCATGGACCATAGTCCATAGTATTTAATTATTTCAAACCGTCATTGCGAGGTACGAAGCAATCTCTTTGCTATACAGAGCGGCCCTGTGAGTAGGGGATTGCTTCGTACCTCGCAATGACGCGCGGGATTTATTTTTAATTATTTAACTTATTACTTTCAGCGTCTGCTGCACATAACGTGCTTTTTCAATCGCTTTTTCCCTGTCACTGTCTATTATCGTAACGTGCCCCATTTTACGGAAGGGTTTTGTTAATGCCTTGCCGTAAAGGTGTACGTACACGCCGGGGCATTTTAGGATCTTCTCTATTCCCTGGTAAACAGCCGGGCCCTCGTGGCCGGCTTCGCCTAAAATATTTACCATAATGGCATTGCTCAGGCAGGCGGTATCGCCCAGTGGCTGGTCAAAAATGGCGCGCAGGTGCTGTTCAAATTGCGACACAACGTTACCCTCGATGCTTTGGTGGCCGCTGTTATGCGGGCGTGGGGCAAGTTCGTTCACCAATATCTGTCCGTCTTTGGTCAGGAACATTTCTACAGCCAGGATGCCTACGATGTTTAGCGTTTCGGCAATGCGTTTGGCAATGTTCTCGGCTTCCATTTGTACCTCGAAGGGAAGGGTAGAGGGCGAGATCAAAAACTCAACCAGGTTAGCTTCGGGGTTAAACTCCATCTCTACCAGCGGGAAGGTTTTAACTTCGCCGCTTTCGTTACGGGCGACTATTACGCCTATTTCTTTTTCAAAATCTACGAGGCACTCTATCAGGCTTGGTTCGGTAAAGGCATTGGCTAATGAACTTTCGTTGTTAACGCGGTAAACGCCTTTGCCGTCGTAACCATCGCGGCGTAACTTTTGGATATATGGGAATGGGATATGGCTTGTCTTCAATTGCTCGGGCGATGAGATCACCTGGAACTCGGCCGTCGGGATGTCGTTCTCTTTAAAGAATTGTTTTTGCAGGCCCTTATCCTGGATCAATCGGATAATGCGCGATTGCGGGTAAACGGCAATACCCTCTTTTTCCAGTTGTTCTAAAGCGTCAACGTTAACTTTTTCTATCTCAATGGTAAGCAGGTCAACCTTTTTACCAAAGTTGTAAACGGTTTCGTAGTCGCTCAGCGAACCCACAACAAACTCGTTGCAAAGCCGGCGGCAAGGTGCCTCACGGTCGGGGTCCAATACCTTAACGGTAACATTATAATTTATTGCCTGCTGTATCAGCATGCGTCCAAGCTGGCCGCCGCCTAATATCCCTAATTTTAAATCGCCGTAAAATGCTTTCATGTATAGGCTACAAATTTACCTAAATCTTTTAAATAGCGGTTGAAGAATTATTTCTTGACGAAAATCTTAAAATAAGCTTTCTATTTACTGTTTTTATCGTCACAATTACACCACAATAACTGTTAAAACCTTTACACGTAGGGCTAAAAAGTCTACCTTTGCAGCGTTTTTACACACCACATATTATCATCCATGAAAACCAAAATAGCAGTAGCAAAAGGTGACGGTATAGGCCCGGAAATTATGGCCGCCGTGCTCCGCATATTTGAAGCCGCAAACGTACAGCTCGATTACGAGTATGTAGAAATGGGCAAATCTTACTTTGATGCAGGCCACTCCACCGGGATGACCGCACAGGCAAAAGAAACCATTGAGCGTTTAGGTCTGCTTTTTAAAGGCCCAATGGAAACCCCAAAAGGTAAAGGCGTAAAAAGCATCAACGTTACCGCCCGCAAGGTTTGGAATACTTACGCTAACCAGCGCGATTTCCGTTCGCTTAACGGTGTTGATACCGTATTCTCTAAAGCAGGCATCCCCATTAACCTTACCATCGTTCGCGAAAATATTGAAGATACTTACGGAGGCATCGAGCACTTGCTAACCAACGACGTTGCCGTTGGCCGACGTATTATTACCCGCCCGGGCTCGGCCCAGGTTATCCGTTACGCTTTTGAAATGGCGCGCCGTAAGGGTTATACCAAACTGGCTTGCGGCCACAAGGCCAACATCATGAAACTAACCGACGGCTTGTTCCTGGAAACGTTTTACGAGATAGCACGCGAGTACCCCGATATCGAATCATCTGATATTATTGTGGATGACCTTTGTATGAAACTGGTTTCGCGCCCGGAGATCTTCCAGGCTATTGTGTTAACTAACCTACAGGGTGATATTGTATCTGATCTTTGTGCCGGCTTAGTCGGCGGCCTTGGTTTTGCGCCATCTGCAAACATTGGCGATAACATTTCAATTTTCGAGGCTGTACACGGTACCGCGCCGGATATTGCCGGCCGTGGTATTGCAAACCCTACAGCTTTATTGTTATCGGGTATTTTGATGCTGCGTTATTTAGGTTTTACCACCGCCGCCGCCAATATCGAAAACTCGTTACTATACACGCTTGAACAAGGCATACACACCGGTGATTTTGGTGACAAAGCTACCGAAGCTGCCAATACAGAAACTTTTGCTGATGCCGTTATCGCTAACCTTGGCCACATCCCGGCGATAGGGGCGGTTATTGGCCAGCCAGATATGGAAGTGAAAGCAAACCACGATCATCCCCTAAAAAATAAATTAACTGTTACCAAAGCGGCTACTACCGAAGAAATGGTAGGTGTGGATGTTTTTGTAGAATCGAGCAAGCAACCAAATGAACTTGCCGAGCTTGCAAAACGCAAACAAACGGATAACTTCCAGTTGGTGATGATCTCTAACCGTGGTACGCAGGTATGGCCAACCGGCTCTATATTTACTGAGTTGGCGAACGAATACCGCATCCGTTTTGAAAAGAAGGACGGTACCGAGATCACCCAGAAAGAGATCCTGCTTATCGCTGCTGACCTGTCTGATGACTTTAAAGTTTGCTCTGTTGAGTTCCTGATGAAGTTTGACGGTAAAATTGGCTATACCCTGGCGCAGGGGCAGTAAGTCAAAATTTAAGTTAAAAGTAAAAAGGCCTGTATGTCAATTTTGACGCACAGGCCTTTTTCTTTTAGAATATTTGCTAAATCCTAATTGATCTATCAGTCGCTATTTACCGTTTTTCTGCCTACTTCGTTGTTATCCGGTTCCTCGGGATTTATTTTTTTGACGTAGATCTCATCTACTAAAATAATGATGATGGAAAGGAGTGGAACGGCCAGGATTATACCCAATACACCGGACAGGACACCCATTAGTACCTGGCTAATGATGGTTAAGGCAGGCGGGATATTGATCATCTTTTTCTGTATAAGCGGCGTAACAATATTACTTACAATGGTTTGCGATACAATGTAAAGCAAAGCCACGATGATGGCGGTATTAAGGTCCTGGGTTAAAGCGAGCAGTACGCCGGGTATCATTGCAACCAGCGAGCCAAAGTTTGGTATAAGCTTCAAAAGGCCCGTTAACAAGGCAAGTACAAGGGCCACCGGGATCCCAATAACGGTTAAGCCTGTGCTTATCATAATAAATATCAGCACCATAGAAAGCATCATGCCCTTTAACCATCCTTTTAAAGCCTGGCTAATACGGTCGATAACTTTTTTTGCCATGGGCTTGTTTTTCCCGGGGAACAGTTTGATGATACCGTCTTTATAAAGCGATGGATGCGTAGAAAAGAAGAGCCCCAGGAACATGATGATGTAAATGTTACCTAATACCCCAAAGCTGGTACTGAAAAAACTACGCGCGGTAGTAAACATTTTATCGCTGTTGCCATCTTCTTTAAAATACTCTAACACTTTAGAACCAAGCGGGCTGCCGCCAAGTTTTGCCTTAAAGTTATTGATGGTTTCGGGGAGGCTTTCATTTAAAATAGCTATCTGTCCCTGTATGGTAGTGCCCATGAACCACAACAGCGTACCCAGTAGCAGGAAAGAGCCACCCACAGAAATTGTCATGCAAACCTTACGGTTCCATTTGGTTTTGCGCTCTATCATATCGCCAAGGCCGTGGAAGTAAACAGATATTAACGCGCCTGCCAATATCATCAATATTACATTAAAGGCAACGCGGGCAATTAATATGGCTACTACAAGCAGGGCTACAATGGCAACAGTATGCCATACCTTTTCAATATAGGTAAGTTCTTTTGAAGGTTTTTCAGGGGTCGGCTTTATATCGGGCATTATGCGGGGTTAATTTATTTATTAAGGACACACAACACTCTTAAAAGTTTTAAAGAAATAAGGAAGTCCAATGTTTACCGGTGAAATGCCTTAACCTTGTTAAAATAAACGATAAGTTTTTCAATATTGCCGATACCGTAATGGTTGGCTTTTATTTGGTCTACTACCTCGGGCTCGTCACCCATCACTTCGCTCATTACGTCTATGAAATTCGCGTGGGTAAGGTGTTGCATACTGGCTGTACTGCTGCCATAGTAATAATATAACTTGCCTTTATTGCCACCGCCACCATTGCCGCCAATGCTAATACCCACGCCGCCACCGTATGATGTGCCGTAAGTACCTGTACCAAAACCAACAGATGGCGCAACCTGCACTTTTTTGCCACCGCCGCCACCACTGCCTGCGCCGCGGGTAGCATAAATTTTTATAGGCTCGTCTACAGCTACGCGTACAAAGTCAAATTCTTTTTTTGCCCAGGTTTCGTTACCGGGGGCATGGGCTACCACAAAGCTGTCCCTGCCTGCAACAAAGGATTGCAGATCGCTGGTGCTGAGGTAATAGGCTGTGGAATGTTCCTCGTCCTTAAATTCAATAAAACCCTCATCGGCAACAGGGCCGCGGCCGCCCGGGTTGGGATGGATATAGCCGTTTGTTTTTACACCCTTAACGTCAACAAAATAGCCGGGCAACCATTTTTGCGCGCTTGCTTTTTGGCCTGATAATAATATTAACAGCGCCATAAACGCTGCCGAAAATAAATGCTTTTTATACTTAGTTGTCATATGATCTTTTTGGCATTTGCCCGGTTAGGTAATAAGTTACCAGGTCCTGCATATCACCATAACGAAAAGTTTTGTCTTTAATTTTAGCAACTACCTCCGGTTTGTCGGCCATCAGGTTGCTCATAACCTCAACAAATTGTTTTTTCTCTAACTTGGTTACATTATCTGGCGTTTTGCCATAGTAATATGTAGTTTTTACGCCGCCGCCAACCGAGGTGCCTAAGCCAACACCGATGCCGAAGCCGCCGGTAAAACCGCCCGTGTTTATCATCAGCGGGAAACCGTTCCTGGTTACCTTATTGGTGTAAAGTTTGGTGGGATTATCTAATACCACCGTCATAAACGGGCTGTTTTTAAACAATACGTTATGTGATACCACGATGCTGTCGTCACCCATAATAAAAGCGTTCACTTTGTAATAGGGAACGGGAATAGTTTCGGCCATTTCATCCCTGCGGTAAAGTACCATGTCGCCATCCTCGTATTCGCCTTTGTGCGGTGGAACCCAGGAGATAAGCCCATCGAAAATCTCGCCATTGGTATGGTAAATCCTGCCCTCGTACCATTCGCGGTTAGGGCCCTGCGCGTTGGCAGTAAAGGAGCCTGCAAGCATTAGGACGATAAGTATTGTTTTGCGCATTGTTTGCTATTTTGAATTTGCGGCAGCCTTAGCCGCCCGTTTTTGGCTATATGCCCATTGCTGTAAAGCAACTTCCACATCTTCCATATCACGTAAGTCGTGGCTTTTAATTTTCTCAACTATTAACGGGATGTTAGCCAATATCTTACTTGTTACATCCACAAAATTCTTGTTATCTATTTTAATGACATTATTGGGATTTGGCCCGTAGTAATAAGTCTTTTTTGTATAGTTAAAACTTGCACCTACAGCCATGGTAACCGCGCCAATATTACCCACGCCAACACCAACACCCGGCGAAGTACGTTTTTCCATGGATCGATAGATCTTTAAGCTGTCGTTTGTGTTTACCAGCACGTTTAAAAACGGCTTCCGTTTAAATAGCTCATCTTTAGATACCACAAAACTATCAACCCCGATCACAAACGATTGCAGTTCGGTTGATCTCAATTTTACCATCTCCGCATTTTTCTGCGCTTTATAGTAAACTTCATCTCCATGACCATCCAAAATTGATTTTTGGGGCGGCGACCAAGAGACAAGCCCGGTATGCTTTACACCAACAGAGTCATAATAAAATCCCTCATCATAGTGCCTTTCAAATAATTGCGCGTTAGCCGTAATTGTAATGCTTAAAATACAAAGCAAGAGTAAAATTTTCTTCATAAATGGTTTAGATTTGAAACCAAATATAAACCATTTTTTGACATGATAACAGTAGATCTGCGCAGCGATACCGTGACTAAACCAACACCGGGGATGCTCGAAGCCATGTGGGGTGCCAAAGTTGGCGACGATGTGTTTGGCGAGGACGAAACAGTGAACGCCCTGGAGCAAAAAGCTGCAGAAATGTTTGGGATGGAAGCCGCCATTTACTGCCCGTCGGGCACCATGACCAACCAGATAGCCATTAAATGTTTTACCCAGCCACTCGATGAACTGATTGCCGACCAAACCGCGCACGTTTACCGTTACGAGGGTGGTGGCATCGCCTTCAATTCGGGGGTATCTACAAGGTTGCTGAACGGTTACCGGGGTATACTTACCGCCGAGATGATAGCGCCGGAGATCAATGACGACAATATTCATTACCCGCACACCAGCCTGGTAGTGTTGGAAAATACCGTAAACAAAGGCGGTGGCAGCTGTTACACGCTCAATCATATCAGCCCCATAGCTGAACTATGCAAGCAACGAGGCTTAAAACTACACCTTGATGGTGCCCGCGTTTTTAATGCCCTTGCCCATACGGGCGATAAAGCTGGCGATTATGGGAAGCATTTTGATGGTATCTCCGTATGCCTGTCAAAGGGATTGGGCGCGCCGGTTGGCTCTGTACTGCTGGCCGATAAAGCGACGATCAAGTACGCCCGCCGCATCCGTAAAGTTTTGGGTGGCGGAATGCGCCAGGCCGGTTTCCTTGCCGCGGCTGGGATCTATGCCTTAGATCACCACGTGGAGCGTTTAAAGATAGACCATGCCCACGCCCGCATCTTAGGCCAGGAACTTGCCAAATGTACCTGGGTAACCAACGTTATGCCTGTGGAAACTAACATTGTTTTATTTGATACCGTTGAACCCGCTGCCGCTATCCTTGCCAAACTTGCCGAAAAAGGTATTAAAGCAAGCAGCACAGATACCCACCGCATCCGTTTTGTTACACATCTGGATGTGCAGGCCGAAGGCGTAGAGTATGTGGTGGATATTATGAAAGGTTATAATCGATAGTTTTAATTATAAAACGTGTATGGGTCGATCATCGGAACACTATGAAATATCTGAAGCCTGATTATATTTAATACCGATTCAACATACTCCCGGAAATGATAGATAGTTTACTTTTTAGTATGCAACAGCTGATAGGGCTTAGCCCGGCAGAGATTGACATGGTGAAATCTTTGTTCAAGGAAAAGTCGTACAAGAAAGGCGACTTTTTTTTAGAAGAAGGGCGGGTTTGCAAACACGTGGGCTATGTTACAAAGGGGTTGCTGCGGTACTACATCAATCATGATGGGGAGGAGAAAACATACTCGTTTTCCCAAGAAAATAATTTTGTGTGTAATTACGAAAGCTTCCTCCCGCAGGAGCCATCTTCCAAAATCATCCAGGCTTTAGAAGATAGCGTTGTTTTAGTAATATCGCATGCCGGCCTGCAAATGTTATATGCCAACGTTAATGAAGGGGAACGTTTTGGCAGGCTTGCCATTGAAGCAGTTTTTTTACAATTGCTAAAAGATATCAGTTCATTATATACCGAACCCCCCGAAGTGCGCTACGAGCGGTTTTTAAGTAATCACGCCGACATCCTACAAAGGGTTTCACAATATCATATTGCTTCATTTGTGGGTGTGAAGCCGCAATCACTAAGCCGTATCCGTAAAAGAATTTCCACTCAGTTTTAATTTGTTAACCCAGGTGCATGAACGCTTGTTGCTACAACGGTAATTTTGTTTCAATATTTAAAACAAAATATCATGACAACAAAAATTTCTTACGCGATGGCGTTTTTATTAGGGCTGGGGATGATCTTCCTGGGAGTCCGGTTCTTTTTATCTCCCGAAGCGGCAACAGCCGGATTCGGCATTCATTTTAGCGCACATGGCGATTATTCCCTTCACTATACTAAAGGTATCAGGGATGTATTTTCCGGGCTGCTTTTGTGCGCCTTTGTGTTGATGAACCAAAGGCAGGCCGTTGGGGTGACATTATTGGCCGGCACTATAATTCCTGTAAACGATATGCTTGTTGTGCTTAGCAAAAGCTACAACGGTATTGTTCAAGCAATGCCACATATTATCGCCATCATCATTTGCGCCGTATTTGGAATCATTTTATTGGCAACCAAACATCAAAAAGCAGCCTTATGAAAAATCAGGGATTTATTAAACTGATCAGTTCTGTAAACAGCCACAAACAATAGCGGAGCCTTTATTGGATTTTTTCGTTAAAATCGCGATCAGAAATGGGCGTCTAAGTAGATTGATTGAGAGGTATTGTAACTAATAATTTCTCAAGTGATTCAACTTAAAACTTATCCATTAAACTCCTGTTGTATCTTACACATGAACCGCCTCGTAAAAAAACTCGAAAAAATCGGCCGCGACCCAAAATCTACTGCTAAGGCGGTAGGCCTGCGCTATGTTTCAGATTCTACCCCCGGCTATACCCGCAAAAAAAGTGGCAAGGGCTGGTCGTATCTTGATGCCGACGGCAAAACGGTAAAGGATAAGGAGTTGGCAGAGCGGTTCAATAAACTGGTTATTCCACCGGCTTACACCAATGTGTGGATCTCGCCATATGACAACGGGCACCTGCAATTTACAGGCACCGATGCAGCGGGGCGCAAGCAGTACCGTTACCATGCGCATTGGAACAAGATCCGCAATCAATCTAAATATCACCGCCTGCAAACTTTTGCATCGCACTTGCCTGCTATTCGCGAGCAAATCGATAAAGACCTTGCCCGCCATAAACTTGATCATGAAAAGGTTGTAGCCCTTGTGGTGCGCCTGATGGAACTCACCAGCATCCGTGTAGGAAACGAATCATACAAAAAACTTTACGGTTCCTTTGGTTTAACCACCCTGATGGATAAGCACGTGAAGATAGAAGGTAACCAGATGAAGTTTGAGTTTAAGGGCAAAAAAGGGGTGATGCATAAAATTGCCTTGCAAAGTAAAAGGCTTGCGAAACTGGTTAAGCAATGCCGCGACATCCCCGGTAAGGAGTTGTTTCAATATTATAATGATGATAATACCCACTGCACCATAGGTTCCGGGGATATCAATACCTATTTGAAACAAATTACGGGCGAGGACTTCACCGCTAAAGATTTCCGTACCTGGGCGGGCAGCGTGAGCGCGTTGTATGCCTTTAAAGAAGCCGGGGAATTTGATACGATATCCGAATGTAAAAAGAAGATTGTAAGCGTGCTGGATGAGGTAGCCATTAACCTGGGCAACACCCGCACTGTTTGCAAAAAATATTACGTGCACCCAACTGTTATAAAAAGCTACGAAGAAGGTTCTATATTTAAGTATATCCGGGAACTTGATGAGGATAAGGATGTAAAATCGTCTGAACTAAACAGGGCAGAAAGAGCTTTATTGGAGATATTGGAGAAAGAAAAACTTGCTGAAGCGAGTTAAACAACATTTAATAAAAGTTTGTCATGCTGAACGATAGTGAAGCATCTGACGCTACGCCTTGTAAACGATTGCAGAGTTCAATAATAGATCCTTCGCTATCGCTCAGGATGACAAAATAGAAAAAAAAAGGTTGACCGGGCTCGCCCCGATCAACCTTAAAATAGGTTAACAATTTAACTGATCTTATTATTGTTTCCCTTTTTTGGTGTAGATATAAACCACACCATATTTGGCTTTATCGCCGTATTTCTTAACCGTATCGGTGCTATTGCTGGTGCTCATGCGGTCAATATCAAAAGCCGATAATTTTTTCAATTCTTTTTCGCTTGCTATTTTATCGTCAATCACAATTAACTTGTCGGATATGCGGTCCATGCTCCTCAACCTTAACATGGCCGTCCTTGGATAATCAGTAGTTATATTCGCCACTTTGTTCTTTGTGCCGTAACCTGTTACCACCACCTCTTTTACAGCCGATGCATCAGTATATGTCCCGGTGGCTGAAAATGATGTAGGCTTGCCTTGTACAATAATTACGGGGTCCACAGCTTTACGCAACATGTACTCAACACCTGCAACGCCTTTTGCCGGGTAACTTACACGCACAATTCCCGAGTCTAACACGATCTCTTTTATCTCGTCTGCCGGGATGGTTGATGCGTTGCCATGTGCAACTATCCTTACATTAGTCACCTTACCTTTTACTCCACCTAATAAATTTATCGTTTCAACTTCTTTAAGGGTAAGGTTTTTAGGGTCTTTGGTTACTCCATTTAGCCTGATCTTATCAACTCGGTTGATGTTTAGTTTTTCGGCGAATGCTTTGCCTGCTTCCGAGTCTTTAGTGGTTACAAATATTACGTTCCGTTTATTGTCAAAATTGAAAATGCTTTTATTTCCTGTTAGGTTATTCAGATCATTTTGCCCCATGATGTTGATGCTGGTGATGGTGCCGGGGTCAACTTTAGAGAATATCGTATTATCAACCTTTTTGCCGTTCAACACTAAGTTCATCGAGTCGATAGAGTGGCTCTTGTCTAAGCTTATCGAAAAGGCTTGCTTTCTGCCTGTATCAGGTTTAGTATCGTAAGTAAAGGCAAAGTTTTGTTTTATTTTAATGGTATCAGCTTTAGTTACAAAGGGAGCCTTCTTTTTAACAGGAGTAGTATCAGCGAAAGCTAAAGTAGTTTGGGTTGCTTGTGTAATAGCCAGGGTTAGCGGTTTCATAGCTACTGCTATTTTGTGGGTAATGGGTTTTGCTATCTCCGCTTTCGACAGCGTAAATACCAATAGCAATGCAATAACGGCAGGTATAACAAACGCGTAACGCGTTAATGTAAACCTCGAAGATCTTTTTGCGTTCATCATAATTATGCGTTTTTTAATGGTTGAAATATTAAAGTGGTTTACGATCCCCGGCGTGGTGTTGGCGTTAAAACTCACGTTTACCAGGCTGTATTGATAAGTTTTACTGTCGAAGCCCTTGTTCAGGATCTTCCTGTCGGTAATAAACTCGATGTTTTCGCGTACTGCCTTTTTCATAAGCCAGATGCCGGGGTTAAACCAGTAGAAAATGCTGCTAAGTTCGGCAAGCAAAATATCTATGGTATGCCAGCCGTTAACATGTACCTGCTCGTGCAGCAATATGGCTTTCAAATCGGCAGGGGTGTGGTTGGCGGGGTTTACATAGATGCTCCTCCAAAAGGAAAATGGTGCCGCTTCGCCCTCTATCAGCCTTACATCATGCTCATGAATGGTTGCCGACTTAGATCTGCGGTGCAATTGAAATAACGAGAATAACTGCATCATCAGCCTGAAGGCTAAAAAGATAGCCCCCGCCCAAAAGATAACCGTTGCCCAAGCCCAGTAGTCAGGTTGGGTTAAAGGCCTTATAAGGCTCTCGGCTGGTGCCTGCCAGTTTAGTATCACGGTTTGTACCGGTTTGGCAAGGGTTTCGTGGCGCTGGGCAAAATCGCTCAGGTCAATTTTTGGGTAAAGAGTTGCAAACAGTATGGCAACCATCAGGTACACCCGGTTAAGCGTGTAAAAGGTTAGGTGGCGAAGCACCAGGTAATAGCCCGCGCAAAACAGCAGCAGGGCTATGTTCACTTTAAACAGAAATACGAATAAAGCAGGCATGATATTAAGGTTTAGGTTTTTCTATCAGGTTAAGAATCTCTTTTAATTCGCTGGCGCTGATCTTTTTTTCGTTGGCGAAAAAGGTAACCAGGTCTTTGTACGAGTTTTTGAAATAGTCGCTCACAAAGCCGCTCATGAAACGGGTTTTGTATTCTTCTTCAACGATGGCCGGGGTATAGCGGAACGAGTTGCCCAGTTTTTCGCCGGTTACAAAACCTTTACGTTCCAGGTTTTTTATGGTTGATGCCAGGGTGGTGTAGGGCGGCTTAGGCTCGGCCACTTGATCCAGGAAATCTTTAATGAACCCCGTGCCCGCCTGCCATACGGCCTGCATGGCTTCTTCCTCTTGTTGTGATAATTTCTCCATTGCTATCTACGATTATTTCGTAAACATACGACTATTTCGTAATGATGCAAGGGGTTTAACAAAATTTAACAAAAATATTTGTGCGGAATTATATGGCGTAAATACTGTGTTCGAAAACTTATCGTTTTAAGACCCAAATGGTTGGCTAAGCAGCTGTTTCCCGGTGAGCCAAATTATGTTAGATTTGGGTACCAATCGTACTTAATACAAAATTATTTATATGCCAATCACCACCACTGTTATAACCGGCGCAACATCCGGCATCGGTAGGGAAACCGCTTTGGCGCTGGCCAAAAAAGACCACGCGCTATACCTTTTAGTACGCGATACCGAAAGGGGCGAGCAACTAAAGCAAGAAATTATATCGGCCACAAAAAACCGGAATATTTATATAGTACCGTGTGACCTTGCCGACCTGCATAGCGTACGAAATGCAGCCGGGATCTTAAAAAGCAGCCTGCTATCAATAAACATTTTGATCAATAACGCGGGCGGCATTTTTGCCGAACGTGAAGAAAGTAAAGACGGTTTTGAAATGACCTTCGCGGTAAACCATCTTGCGCACTTTTTACTGGTGCAGTGCCTTTTGCCGTTGTTAGAAAAAGGACAGGCGCGCATTATAAATGTAAGTTCTGAAGCGCACCGCATGGCTAAACCAAATTTTAACGATTTGCAGTGGACCAAGCGGCCCTACTCGGCGTGGAAGGCTTACGGTACCGCCAAACTATTTAATATATACTTTACGCGGTCATTGGCTATTAAATATGGTGCAAAGGGGATAAGTGCTTTTGCCTTGCACCCGGGGCTGGTAAATACCGGCTTTGGCACGGGGCTTAGCGGTATTGGCAAGTTGTTGATGTCGTTAGCGCGGCCATTTATGATCTCGGCAGAGAACGGTGCGCAAACCACTATTTACCTGGCATTGGCTACCCGCATAGATGCCCAAAGCGGTAAGTATTTTAAAAGCAGTCGGCCTGCGAATACATCTGCCGAAGCAACAAATGATGTTGGGCGCGACAGGCTTTGGGAGCTAAGCATGGAAATAATAGAACCCTTCTTAAATTAGGTAGGTAATATTATTGTGGCATGTTGCAGGATCAGATTTATTGACTTAGATTAGAAGTTTAAACATACGCTTACACAATTATGACAATCAACAGAAAATTAATAGTAACTATAGGGCTTTTATCTGCCGTAGCTTTTATGGCGATGGTACCTGCCACAAAAAAACCTGCCGAAGAGAAGTTCAAGAACCTTAAAGTTTTACCCAAAGATATTACTGGCGAAGAAATGCACAAAGTGATGGAAGAGTGGGAACACGCCCTGGGCGCGCGCTGTAGCTTTTGCCATGTACGTAACGAGGATACCAAGAAAATGGATTTTGCTGCAGACGGCAAACCCGAAAAAGATATGGCCCGCGAAATGTATAAAATGACGCAGGACATCAACAAAAAATATTTCCACGCGGAAAAAGATAGCACAGACAGGATAATGGAAAGCAGCATTAACTGCTATAGCTGCCACCGTGGTGTATCGCACCCGGAAGTGGTAAGGGCATCAGAATTGCCACGCCAGCCACGCCCGGGTACACCACCGGCACCGGACCAGCCAGCATGGGCGCCTGCACCAGGAACCGCGCCTGCACAAGGCACGCCGCCAGCACAAACACCTGCCCCAGAAAAGAAACCATAAGGTTTGATTTTTTAACCACAAAGGGCACAAAATTATAATCAAAAGGCCGCTAAGAAATCTTAGCGGCCTTTCTTGTTTATCAATATGCACTTTGGGACAGGGTATGAGGATAAACCCGGTAGATAATGTAGGTTGTGGTTAAGCCTCTCTTAATTGCCTCATTACCAAGTAAGAAGTAATCTCTTACTACACAGTGCCGTTAAGGAGCACTTGCAACGTATACCAGGTTGCAATCTTAAGAGGTGTAATGAATGTGCTGAGGTCTTATGTGCTGATGTGTTTTAAATCAACGTTAGTCCGCTCATTCGCCGCGGAGAGCTATTACTTTGTATCAAGACAAAGTAATACAAAAATCAAGACAAAAAAATCCTTCTCCGCACAGGCCTTTACCCATCGGCCACGGTTTTTTGTCGGCGCACCGCTCTTTTAATACTCACCTTCCGTAGTACTGTATAAAAGATTACAAAATTTTAATTTTATAATTGAGCCAGACGGATCTGACGGCACCATCTAATGCGGCATTGTTACATTCGGTTAGTACAGGCACTGCTAAAGCGCTAACCTTCACAGAAGGTGGCGCGGCCGCGACTTTTCTTTGGTTCGTTTCTTTTGAGAGAAAAGAAATGAACATCCACAGGTCCAAAACTTACAACTGCCCTTCCTAATGAAAAACCATTGTAACCGGTGGTTTTCACCCCCGCGTTCTTTGTGGTTAATCGTCAAGCTAAATATTCTGCGCTATTACAAACCCACTTGCCCAAGCCCACTGAAAGTTGTAGCCACCCAGCCAACCTGTAACATCCAAACATTCGCCGCCGAAGAACATGCCCGGTACTTTTTTGCTTTCGAGGGTTTTGGATGATAGTTCGTTAGTGTCAACACCGCCCGTCATCACCTCGGCTTTATCGTAACCTTTGGTGCCTGCAGGCTTTACCTTAAACTCGTGCAGCAGTATGCTGATGTCTTCCAGTTCGGTTTTGGTAAGGGATGCCAGGTTTTTATCCGCAGGGATATAATCTACCAAAGCCTCGGCAAACTTGCGGGTAAACAGGTTAGATAAATAAGCCAGCAGCATCTTCCTGCCGTTTTGCTCGCGTTCCTGTAGGATGAGTTCAATAATATCCTTGCCGGGCAGCAGGTCGATGTATATATGTTCGCCGGGTTTCCAGTACGATGAGATCTGCAAAATGGCCGGGCCGCTTAAGCCCCAATGCGTAAACAGGATATTTTCTTCAAAGCTTGCCCTGTCGTTCCACACGCGGCAAAATATACTGTTGCCAGATAGCTGCTCGTACCAGGGCTGATCTTTACCGGTAATGGTGAGCGGCACCAGGGCAGGGGAGGTTTCGGTAACCTGCATTTCAAACTTACGCGCTACGCGCAGACCAAAATCCGTAGCGCCCATTTTTTGGATTGGCAGGCCGCCACTGGCTATAACCACTTTAGGAGCAAATAAAACCTGCTGCTGATCATCACGGATAATCGTAACATTAAAACCCTCCTCGGTTTGCTCAACTGCAGTAACCTCGGTATCACACCAGATCTCCTGGCCCAGATCGTTACACAAGTTTGTGAAAACATTTACCGCATCCTTAGCCTTATCGCTCACCGGGAAGAGCTGCCCAAGCGTTTTTTCTTTTCCTTCGATGCCGTAGCTTTCAAAAAAGTTCACGGTATCGTCAACCGTCCACTGCGCCAGGGCCGACCGGCTAAAATGCTCGTTATTAGATATGAATTGTTTATGAGTGGCGTACAAATTAGTGTAATTGCACCTGCCGCCGCCGCTTATCAATATCTTGGCGCCTACTTTATCGTTCTTCTCTAATACCAATGTTTGCTTGCCTAAAAAGCCGGCTTGTACCGCGCACATAAGCCCGCAGGCGCCGCCGCCAATAATTATAGCGTCAAAAGTTGATTGTTTTGTTAAATTTGCTGTCATGGATGATGTTGCGCAAATATCAGAATTTGGAAAGATACTTATCTTTTTAATTGTAGGCGTTGTTGCAATTGGTGGATTGTTTTTTGTGAACCGCCTTTTAGCGCCGCGCAACCCCAATTACGAAAAGCTAACTACTTACGAATGCGGCGAAGAACCAACCGGCAATGCCTGGTTGCCCTTTAACTCGCGTTTTTACGTTATCGCACTGGTTTTCTTGCTGTTTGATGTAGAGATGGTATTCGTTTTCCCCTGGGCAACGGTTTTTGGTAACCGCGAAATTATTGCGATTGATGCCCGCTGGGGATGGTTCTCCCTGATAGAGATGTTCATTTTTTTAGGGATACTGATATTGGGCCTGGCTTACGTATGGATAAAAGGCGACCTCGACTGGATAAAACCAAACGCCGCCCTGCCGCAAACAGACACCCGCATCCCGAAAACATTATATGACGACCTAAACACACAGCAAGGCAATTTCAAGGTGAGGGAATTTAGTTTAGAGATACAACCTGTAGCCGCCGCTATGGCTGCTCCTGTTGCAGCCCCTTCTGATACCACCACACAGGAAGTGCGCAAGCCAATGTTTAAACCATCATTTAAAAAGCCAGCCAATGACGCCTGACCTGACCAACGAAGCCGGTGGCATTGTGATCACCAAAATGGATGACCTGCTTAACTGGGCAAGGCTATCATCATTGTGGCCCTTAAGTTTTGGGATCGCCTGCTGCGCGATTGAAATGATGGGCGCTATGGCATCTACTTATGACCTGGATAGGTTTGGGGTATTCCCCAGGCCTTCGGCAAGGCAATCGGATGTCATCATTATTGCAGGTACGGTAACCTTTAAAATGGCAGAGCGCATCAAACGCCTGTACGAGCAAATGCCCGAACCTAAATATGTGATCTCGATGGGGTCATGCTCTAACTGTGGCGGCCCATACTGGCAGCACGGTTACCATGTGGTAAAAGGCGTTGACAGGGTTATCCCGGTGGATGTTTACGTACAAGGCTGCCCACCAAGGCCCGAAGCGCTTATTGGTGCTATCTTAGAATTGCAGAAGAAGATTGAGAAGGAACATATAATAGCGGGTGCCCAACCTGTTTAATCTTCGCATGTCAATCTTATACATTTACAATTTAAAAAATAGTGGCGCGGTTTTGCCAATAGTTAAATTCTACCCTTGTTGGTGTTATTACCAACAAGCCGCAATGCCTGGCTACCATGTGCTGTATTTTACTTGCTAACGGCAGATTTTTTTAAATGAAAGTTATGGTGACACGGTTTTATCAGTAGCTGTATTTTATAAAAATCTGATTATTAGTTAATTGCAAATATATCATCGTGTTCACGGCCGTGAACGTGAACATTTAAGCTGTTTTTAGGCCGATTAAAATGGCATTTCTTTTTTACAGTTAATCCGTTACATTTGTTACCTATGCAAAAAATTCTGATAGCAAACCGTGGCGAGATCGCGCTGCGTGTAATGCGTTCGGCCCGTGAAATGGGCATTAAAACAGTAGCCGTTTATTCTGAAGCCGACCGTAATGCGCTCCACGTACGTTATGCCGACGAGGCCGTGTTTATCGGCGAAGCTCCATCCAGTCAATCGTATCTTGTTGGCGATAAAATCATAGCCGCCTGTAAACAAACAGGTGCGCAAGGCATCCACCCGGGTTATGGTTTTTTGAGCGAAAATGCCGGTTTTGCAAGACAGGTGCGTGAGGCAGGTTTGATCCTGATCGGCCCATCGCCAGAGGCTATGGAGGTTATGGGTAATAAACTATCCGCCAAAGCTGCAGCGTTAAAATATAATATCCCCATGGTGCCCGGCACCGAAGAAGCCATTACCGATGTGCCCGAGGCCAAATTGCGCGCGGTGGAGGTTGGTTTCCCTATCCTGATCAAAGCCGCTGCAGGTGGCGGGGGTAAAGGGATGCGCATAGTAGATGGCCCCGAAGACTTTGAAGAACAAATGGGCCTTGCCGTGTCCGAAGCTATTTCGGCCTTTGGCGACGGCGCTGTTTTTATAGAACGTTATGTTTCGTCGCCCCGCCATATTGAGATCCAGGTATTGGGCGATACGCATGGCAATATCGTGCACCTGTTCGAACGTGATTGCTCGGTACAACGCCGCCACCAGAAGGTGGTAGAAGAAGCGCCGTCTTTTGTACTTACGCCAGAGATCCGCGAAGCGATGGGCAAATGCGCCGTCGACGTGGCCCGCTCTGTTAATTATACCGGCGCCGGCACTGTTGAATTTATTATGGATGATAAGCTCGATTTCTTTTTCCTGGAGATGAACACCCGCCTGCAGGTAGAGCACCCGGTTACCGAACTGATAACCGGAATCGACCTGGTGAAAGAACAGATCCGAATAGCACGTGGCGAAGCCCTCAGCTTTAAACAGGAAGACCTGAAAATACAAGGCCACGCGCTCGAGCTGCGTGTATATGCCGAAGACCCAGCGAATAATTTCCTGCCGGATATTGGCACGCTGCAAACCTACATCACCCCCAAAGGCCCCGGTGTTAGGGTTGATGACGGCTTTGAGCAGGGCATGGAGATTCCCATTTATTACGACCCAATGATAGCCAAGCTTATCACCTACGGCAAAGACCGTACAGAGGCTATAGAACGCATGGTCCGCGCTATTGACGAATATATCATCACCGGCATTACCACAACGTTGCCGTTCGGCAGGTTTGTGATGGGGCACGAGGCGTTCACCTCCGGCAATTTCGATACCCACTTCGTTAAAAATTATTTCACCCCCGAGTCGCTGGAGACAGGCAACGAAACCGAAGCGCTTATCGCGGCGTTAGTAATGGAGAAATTGCTTGCCGGCAAAAAGGTATCCGTTGCAGAAACAGCTGTTGCCGCGGAAAGTAATTGGGTTCGAAATAGGAAATAGCCCCCCTCTAATCCGATAGCTATCGGATCTCCCCTGGCAGGGGAGACTTTCGAACTAACCCGCCTAATTCCGGTTCAGACCAGTTCCTCCAACTCTTCAATTAACCCGATCTGCCCCGGAATCATCTTTACTTTAGCTTCATCGATAGTGAACCAACCGGCACGGTCAATCTCCGGGAAGCTGGCGCGCTTGCCGGATTTTGGCGGCCACTCAATTTCGAAGGTGTTGCTGGTAATGTTGGTATGGTCTATATCGCCCTCTACTGCCCAGGCGTGTACCACCTTGCCGCTTTTTTGCTTAACGGGTTGTAGTTTTATAAAATTGCCGGTGATGGGTTTGCCTGCTTCCTCCTCAAATTCGCGTTTGGCTGCGGCGAGGGGTTCCTCGTCATCGGTAAATTCGCCTTTGGGTACCGACCACGCACCGTCATCTTTTTTGCGGAAGTACGGCCCGCCTGGGTGCACCAAAAAAACCTGTAATACCCCGTCTGTTAACCTGTATAATAAGATCCCCGCGCTTTGCTTCAGCATAAATTAGTTTTAATGGCAAATTAGCAAAACACAAAGTATTATGGTTAGTTTTATGTAATACAATCCCCGTATGTAAACCTTTGTTATTATGGAAGACACCCGCTGGACCAAATTTAAACTTTGTGGCGATTTTAATGTAGACCTGCGAAGCCTATACCTTGCCTGGAGCACACCCGCCGGGCTTGAAAAATGGTTTCTGCGCAAAGCGGACTTCTTTACCGTTCCGCAGCGCCTGAGGGGTAACGATGAGCAAATTTTAAAGGAAGACACCTACACCTGGTACTGGCATGGCTATAGTAACGATGTGATGCAACAAGGAAGTATATTAGAAGCCAACGGGCAGGATGAGATCAAATTTACCTTTACCGGCGATAGCGTGGTTGCCGTGAACTTTAGTACCCGCAATGGCTTAACCATTATAGAACTGGAACAAACCGGCATCCCGCACGAAAATGACCCCGAAAAAAACTTGCTGGTGCAATGCCAAGTAGCATGGACGTTTTACCTCGCCAACCTAAAATCTGTAATGGAAGGAGGGAGGGACCTGCGCAATAAAAGGGTGGAACTACAAAGCCGATTTAAATAATGCGCAAATTTTAATTTTAGCGGTCATAAATTACTCCCTCATACATGTGCTGATTTTCACATTACCTTCTGCGCGAAAGTGAAAAATAAGTTGCATAAATATTTATGAAGTACTTTTATGATAATCAACAAACTTATCACAATCCAAAAACGTCCACAAAAAATTAAATCGGTAGCCTGATTGTTGCTATTAGCACTAACGGTATTTTTTTATTCGGCTTGCCAAAAAGAAACAAAGCTACCGTACTTGATACCAATAACGATAAAAAAATAGCTGCTTCTATAGCTAATAATCTTTACAGATCAATTGTAAACTTAGCGAGCCAAAACACTAAATCAACTTTACCTGCTACCACCGGTGTGCGTAACGGAAAAAAATTAGCGGGCTATTACTATTGAGTAATACGCAACCTACATAACTATAAAGCGGATAGCCCCAAAGCTATCCGCTTTTTTTATGATGTTGCGCTAACACTTGGCACATCCAAAAAACATTACTTTTGCAGCATGTTTACAGGAATAATAGAAACCTTAGGTAAAGTAACCGATCTACGCCACGATCAGGGCAACCTGCACATCACAGTGCAATCGGGCATTGTTAATGAGTTAAAGATAGATCAGTCGGTAGCGCATAATGGTGTTTGTTTAACCGTGGTTGGGTTGACCGACGATACGCACACCGTTACCGCAATAGCAGAAACATTGAGCAAAACCAGCATTGGCCACCTAAAAGTTGGTGAACCTGTAAACCTGGAGCGCTGCATGCAAATGAACGCCCGACTTGATGGCCACATTGTACAGGGCCATGTAGACCAAACTGCCACCTGTACCAAATTTACAGAGCTTGATGGCAGCTGGGAATACACTTTTGAGTATGATCCATCAGCAGGGAATGTAACGGTAGAAAAAGGCTCTATCTGCGTTAATGGCATCAGCCTAACGGTTGTAAACTCGGGCCCTAATTATTTTTCGGTAGCCATTATACCGTACACCTATGAGCATACCAGCCTGCACAACGTACGCGAAGGCTCCGTGGTAAATTTAGAGTTTGATATTATTGGCAAGTACGTTGCAAGATTGATGAACCGCTAACGGCTCAAAACCGCCACTCTGCTTTTGGAATAATCTATAAAGCCCTTTTGTTTATCTACAGGAGGCTTGCCTGCCAGATACTTTTTGTAATATTTTATCGCGCTCTTCTTATCCTTTAGGTTGGTATCGTACACATTTGCCAACGAATAGTAGATCATGGGCGATTCATCAAACTCCAGGCTTTTTTGGTAGGCTGTTATCGCTTTTTTAAACCTTTTTAATTTCTCGTTACTATCTGCAACTTCGCCATAATAAGCGCCCGTGTTTGGCGATATGCCCTCGGTAATAGCTTTTTGCAGGTAAAATATAGCCATCTTTTGGTCTTTAACCGCTTTGTAGCCTAAGCCGGTGTAGTAGTAGCTGGTTTCGTTCCGGGCAATCTCGTCCATACTCACAAAGGTGGAGATGCTGCAATCATAGTTTTTGGTATTGTAATAAGCCACGCCAAGCTTGGTAAGGACCTGACCGGATGTATTACCATAGTTAACCAGCTTTAAGCAGGTGTTAACCGTTTCGGGCCATTTCTTTTGTGCATACTGTAGCTTCATGAGGCTGTTTAGCAATACGATGTTTTCCGGGTCGGCATTTATAGCCGCGGTTAAAACCTTTTCGGCCTGCGGGGTAAATTTCATACTGATGTATAGATCGCTCAGGTCTGATGCTACATCTGCTTCGGCAGGGTTAAGCTGATTTGCCCTTTGCAGGTACAAGATATATGACGTTATATCATTTTTATCGTGGCTGATGGTAGCCAGTTGCTTGTACACAATAAAGTTAGTGGTATCGTGCGCTATAATGCGTTTGTAATAAAGCTCGGCTTTGGCATTGTTGCCACGGCGCAGGTTTAAACTACCCAGGCTATGCAATACAGCGGTATTGGTGGAATCGATATTATAAATGCGCTGGTAATATACTTCGGCATCTGCCAAACGCCCGGCCATGTTTGATGTATAGGCCAGTTGGCCCAATGCTTTTGTACTGTTTACTGGTTCGGTGTACGTTTTCTTCAGGTAGTCTGCAGCCTCGGCAAAGCGTTGGTTTTGATAATAATCTAATAGCAAGGCATCATCAGGCTTAGTTGTTTGCTGCGCAAAACACGCTGTGGAAACGGCAAAAGTGAGTATAAGGGAGAAGATAGATTTCATATAACTAAGTTATTAGTTATAATCGATAAATCCAAAATAAATATACTTTGGCACTGTTATGGCTATGTACAGTTTATATAAATAAAGATACCTATGGATAAGATCAGAAAATTTGAATTGATGGAAAAAATCGTCCATGAATTAGAAGACTTAAAAAACAGTAACCAGGCGTTGATACAAAAGATTGCCAAAATAGAGGTAGACAATATTGACCTTGGCAACAAACGCATAGAAAAAGACCTGCCCGATATGCACCAGCGTATTGCGGATAACCTTGACACTATTGCAAGCATCCTTGAAGATTTTGCAAACCAAACCGACGAGTATAGCGATAAAAACAACATAACTGCCCTAAAAGAGCAGGAAGAGATAGACAACCTGTAATAGGTTTGTTTAAATAAAAAAAAGCCTCGAAATCGGGGCTTTTTTTATGCTTTTTTCTTCGTTAGCCAAATGGAGTCTAAAAGTATTAGCTATCTAGTTCAAACTGTTCTTAAAAAACTTAGCAGCTATCCCTCCAACCTGCTCATGTATAGCATGGCGGTCAACATCCGAGCCATCGTTAAATATCATCCCGCCGTTTTTTTTTAGGTCGCCAAGGGCTTCGTTCAGGAATACGTAGTGCGCCGCCCTGCCAGGTACTATATATAATTTTGATCTTGGCATCAGTTTATGATAATGCATGGCATTGGTTTTAACAGGCGCTATGCTGTCGCTTTGCGCGCCAACAATATATAGGGGAATGCCTACATCCCTAAACTGACTTGCTTTTGTAAACCCCTGCCCAACGGCCGGGCACATAGCAAATACCGCCTTTATGCGTTTGTCTTTTAATGGCGGGCTGTTATCAAACGATCTTTGAATAGCGGCATCGTCCAATGTATTGATCAGATTAGGGAATTCGGGGATGGTGATCTCTTTAGCACCATCCGTGGTTTGGGTAAAATCTTCCATTGCCTTTAAGTCTATTTTTGCACCGGCCAAAGCAATAACCGTATAGCCGCCGATAGAAAAGCCCGCCGCGCCTATACGTTGCTTGTCTATCACTTTATTCAGCACGGGGTTTGCTAATAGTTGGGTTAGCACAAAAGATATATCCTGCGCACGTTGCCAGGGCGTAACAAACTCAATGGCAATTTTGTTATCGTGGGTATTGCCCCAGTGGTCTACAGCCGCTACAACAAAGCCTTGCTTCACCAATATATCTGCCAGCCATTCCATAGTGAGGCGGCCACCACCTGTGCCATGCGAGATCATGATGAGCGGGTGTTTGGCAACAGGCAATTTTGCATCCCTAACGGTAGGATCGTGGACAAATGGAAAACCCTCTTTTAATTTGGCTGCTTTACTTTTATCGGTGGTAGGGTACCAAATTTCGGTGGTTAGCGGCCGCTTGCGTGCAGTATCGTTATATTTAAAGGTTTGCTCGCCTATTATAATTTGGCCGAAGGCTGTTATAGGTAACAGGACTATGAGGAATAAGATGTGCTTTAGCTTCATGTGTTTGGTTTGATATACAAAGCAACCTATTTAAAACCTGACGCTTATTGACAAATGTCAATAATTCACTTTTTTGATTTTAAGCGGCTCAGCGTTTCCTGCGAAACGCCGAGGTAGTCTGCAATAATTTTTGATGGCAGCCTTTGAATAAGCGTAGGGTTGGTTTGCAATAATAACTTGTATCGTTGTGTGGCATCCATAGTTATCAGGCTCTCTATCCGTTTGATGGAGGCGATATAATCCTTTTCGAGGCCTAAACGGTATACATGCTCCCAGCCGGGAAAGTTATCCAGCAGATCGTTAAAATCACGATGGCTGATATATAGCACCTCGCCTGGTTCGGTGCTTTGTATGGCTGCCAGCGAAGGTTCCTGCAAATTAAAACTCGGAAACGCGGTACCAAACCTGCCTTCGGTAACCAGGAATCGGGTAGATTCTTTGCCGTTCACATCCAGCATAAAAACCCGCAGGCAACCCGAATTTACGAAGTACAAGTAAGGGTTAACATCACCAGCATGCAGTAAAATCTCGTTCCTTTTTGTTCTCTTCTGCCTAAACTTGCTGCAAAACGTAGCCAGTTGCTCATTGCTTACCTGCATGTTGCCGGTAACATATTGTTTAAGCAGCTGGTATGGCGATAAAGCAGGTGGCATAAGCCAAATATAAAAAATCTATTGGTACTGGATATAAATAGGAGCGGGCTTTAAGCTAAGCACCTCTTTAGGCGTCATCATTCGTTTTGGGGCGTTCTTAATATCGTTCTTGTAAAATAATTTAAATCCGGTAAACTGCACAGGTTCGCCTGCTACGAAATATTTGTAGGTGCCTTTTTTTAGGTCGGGGCCTCCCCAGCCATCCATATCCATCACAAACTGTACGTTTTGGTTCAGCTTGATGTCCTGATAATTGGTTACCATGCGCTTTGTAAAGCGGTGTACCACAAACATCTTTGGCGGCAGGTTATATTTTTTACAAAGACCGCTCAGGTAATTGGTAACGTAGTTAATGTCTTTAGCATCAAACGTGCCGATGCGTTTGCCGGGTACGCTACCTTCCTTCATAGAAAATTCAGGGTCGATGCCGAAGTGTACGTTAGGCATCTTCAGGTATTTCTCTAACTTAGGCAACTCGGTTTCTACCGTGCTAAAGCCAACCTGGATATCCAGAAAAACAAGCGCGTTGATAGGTTTTGCCATTTCGATAGCCTTATCTATCTGACTAAAGGGCATTCGCAGGTTATGTAAACCATCGCGTCCTGCATCCGCCTGTGCCGTAACACATATATAATGCAGTGCGGGTTTTACAGGTGTTTTTGGGTCGGCGGCTTCCCAGGCTTTCACTTCGGCCAATAATTTGCTGCGCATCACCGATGGCTCATACTCGCCAAGTACACCCATCTTTTTCGAGTACATGTTGCCATAGTAAGCCACCACACGGTAGAAAGGCAATATTGCCCCTGCCTTAGGATATGGCGATTTTTTGACAGGCCATTTACCTGTTTTATCGCCATTGGCTAAACGGGCGACCAACGAATCGTAACGGGCACTATCCAGTGTGGCCGGTTTTAAAGTACTATCCTGTTGGGTGGTTTGTGCTGATGCGGAGAAAGTTGATGCTGCCATTGTAAGGCAAACCGCTATGCGTAGAATATTTTTCAAGTGCTGATTATTAGATTGCACAAATAACGCATTTTATGGCAATGAGTTTGGAATAATCTGAGGAATAAAAATACGTGTCATTGCCAAGCTATCGCAGCAATGACACGTATATGATCTACTCTATACTTTTTCCCTTCATCGCGGTGGCGATGGCAACATCCATTACGCGTTCGGCAAAGGGGCGGGTAAAGTTGTTTAAAGTGTCAATTTTGGTGTGTATATGGTCTTTATCGCCCGTGCTTAAGGCGGCTTTAACGGCTTCTAACTGGATGTGTGTTTCAGTTACTTCCTCAGTATTTAAAAGTTGCCCGTTCTTTTTAAGGAAATTCTCTACCACGTACACTATTTGTTCCGCTTCGGTTTTGGCTTCTATCAGCATACGGGCGCTTACGTCGTCTTTGGCATGGGTGATGCTGTCCATCAGCATTTGCTCAACCAGGTCATCGGTAACGCCGTAGGCCGGTTTTACTTCTACTTCTTGTTTTACACCACTGCGCAATTCAATAGCCTGGATCTTGAGGATGCCGTCTGCATTTAGTATAAAGTTGATATCAACCTTAGGGAAACCAGCCGGCATCGATGGGATGCCCTTCAGTTCAAACTCGGCCAGTTTGCGGTTCTCGCTGATCAGGTCGCGCTCGCCCTGATAAACAGCGATCTTCATATTCACCTGGCCATCTTTGGATGTAGTGTATTGCCGGCCTGCTTTGGTCGGGATCTTAGAGTTGCGGGGGATAATGGTATCCATCAAGCCACCCATAGTTTCGATACCAAGCGATAGCGGGGTAACATCCAGCAGTAAAATATCGCTGCGGTTACCGGCTAAAACATCGGCCTGTATGGCGGCACCAAGGGCAACCACCTCATCGGGGTTAATGCCATCGTGCACCGGACGACCAAAAAAATCAGCTACCATCTTTTTAACTAAGGCGGTGCGGGTGCTGCCGCCAACCATCACCACTTCATCAATATCAGCCGTGGTTAGTTTAGCGTCTTTCAACGCGTTTTGGCAGGCGGTAATGGTCTGCTGTACTTTAGGTAATATCAGTTCCTCAAAGGTATTACGGTCAATAGTGCACCAGATGTCACCTATCTTTTCATTGAAAATGCTTTGGTGGGCAAATGCCTTTTTAGCTTCCTCGGCTTTAAGGCGAAGCTCTTGCGTAAGTTCGCGGTTATTGGCCAGTTCGTTTTTATCTATGTTATTTTTTTCTATCCAGTAATCGGCAATGGCGCGGTCAAAATCATCACCACCCAAAAAGGTATCTCCATTGGTAGCCAGCACCTCAAAGATGCCGTTTTGAATTTGCAGGATAGATACGTCAAATGTTCCGCCGCCCAAATCATACACTGCAATGGTTTTGGTTTCTTCAGGATCAAGCCCAATGCCGTAAGCCAGGCTCGCGGCGGTGGGCTCGTTCACAATACGTAACACGTCCAGCCCGGCAAGTTTACCTGCATCCCGGGTTGCCTGGCGCTGCGAATCGTTAAAATAGGCAGGCACCGTTATCACCGCGCGGGTTACCGGGGTTTTAAGCGCATGCTCAGCACGTTCTTTAAGTTCTTTCAATATCAGGCCCGATAGCTCGATAGGGTTGTAAAATTTTTCGCCAACCTTAATTTTTACCAGGTTCTCGCTATCATCGTCGATGATCTTGTAGGAGAAAAAGTCCTGGTAGTTTTTTACATCAGCATAAGAGCGGCCCAGCAAACGCTTAACCGAAAAGACGGTGTTCTGCGGGTCGGTTATCAAATATTCTTTGGCTTCGTTACCAACGGTGATATCGCCCGCGGTACCAAAATGGACAACAGAAGGCACTAAAACACCCTTGCCGGTATCATTAATAACCTTTGGGTTTTTGTCGGGATCTATAAAGGCCACCAAGGAATTGGTTGTACCCAGGTCGATACCTACAATAATATCTTCTTTTTGTATGGAACCCGTTGCCAGGTTGATAGAAACTTTAGCCATGGTAATATATCACAAAGCGCAAATGTACTCAGTTTTAGGGGATGGAGTGTCATTTGGATTTCGGATTTACAATTGTCTTATCCCGAATTATAATAATTAACGAATTTGCCGAACTAAAGGGCTTCAAATTCTGTTAATTCACCAAATTCGTTTAATTCGAGTTTCAGACAAAATCGCTATTTTCATGCCCAATGTTTAAACACCTGCTTCTTCCCCTGTTATTATTCACCGCCACACTTGCAAAAGCTCAGCAATTTGGTGGTAACCCGCCGTCAACCAACTGGAAACAGGTGGAATCCCCGGTGGCGCGGGTAATTTATTCGCAGGGAATGGATTCGGTAGCGCAGCGTGTGGCACAAACCATTGCACAAATGAACCGCAGTATACAACCAACCATTGGCTTTAAGCAAAGGCAGGTAAGCATTGTTCTGCAAAACCAAACTACTATATCAAATGCTTATGTGGGTTTAGCGCCGTTCCGCAGCGAGTTTTACCTAACGCCCGGGCAAAACAGTTTTGATGTAGGCAGCCTGCCATGGCCCGAGCAATTGGCTATTCACGAGTTTAGGCACGTGCAGCAATACAATAATTTTAATGTAGGCCTGTCAAAAGGCCTGAGCATCCTGTTTGGTGAAGGCGGGCAGGCGTTAGGCAACGCTTTATCAGTTCCCGATTGGTTTTTTGAAGGCGACGCCGTTTATAACGAAACGCTGGTGAGCCGACAGGGCAGGGGGCGGTTGCCTTACTTTTTTAACGGCTTCCGCGCCTTATGGGCTGCCGGTAAAGATTATAGCTGGATGAAACTCCGGAACGGTTCTTACCTGGATTATACCCCCAACCATTACCCGCTTGGTTATATGATTGTTGCCTATGGCCGCGAGAAATACGGAAACGATTTTTGGCGCGGTGTAACGCACGATGCGGCTGCATTTAATACGGGTTTTTACCCATTGCAAGGCGCGATTAAAAAGCATGCGGGTGTCGATTATAAAACTTTCAGGAATGCGGCCTTTAACCATTTTAAACAGGTTTATAAAAACGATGTAAAGGATAACGATCCCAAAGCAAAACGCCAACATTTTATAGCCGACGAGGAATTTCCGGCGTATGTGAACGATAGTACCATTATTTATCTGCGGACCACCTATAACCACATCCCTAAGTTTGTTATCCGCACGGGTAACCGGGAAAAGGTGATTGCCACGCAAAGCATCAACACCGATAATTTTTTTAGTTACCACGATGGCAAGGTTATCTACGCCGCATACCGCCCGGATCTGCGCTGGGGCTATCGCAATTATAACGAGTTAATGGTGCTTGATGTGCAAACCGGAAGGGAGCACCGCATTACCCGTAAAACAAAATACTTTTCGCCCGCATACAGTGCAGATGGTAAAATGATTGTAGCTGTTGATGTGGCGTCGACGGGAAGGAGTACGTTGCATTTGTTAAAAGAGAATGGTAAATTAATTTCCGAATTGCCAAACACGGCTGGCCTATTTTACACCTATCCCAAATTTTATGGTGATGACAAACTGATCTCGGCTGTGCGCAATTTCAAGGGCGAAATGTCGCTTGCGCTGATTGATATAAAGTCGGATTCTACGACATATTTACTACCCTTTAGTTTCGAGCCGATAGCTTTTCCGCAAGTGCAGGGCGATGTGGTGTACTTCACCAAAACATCGGGCGTTAATGATAAACTGTTCGCGCTCAACATCAAGACTAATCAATTGGCCGAAGTAAATGCCCCTGTTCAAGGCGGTTCTATAGGTTATTACCAATCTGCCGTCAGCCAAAATAAAATAGCTTGGACTGGCTTTACCGCTTCGGGTTATCATTTGCAGCAAGCTAACCGTGCCGATGTAGGGCTATCACCTGTAAATAATGCCCAGGCGTTTTCGGCCTTGCCGGATATGAATATCAGCGCACTAAAAAACGATAGCGCGGCTAATTTTGTAGCTTCTATTAAGCCCGATTTGCTACCCGTGAGTAATTACAGCAAATTGCACGGGCTGTTCAATTTCCATAGCATCTTCCCAAGTTTTGATGACCCTAATTACTCCATCCAATTGGTGGGTAATAATGTGCTTAACACGTTTGATTCGCAGTTGACCTTTAGTTATAACCGCGATGAGGGCTACAAACGGATAGGCTATGATGCAGCGTATGGCGCATTTTTCCCTTACCTGCTTGCCGGTGCCGACTACACCTTTGATCGCCGCGGGTTTTACAAAGGCAACAGCATTTACTACAACGAAACGGACATTCACGGTGGCCTACAGGTACCGCTGAATTTCTCGGCAGGTAAAAACTCAACTTCGCTATCGGTTAGCAGCAGTTTTTATTATAGCCGCAACACTTTCCAGGAGGCCTTCCGTAGTTTGTTTAAGGATAGTTACTACACCTACCTGAGCAATACGCTGCGCTTCAGCAACCAAACCCAAAGGGCGAAGCAAAATATCAACCCACGTTTTGCGCAAAACATCAACATCAGCTATAAAAAATCACTTACCGGCAGGGAATCAAACCAGATATTGACAACGGGTGCACTTTATTTTCCGGGGTTGGCCCCTAACCACAGTTTGGTTCTAACCGGGGCGTACCAGCACCGCGGGCAAAATAACGGTATTGGTTTTTCTAATGATTTCCCTTTCGCGTACGGTTACAGTACCGAGAACCTCGATAACATGAACAAGTTTGGTGCAAGCTACCATTTCCCAATAGCTTACCCGGATGGTGGCGTTGCTAACCTGCTTTATATTCTGCGCCTGCGCGGCAATATATTTTACGATCATATGCACGCAACGGATTCTAATTTTTTATTAGAAGGCAAGCCTTTCAATACAAACTTCAGATCGGCAGGTGGGGCAATTTTCTTCGATACCAAGTGGTTTAACCAGGCGGACATAACGTTTGGCATACGATACAGTTACTTATTAGACCCCGACCTATTTGGCGGCAGCGGCCATAATAGAATAGAATTGGTGTTGCCGGTGGCGGTCTTTTAATTTGTTTGATTACACCGATTTGCCAATTAATACTGAATTTAATGAGGTATATATTAGCTGATAAGCATGATGTAAATTAGATCCTTCGCTATCGCTCGGGATGACAAATAGTGATTCACTAAATCACTAAATTATTTACCCATTCGCCGCTTCCAATATCGCTTTAACCTTATCGGCACTCGTAACATCTAAACTATATTCATCGGTGATGCCGCCGGTGAGGAGGATATGGTCGTTTTTGTATTGCATGCCACCTTCATAATTGATACGGGCAGATGAATGCACCTCAGTTGCACCAGTAAAATGTACCAGGTCGGCAACATTGTTTTCGGTAATGCCGCTGCCGGGCATAATGGTGATACGGCCTGTAGCTTTTTCTATCAGGTGCAATATTATATTAGAGCCTTCCATAGCAGTACTTTTGCCGCCCGAAGTAAGGATACGTTCGCAACCCATCTCGATGATCTGCTCAAGGGCCACATACTGGTCTGCGCACATATCAAAAGCACGGTGAAAAGTAACCCCCAGGCCCCATTGGCGGGCAAGGCGCACCAGTTCGGTACAGCGTTCTACATCAATGCTTCCATCGGCCCTAAGCATGCCAATCACCACGCCATCGCAACCAGCTTCTATGCAGTTGCGGATATCGGCCTGCATCACTTCAAATTCCAGATCAGTGTAGAGGAAGTCGCCCCGGCGCGGCCGGATGAGTACGTAAAGTTTTATATGCAGGTGTTTACGGGCAAGTAGCATTTGGCCGTATGACGGCGTGGTACCGCCTTCGCCAAGGTTCTCGCAAAGCTCAACCCTTATGGCGCCACCTTGCTGCGCGGCAATAGCCGAGGTTACCGAATTGGCGCAAACTTCAAGTGTTACAGGTGAAGGCTTATGGCTCATATAGCGGAGTAGGTTGTATTTACAGAAACCACGTATTATTTAAATATGTTTTATATATATTATAGTTTATTTTTTATCGTCTTTATAAAAGCTTTTGCCGGGTATCAGCAAGTCTTGTTTGTTGGCATCACACACTGCAAAGCTAAAGCCCTCTTGTATTGCGTAAGCACCGTATTCGCCTTTTTTGTTGATAGCCAGGAAGCCCACCTGAATCTCTTTAGCGGTCTCCGGTTTCTTTTTGATGATGCGGTGCACAGCCTCTTTACAGGCATCCTCGGGCGAGTACCCTTGGCGCATCAGTTCGACCACCAAAAAGCTGCCCACGTTACGGATCACCTCTTCGCCAACCCCCGTAGATGTAGCGCCGCCAACTTCATTATCAACAAATAAACCGGCACCAATTATCGGGCTATCACCTACACGTCCGTGTAGTTTAAACGCCATACCGCTTGTGGTACAAGCACCGCTGATGTTGCCTTTAGCATCAATAGCCAGCATACCAATGGTATCGTGGTTGTATTTGCCACCGGGGCGGTGCTGCTCATTCTCTATAGTCATCTTAGGCGAGTATTTAGCCGTTACCAGCCATTTTTTCCAAGCCTTTTCAGATTCGGGGGTTAAGAGTTTTTCTTTTTTGATGCCCTGCTCAACCGCAAATTGGGTAGCGCCATCGCCAACCAGCATTACATGCGGGGTTTTTTCCATCACCAAACGGGCAACGGCAATAGGGTGGGCGATGTGTTCCATAGCTGCAACCGAGCCGCAGTTGCCAAACTCATCCATAATGCAGGCATCCAGCGTAACCCGTCCGTCGCGATCCGGATAACCTGCACGGCCTACGGTATGGTTTTTCATATCCGCTTCGGGGATCTTTACACCGGCCTCGACAGCATCAAGCGCACGGCCACCTTTCTCAAGTGTTTTCCATGCTTCTTTATTGGCTGCAATACCAAAATCCCAGGTAGATATCACAATTGGCAACCTGTCGCCGGGCACTGCAACTACAGCGTTTGCCCTGGTGTATTTTGATAAGGTTGCTAACGAAGCCGTTACAGCGGTTAACTTGATAAAGTTGCGACGATTGTACATGACGATAAATATAATGATAGGGTAATAATAAGTACAATTGTATCAGCTTTGATACAATTGTACTTACATAATTGTATTCCCGAATGCTCTATTCAAAATCCCTTTGGCAATTGAAGCAATGCCATGCCCTGCGGGAACAAAATGGCAGCACCGCCAATAGGGCCGATACCAAAGCCACCAGCCAGTGTGCCTTACGCTCGGTAGCCGGGCCGAAGCGCACGTTGTTCGATCCGCAATAGGGGCAAATAACGGGGGAGTGTGTTTCATCGTCTATCTCAAAATGGTCTTGGTCGTGCAGGTCGCTACCTTGAGCTAAAATTTCCCGGCTGCGTTCCAGGTCGCGTTCAAATATTTTTAGTTTGATGCCACCCACGGCGTTGTTAAAAACCGGGTTGGCCGATATGATATTGTCATCGGCAATAAAACACTGGATGCCGTTATCTTCCAGTTTGGTACGCATAATGTGCGCCAGCATAGGGTCGTAATACTGCTCCAGGGTGATGATCTTATCTTCGGATTCTGCTGCCATATTTAACTAACATTTATGCTAAGGTACTTTGTTTTTGCTTATTTTGTGGTTATGAACCGCATCGACCGTATCTCTGCCATATTAATACAACTGCAAACCCGCCGTATTGTTAAAGCCAGCGATATCGCGGCGCGGTTTGATATCAGTCTACGCACGGTTTACCGCGATGTGCGGTCATTGGAAGAAGCCGGCGTACCTATCATTGGCGAGGCTGGTGTGGGATACTCGTTGGTAGATGGTTACCGCCTGCCACCCATTATGTTTACCAAGGAAGAAGCCACCGCTTTTTTAACTGCCGAAAAGTTTGTAGAGAAAATGACTGATGCATCAACCACTGCCCAGCACCGTTCTGCAATGGATAAGATACGGGCCATACTTAAAACAACCGAAAAGGACCTGTTGGAAAGTATGGATGGCAGCATAGAGGTGCTTAAAAGCCAAACCCAGCGCAGGGTAAATAATAATAACCATATCCAAACCATTTTAAATGGTATCGCCGCTAAAAAGGTGCTTTGTATCGATTATACAGCAGGTTACACCCAAATAAAAACTAACCGGCATATCGAGCCCATCGGAATCTTTTACCTGGATAGCTACTGGCACCTGATAGCCTACTGCCGCATGCGTAACGATTACCGGGATTTCAGGCTCGACAGAATACAAGAGATCCAGGAAACCGACACTACCTTTAAAGGCAGCCACCCAAAACTCAAAGATTACCTTGCCCAAACCGCATCAGAACATCACCTGGAAACCATCGTAATTAAGGTTAACAGCAGCATTACCAATTTTATAAACGAGCAGCGTTTTTACCATGGCTTTGTTTCTGAAAAACATACCACTAACTACACCGAAATGACCTTCCTTACCACCTCGGTAGAAGGGTTTGTACGTTGGTTTATGATGTTTGGCGACCATGCCGAGATCATCAGTCCGCAGAAGATAAAGGATAAGGTTGTTGAAGTGGCCGAAGGAATTATGAAGCGGAATGCGGTGCCTATGTCGATGTAACCCTGTTAAGCTGTCTATTTACTCACCGGTCATTGCTTCGCTCGACCAACCTCTCTTTGCTACGCGGAAAGAGGGGTAAGCGCCATTTTTCTTTTCACCCTCTTTGCGCATCAGAGAGGGTCGACCAGCGAAGCGGTGTCGGGGTGAGTAAAATAATGAATTTTCTTCCCCTGCTGACATACTGTTGTCAATCTCCCGCGTTTCTTTGCGGCAAAATAATTGTAATTATAAGTAGATAGCCATCACGTTATGCCACAAAAATATTGGATAGCCGTTGCTTCAAAAGATCATGTAGCCAGCGGTGTCGAAGGCGGGTTTATGCAGGCCAATCACGGTAAAGAAGCTCCGCTCAAAAAAATAACCCCCGATGACTGGGTGATATTTTATTCGCCGAAGCAAACCTATAGCGGTAAAGAGCCGCTGCAGGCTTTTACAGCAATAGGGCAGGTGAAAAATGTCGAGATCTATCAGCATAAAATGAGTGAAGATTTTGTGCCCTACCGCCGCGATGTGCATTTTTATAAATGCACCGAAGCATCTATCAATCCGTTGATACCCGACTTACAATTTATAGAAAATAAGAAGGCATGGGGCTTTAAATTCAGATTCGGCTTTTTTGAGATACCGGGGCACGATTTTGAACTAATAAAATCGGCAATGATCCGCGGAGAATTAACACACACTACACACATCTAAATTTACATATCATGAGCAAACTAAAATTAACAACCAAAATTGAGTTTAAAGCCCCTGCTGCTGAGGTTTGGAAAGGCTTGACAGACCCCGAATTGGTAAAGCAATACTTTTTCGGCACAGTACAAAAATCCGACTGGCAGGAGGGCAGCCCGATAACCTGGAGTGGCGAGTGGGATGGCAAAAGTTACGAAGATAAGGGCGTTATTAAAGAGATAGTCGCCGGTAAATATGTAAGGTACAGCTACTGGAGCAGCATGGCCGGTACCGAAGACAAACCCGAAAATTATGCCGATGTTAGCTACGAACTGGATGAAAAAGGCGATATTACCATCCTCACCATCACCCAGGATAATATTAAAGACGAGGCATCAAAAGAGCACTCAGAAAACAACTGGCGAATGATGTTTGATGGTTTGAAGAAGTTGATAGAGAAATAAATTATAACACCTACCCATGAATTACGAAACTACAAACCTGGCCATGTTTTACGTTGCGGGCATCAGCATCCGTACTATTAATAAGGACGGCCAAGCCGGACAGGACATTGGCGCCCTTTGGCAACAATTTACCCAGGGTAACTTTGCCGATAAGCTGGAAGACAAAGAAGGCAGCGAATTGTACTGTGTTTACACCGATTACGAAAGCGACCATAATGATTACTATACTGCTATTTTAGGTTGTAAGGTTACGTCGATAGAATACCTTCCCGAAGGGTTTGTAGGTAAGGCGATCCCCGCGGCGAAATATGCTGTTTTTACCCCTGCAGGTAAGTTCCCGGCAAATATTGGTGAGACCTGGCAGTATATCTGGCAATCGGACCTGCAACGAACCTACACTGTGGATTTTGATGTATACCATACTGCTGATAAAGCTTTTGAAGATATTGAAGCTAAGGTTTATGTGGCGATAGATTAAACAGAACGGTTTAAATATTAGCGGGTAAAGGTCATTTTTTGCCCGCTTTTTTTTCACTACCATCATGGTTGGTGTCTTCCAGTGTCCAATCAATCATTACTTCTTGCACCCATTCCATAAAGTTATCATTTGTGATTTCGGCTTCCTCTAACAAGGAGTAATTAAAGTCCCATTGCCAAAAAACAACCGGACAAAGACCTTCTGCTATTTTTGACAAATCTAAACAATAATGATTACCCCCTCCATCGGGAGAAAACGGAAAAAAATGGGAAGGCATTTTATTATCCACTTCAAAGTGTTCGAAATGGTATATCTTATTTAGCGAAGTTTCTTTGAAACTCCCATCAAGCCCGTAAACTTCAGTTCCAATTAATGAAATTCCATTATGAATGGATAATATATATTTAAAATCTAATGGTAATAAAAAGCCAATATTTTTTTCTACCAATCTAATTCTGTCATCATTTATTGAATTGCCCAAATCAACAAGGCTACTATCGAATCTTAATAATTCAGCAAGTATTTCCTCGCATTGCTTATATATAAGTGAGTTTTCCATTAGCGGGTAAAGGTCATTCTTTGCCCGCTTTTCTCGTTTACAAGGTTGCCGTTCTCGTAAACTAAATTACCGGATACTATTGTGCTCACCACTTTGGCCTTAAACGTACTCCCCTCAAACGGCGACCAGCCACATTTGTACAAGATGTTGCTTTTATTCACCTGCCATGGGCTGTTCAGGTTTACCAGTGCCAGATCGGCCCAGTAGCCTTCGCGGATAAAACCACGTTTCTCTATCTGGAAGATGGTTGCCACGTTATGCGCCATTTTCTCGGCTATTTGCGCTAAAGATATTTTACCGTGGTGATAAAGCTCCAGCATGGCGGGTAGGGCATGCTGTACCAAAGGGCCGCCACTTGGCGCTTGCAGGTAAACTTGCGATTTTTCTTCGATGGTATGCGGGGCGTGGTCAGTTGCGATAACATCTATGCGGCCATCTAAAACAGCTTTCAAAATTTCGTCGCGGTCTGCCTCTGTTTTAACAGCCGGATTCCATTTAATTAGCTTGCCTTTTGTTTCGTAATCCGCATCGGTAAACCATAAATGGTGGATGCACGCTTCAGCGGTTATGCGCTTATCAACCAGTGGGATATCGTTACTAAACAGATGTGTCTCTTTAGCGGTAGAGATATGCAGTATATGCAGGCGGGTATTGTGTTTTTTAGCGAGTTCCACCGCCATAGATGAGGACAGGTAACAAGCCTCGGCACTGCGGATCTTGGGGTGCAGCCTCACCGGGATATTCTCGCCAAGCAATTGTTTGTAATGCTCCAGGTTGCTTTTGATGGTGGCTTCGTCCTCGCAGTGGGTAGCTATCAGCATGGGCGACTGCGCGAAAAGGTGCTCCAGCGTGGTGGGGTTATCTACCAGCATGTTCCCGGTTGATGATCCCATAAAAACCTTTACACCACAAACGTTTTTGGCATCGGTACGCAAAACTTCGTCGAGGTTGTCGTTTGATGCGCCCATAAAAAATGAGTAATTGGCCGGTGACGATTTGGCCGCCATATCGTACTTGTCTTGCAGTAATTGTTGGTTAAGCGTATTGGGCACGGTGTTGGGCATCTCCATAAAAGAAGTTATGCCACCCGCTACCGCCGCGCGAGATTCTGACGCGATATTGCCTTTTTGCGTTAGCCCCGGCTCGCGGAAGTGTACCTGGTCGTCAATACAACCCGGGAAAAGGTGGAGGCCTTCGGCGTTGATCTCTTTATCCGCTGGCGAATTGATCTGCCCGTCTATCTTTTCAATAAAACCGTCTTTAATGAGAAGGTCGGCCTGGGTTTGCTTTCCTTCGTTTACTATCGTCGCGTTTTTAATGAGGATTGTAGCCATAAAGGCAAATATAGTTTTTTTAAAGAAACAGGAGTTAGGATGTTAGAATCAAGAGGCAAGAAACAAGACAAGATCAGGTTGTAGAAATCAAGAGTCAAGCCCTATGAGTCAAGACAAGATTAATCAAAAAGTCAGAATCAAGATGAAATTATGTCTTGATTCTTGACTCTTATTTCTTGATTCTCCCTAATGTCCGAAGTAATAATTTACCCCAAAGTTGAAGTTGTTGTTTAAGCTGGCGTTTAAGAAACTGCCATGGCTTAAATAATTGTACTGGTAGCTGATGTTACCGAAACCCATGTTTAAACCAACTTTTGGTGACGGGAAAAAAACCACGTTAGGGCCGGCGTATGCGGCAAAGTGCCCGTTATTAAAATCGTTTGCCACGTGTGATGTGCTCACGCCCATTTGCGGATAGAAGCCAACTTTTTCGCTAATCATGCAGTAGTAACGCAGGTTAACGGCCAAGCCAACAATATCAGTATGGTACTTACTGGTGTAGCTGTAATTGCTGGCAGGTGTGGTAGCCGAGTAAAAATTTGAAGTTTCGGTGCCTGATACCCTTGAGTAGCCTGGCTGGATGCCGATAGCCCATTTATCACCGATAAAAAAGCCGAACTCGGGGCTGATGTTAAAGTTGGTGATCTTGTAGTTGTAGTACTGGGTAACACCACTGTCGAAGTTGTAATTCTGCGAGGTGCCATCTTCGTCATAACTAAAGTTAAAGCTGCCACCAATAAATTTGTGGCCTTTGCCAATTTGCGCGTTTACAGTGCCGAAAAAAAGAACTGAAATAATAGCAGTAAGTAAGAGTTTTTTCATGTTGTACAGTTAATAGTGTGCGAAGATATACCTCCGGCACTTTATACGCAGGAATGGGTGCGGATGATACAGGTAAATGTATCGATGAATGCTTTTGTGGATAAAGCAGGCTTTCTTCCTGACTTTCGGACTTCCGACCCCCGACTAATTTGAAAACCTTATCTTTGCGGCTATGGCTGTAACTTTTGAAGATTTTAAATTTAACCGGCAGATACTGAATGCTGTTGCCGATGCCGGTTATACCGAAGCTACGCCTATCCAACAAAAGGCCATCCCGCCAATAATGAACGGGCAGGATGTTATGGGTATCGCTCAAACGGGTACGGGTAAAACCGCGGCTTATGTGCTGCCTATTTTAATGAAGCTTAAATACGCCCAGGGCGAAAGCCCGCGCGCGTTAATTGTATCGCCAACCCGCGAGTTGGCTATGCAGATAGAAGAGAACATCCGTGCATTTGCAGCAAATACCGACCTCAGGGTTGTGGTGCTTTACGGAGGCATCGGCCCAAAAACACAGATTGAGAACCTTAAAAAAGGTGTTGATATTATTGTGGCAACTCCCGGCCGTTTTCTGGACACCTATATAGCGGGTCACATCGTTACCAAAACCATTAATACTTTGGTGTTGGACGAGGCCGATAAAATGATGGATATGGGCTTTATGCCGCAGATAAACCGTATTTTAGAGGTAGTACCCGTTAAACGCCAAAACCTGCTTTTCTCGGCCACCATGTCTGAGAAGATTCAGGAGCTTTCGCATAACTTCCTGGAGTTCCCTACCGTGATCGAGGTTACCCCGCAGGCTACCACAGCCGAAACGGTAGATCAGCAACTGTACCACGTACCAAATGTTAAAACTAAAATAAACCTGCTTAAAACCCTGTTAGATAAAGAGGGCGATATTAAAAAGCTGATGATATTTTGTAAAACCCGCGTAGCTGCCGAGGATGTTTTCAAATTCCTGCTCCGCAAGTTTGGCGAAAAGGAAGTAAAAGTGCTGCATGCCAACAAAGGGCAAAATACAAGGATCAACTCTATCAATTCGTTCAAGAATGATGAGGTGAAGATACTGGTTGCTACCGATGTGGCATCGCGCGGTATTGACGTGAGCGATGTAAGCCACGTTATAAACTTTGATGTACCCGTAGTGATTGAAGATTATGTACACCGCATTGGCCGTACAGGCAGGGCGTATAACTCGGGTGTGGCAATTACGTTTGCTGTACCGTCAGAGGAGTATTACGTTACTAAAATTCAGCAGCTAATCCGCCAAACTATCCCAGTGCATAAGATTCCTGAAGGTGTTTTTATAGAGGAAACCCCTTACGCGGAGCGCCAGGACCAGGCCCGCGAGATTGATATGCAAAAGCGTAAGGAAGACCCAGATTTTAAAGGTGCTTTCCACGAGAAAAAAACGCTGAACCAGCATAAGAAATTTGACGCTGAAAAAGCGAAACGACAACCTAACAGTGCTAACAAGAAACCAGCAAAAACATATGGCGGAGTTCAACGATCTGCAAAAAAGAAACGATACTAACCGGGCAAAATTCAGGATCAGTCCGCTAAATTTTGCTACTGCGGCCTTATTCATCTTGTCGGGATATATTTTTATTAATGGCGCTAAAATTACCGGCAGCCCTTACGGGCACTGGAGCGGCACCATCGGCCTTATATTTATCCTGTTTGGCATAGTTGTGTCATTGTTAGATATAATTTTCCGTAATTTCTTCTCAGAGACCAAAAAACTATGGATTGTAGAGCTAAGCTTTATAACTTTGGTGCTCATTATATTTTTCCTTGTTAAATAATACTTTTAAATGAAGACTGCCGAAATAAAGCTAACCATACAGCTCGACGATAATAATATCCCCGAAACCATATTGTGGGAATCTACCGATTCTAAAACCAAAGAGGCCCTGCCTGTACAAGCCATGATGCTTTCCCTATGGGACAAAAGCTACCAAAACACCTTGAAGATAGACCTTTGGACTAAGGATATGCCTGTAGATGAGATGAAAAGATACTTCTACGAAACCCTGCAAACCATGGGCGATACCTTTCTACGCGCCACCGGCGAAAAAAACATTGTAGAAGACCTGCGCGATTACTGCGCCCACTTTGCCGATAAAATGGAGATCAAAAAACAATAACGTACTATGCGCCCCGCGTCACTAATCACCTTATTAGGGTTTGTTATACTAATTGCGGCAACCTTTTGCCCTATGCTGCGCCCGTTTCACCTGTTTAATATGAATGTTTACAAGCTAAACCAACCCTACGGTATGGTGATTATGCTGGTAGGCGTTATCGGCATGTTGTGTACGGTGCTAATTCAAACTAAGGTTACCCGTATTGCCGCCTGGGCATCCTTAATATTAGTAGCATTATTATATGTTGCCGCTTTGCTTAAGGTTAAAGCAAGTTTTAACTTTATCCCGTTTAAAGGGATCGAGGGTTTCTTTAACAGGCAAATTGCTTTTAAATGGGGTTGGTACGTATTGTTTGCCGGCCCGGTGTTATCTGTTTTAGGGGTTTTTGCCTCTAAAAAACGTGTTTACAACCAAGGGAAATAAGCGCGTTACTACCTGCATGTTTATTAGTTTATAGTATTTTACCTGCAAATATTTTTAAACATATTTGTATCACAAAAAATCTTATCTCACGCTATGTTTAAGTTTTCATTTCGTAACCAGGTATTAGCAGGTTTTGCTTTTTCTATAATACTTGTTATAGTGGTTGGTGTACTTTCTTTCACCAGTATAAAGCAGTTGGAAGATGATACCGTTTGGGTTAATCATACCCAGAAAGTGATCAAAACTACCAATAACTTATTGCAATACTTAGTTGACGGCGAAACAGGGATGCGCGGTTACGGTGCAACCGCAAACAAAGCTTTCCTTGATCCTTACAACGATGCGATACCCAAAATAACCGAATCATTAAGTCAGCTATCAGCCCTCATTGTTGATAATCCTACGCAGGTTAGACGTATAGACTCCCTTAAAACGATTGTCAACCGCCAACTAATTATCCTTAAAACCAATGTGGCGACCCGAGAAGCAAAAGGGCTGGATTACATGGTTGCCAACCATATGTTTTTGAATGGTAAAGGCAACATGGATAGCATCAGGGATTTAAATAAAAAGGTTGTAGAAACAGAAACATCATTACTTGAACAGCGTAAGGCTGATTCAGACAGAGCATCAGAGCGAGCCATTATTGTTATTGTTATTGGCTGTATGGTATTCATACTCATCGTAGTGGTCATGTTTTACTACATCCAGTCTACCTTTGCCCGTCAGAAAAAGGTGGAGGAAGAAGTACGTGTAGCCAATATCGAACTGGGGAAAGTACTTACCGAAAACGAGATCAAAAATTGGCTGCTTACCGGTAGTGGTGCCATAAACGAGAAGATGCAGGGCCAGCAAAGCGAGAAAGAACTGTCAGAAAATATATTGACGGAACTTAGTAAATACGCTAAAGCCCTTACAGGTACCGTTTACCTGTTTGATGATAACCAAGAGAAACTTGAATTGTATGCCTCATACGCGTTCAGCGACCCATCAGCGTTAAAACAATCTATCCGCATTTCCGAAGGTTGGATAGGCCAGGCCGCTAAGGAGGGTAAATCGGCATTGGTGAAAGGTAAGCTAAATGATAAGTTGCAATTAGGCACATCTATTTTGCAGGACGAATTGATTGAAACGTTTATCGTTCCGTTCTTCTTCGATAAAAAATTAAAGGGCGTGCTCGAGCTTGGTTTCCGTGACCAGGTGCCGGAGCAGGTTAAGGATTATATTTTACTTGTTGCAAACGATATTGGTATTGCTGTTAACACCTCACAGGCGCGCACCATTATGCATGACTTGTTCGAGGAAACCCAGCAGCAAGCCGAAGAACTGGAAGCACAGCAAGAAGAAATGCGCGTTACTAATGAAGAACTGATGAATAAAACAGAAATGTTGCAGGCATCAGAAGAAGAACTTCGCGTACAGCAGGAAGAACTGCGCACCATTAACGCCGAATTGGAAGAAAAAGCCAGTTTGCTGGAAGAGAAGAACCAGGCTATTGAAGAGGCCCGCCAGTCTATAACCATTAAAGCCAGCGAGTTGGAAACTACCGGCAGGTACAAATCTGAGTTTTTGGCCAACATGAGCCACGAACTGCGCACCCCGCTAAACAGTATTTTGGTGTTGGCCAGAATTTTGAAAGATAACAAACCACTAACCCTGTCAGAAGATCAGATAAAATACGCCAGCGTAATTTTCAACGCCGGTAACGACTTGCTTACGCTAATCAATGATATCCTGGACCTTTCTAAAATAGAATCGGGCAAGCTGGATATGCAGAATGAGAATATTAAGATCTCTGATATCCTAAGCGATGTGCAATCGTTATTTGCAGAGGTGGCAAGCAATAAAAAGATAAACTTTACAACCAACTTAACAGGTGTACCACCAACTATCTATACGGATAAAGTAAGAGCAGAACAGGTGATAAAAAACCTGTTATCAAACGCGTTTAAATTTACGCCCGAGCATGGTACTATCAGCATAAACGCTGTTGCCGGCCCGCGCGAAAACACCATCGGTTTTGTAATTAAAGATTCGGGCATTGGTATCCCTGCCGATAAGCAGAAAATCATCTTCGAAGCGTTCCAACAGGCCGATGGCTCAACAAGTCGTAAATATGGTGGTACAGGTTTAGGCCTTTCTATCAGCCGCGAACTGGCAAGCTTGTTGGGTGGTAACATTACCCTGAGCAGCACGCCGGGTGAGGGTAGCGAGTTTACGCTGATCCTTCCGTTTGAGGCAAAGCATGTAGAAAATGCAGAGGCGGCGCTGCCAACAGTAGAAAGCTACAGCCCAACCAAAAACTTTTTTGATACCGTAGTTACAAAATCAGCCGACCCGAACCACGAGCCGTTTGTGGTGATAGTGGAGGATGATAAAAACTTCGCGATCATCCTGCAGGATTACGCCCGCGACCATGGCTTTAAATCGGTAATGGTAAGCGAGGGTACAAACGCCGTCGAGATCATTAAAGAACAACAGCCGGATGCGGTAATATTGGATATTATGCTGCCGGGTAAAGATGGCTGGCAGATCTTAAAAGAATTGAAACAGGACGAAGCAACGCTGCACATCCCGGTGCACCTGATGAGTGCCGGCGAAGCCGCTGCCAATCGCGTGCGTAAAGAAGGCGCCATCAGCTTCCTTAAAAAACCGGTAAATACAGAAACATTGGATAAACTGTTTGGCGATATTATGGCTAATAGCGGTACCAAGTTCACCCAGATATTATTGGTGGAAGATCACAAGGCGCAAAGCCAGGCGCTTAAAGATCTGATGCAAAGCCAGGGCATCACTGTAGACCAGGCCTTCGATGGCGAATCGGCCTTTAGAATGTTGCATGAAAACGAGTACCAGTGTGTGATACTCGACCTTAACCTGCCGGATATATCAGGGCTTGACCTTTTAGATAAGATCAAAGAGATAGACAAATTTGCCGCCCTGCCGGTAATCATTAACACCGCTATGGAGCTTGATAAAAACTCGGTAAACAGGTTGATGCAGTATGCTAACGCGATGGTGGTTAAAACCAGCAAATCTTCAGACAGGCTGATAGACGAGGTAAACCTGTTCCTGAACAAGATAAGCGAGAGCGGTAACGCCGCGCCAAATCTAAGCATGGGCAAGGCAAAAACCACCACCGCTAACGGTAAAGACAGTATAAAAGGCAAAAAGGTATTGGTTGTTGATGATGATATGCGAAATATTTTTGCTTTAAGCAGCGCCTTAGAAAGTTACGACCTTAATGTTGTAATAGCCAACGATGGGGAAGAAGCCATAGCTAAACTGGAAGAAGATGCCGGCATCGATATAGTATTGATGGACATCATGATGCCAAAAATGGATGGTTACGAAGCTACGAGGCATATACGCAAGCAAAACAAATGGGCAAAACTCCCTGTTATAGCCCTAACCGCAAAAGCGATGAAAGATGACCGCGAAAAATGTATAGCGGCCGGTGCTAATGATTACATTACAAAACCGGTTGACATTGACAGGTTAATTGCATTAATGCAGATGTGGCTTGACAACTAATTATGAAGGGACTGGTTACTAAAGACGCGATTACCGGAGAACAGCTAAACGAACTGATAGATATTGTAAAAAAGATCCACGGGTTTGATTTTAGCGATTATACCGAGGCGTCTTTTAAGCGCCGCCTGGGACGGATAATGATGCTTAAAAAGCTCGATTTTTACGACCTGAAGCATGTACTTATAAACGACCATAGCTTTTTCCAGCAATTTTTAGAAGAAATTACGGTTAACGTTACCGAGATGTTTCGCGACCCTGCTTTCTACAAGGCGCTTAAAACCCAGGTGATGCCATACCTGTCAACCTATCAGCATGTAAAGGTATGGTGCGCGGGTTGTTCATCCGGCGAAGAGGTTTATTCACTGGCCATTTTGTTGAACGAGGAAAAGCTGGCTAAAAAATCATTCATTTACGGTACAGATATTAATACCGAAGTTTTAAACGAAGCACGCAAAGGTATTTACAGCCTGCGTAAAATAAAAAGCTATTCAGAAAATTACCTGTTTACAGGCCTGCCGGGTTCTCTTACAGATCATTTTACGATTATGTATGATGCTGCCGCTATCCACAGCGAGTTAAAGCAGAATACGCTATTCTCCGTACACAACTTAATATCAGATACCGGTTTTAACGAGTTCCAGATGATATCGTGCCGTAACGTATTCATTTACTTCGAAACCGAGCTTCAGTATAAAATATTAGACCTGTTTTACAAAAGCCTTTGCCCTTTAGGTTACCTTTGTCTGGGCAATAAAGAAACTATCCGATCTGATGTTTTCCGAAAAAAATTCAAGGTGATCAACCAAAAAGAAAATATATACCAAAAAATTGGCTCTTGACTATAATATAAAACAACGTTGGGCGCAATCCAAAATACTGCTTTTGGGTGGCTCGGCGGGTTCGTTTAAGTTGCTGTTTAAATTGGTGAAATTACTGCCCGAAAATTTTGATAAAACGGTTATCATCATCATCCACAGGAAAAAGAATTTTTTTAGTGAAATAGAAAAACTATTCGCAGAAAATAGCCGTATGTTGTTGAGGGAAATTAGTGACAAGGAGCCAATACAGGGGAATACGATATATATCGCCCCGGCAAATTACCACTCCCTGGTAGAATATGGGGGCTTTTTTAGCCTTGATGTATCTGAAGCTGTATGGTACTCAAAGCCATCAATCGACGTAACTTTTGAGAGTGTTGCCGAGGTTTATAAAGAGCGCGTTACTGCTGTTTTATTTTCAGGAGCTAACCAGGATGGGGCAGAAGGACTTTTAAAATTGCGCCAGAACGGTGCGTTAACAATAGCCCAAAACCCGCAGGAAGCAGAAATGGCAGAAATGCCGCAGTCGGCAATTGATATAAACGCCGCGGAATATATTTTACGTACAGAAGAGATTTTTGAACTGCTCGAAAATATAAATTGACCTCACTTATTGATAATTAGATGACCCCTATTAATATCCTTATTGTTGATGACATAGAGGAAAATATCATTGCCCTTGAAGCGTTGCTGACACGTACCGATATCCGGTTATTTAGCACAACTTCACCCAATGAGGCCCTCAAAATTGCATGGGATAATAATATTTCCATAGCACTCGTTGACGTTCAAATGCCCGAAATGGATGGCTTTGAACTGGTAGAGATGCTAAAATCAAACCCTCGTACTAAAGATATCATGGTGATTTTTGTTACCGCCATATCTAAAGAGGCCAAATATGCTGTTAAAGGATTTGGCGCCGGTGCGGTAGATTACTTGTTTAAACCGCTTGACCCGTACATTACATCAGCTAAGGTTGATGCTTTTGTAACCCTTGCCCGCCAGCAGGAAGAGATCAAACAAAAAAATGACGAACTGCAGAATTTTGCCCTTGTGGTGAAAAACAGCGCCGACATCATTTGTTCTGTTGATGCCGATAGCTTACGAATTAAAACTATTAACCCCGCTGTCGAAGCTATATTAGGCTTCAAACAAACCGAGGTGTTTGGTACCAGCATTGTTGACCTTGCGGTGGAAGCCGACCGCGCCGACCTGCGAAAAAAACTGGGCGATATAATTAAGGATAACCTCAGTTTCTCTGTATTTGAGTTTCAATTTAACACGTTTGATAAAAGGGTGATCTGGGTGGAGTGCCGCGCATCTTTCCGTGGTAAAACTATTTTCATTAATATTAGCGATAGCTCACCTCAAAAGAGTTACCAGCAGCAGCTGATCAAATCTAAAGAACTTGCCGAGTACGGTAAAAAAGTGAAAGAAACATTTTTGGCTAATATGAGCCATGAATTGCGCACACCGGTTAATGGCATTATAGGCCTTAGCAACCTGATGCGTAAAACGACTATAAACGAACAACAGGGCAACCTGTTAGATATGCTGGATACATCATCGCGCTCATTATTGGGGGTGATAAACGATGTGTTGGATATTTCTAAAATAGAGGCCGGTAAGTTTAGTATTGTGCGCACACCAAATAACTTGCGTGGCATTGTAAACTCGGTATTTGGCTTGTTAAAATTTAATGCCGACGAAAAAGATATTGAGTTTTTACTGGAGATAGATAACGATGTGCCCGAGAGTTTACAGGTAGATTCGTTACGTATTAACCAGATCCTGATGAACTTACTGAGCAACGCTATTAAGTTTACCAATCATGGGCACGTAAAGCTAACGGTATCTGTAATGCAAAAACTGAATGATAAGGTTAAGCTGAAGTTTAGCGTGGAAGATACAGGTATAGGAATCGCTACAGACAGGCTATCAAAAATATTTGAATCGTTTGAGCAGGCAGAAGAGGATACCGCCGTTAAATATGGCGGAACAGGCCTTGGCTTAACCATCGTTAAAAAACTGGTAGAACTAAAAGGCGGCGACCTTACCGTAAGCAGCAAAGTTGGCGAGGGTACTATATTTAACTTTACCAATTGGTTTGGCGTATCAAAAACAAAAATCAAAACCGAAGAAAAAACGCCTAAGACCGATAAAAAACTTGCCCCCTTTGTAAACGTACGCGTTTTAGTTGCCGAGGATAACATGATTAACCAGTTTATGGTTACCAAAATGCTAAAGGACTGGAATGTGACGGTAGAAGTTGCCGAGAGCGGTAATAAAGCCGTAGAGATGCTAAAGAATAACGAATATAACCTGGTATTGATGGATACCCACATGCCGGGCTTAAATGGTTATCAGGCAGCCCGCATCATCCGTACCGAGTTTGAGGAACCCATGAGGAGTGTGCCTATCATATCCCTTTCTGCATCAGCGTTTGAGCATGAGCAGTTAGAAGCATTATCTGCAGGGATGAACGATGTATTGACGAAACCATTTGCGGCCTATGAGCTACATGCCAAAATGTTAAAGCTTTTAAAAGGTAAAAAAGAGGTTAAAAAGCCAGCTTAGTTTGGCCGGTGCCCATTACACGGGCTTCGTGCTCTAATAGCCATTGCTTGCGCCACAGGCCGCCTGCATAACCTGTCAAACTTCCATTACTGCCAATAACACGGTGGCAGGGCACAACAACCCATAAATTATTTTTTCCATTTGCTGCCGCTATCGCGCGGATAGCCAGCGGATTTTTCATTTTATGCGATTGCTGGTTATAGGTGATGGTAGCCCCGTACGGGATTCGCGATAGTTCCTGCCAAACCGTCTGCTGAAAATCTGACCCCGGCTGTTTAAGCGGCAGGTCAAAATGCTTGCGGTCGCCGGCAAAGTATTCGTCCAGTTGTTTGATGGTTTCCAGCAGGATAGGGGAGATGGTCGTGGTTTGCTCCACTTCTTCATCAAGGATAGATACTTTTATTAAATGCGTATTATCCGCAACCAATAAGGCCACGCCAACGGGTGTACGGTGATAAGCTTCATGCATTATGATCCCTGCTGCGCTTTATTAAGCGATCTTAAATAAACCTTGCTCATTTTGCCACCAATAAATTTGCTTGGCAAAAAGTTCATGACCACGTTGCCCAGGCGGTTAAGCAAGCCCGGTATATAATTATATTTGCGGGTTACAAGCGCGTGGATGGCTTCTTTAGCCGCTTGTTTAACGGGCATCAGCCATGCTTGCAATTCATTGAATTCTGCGCCGTGGGTCATTTCGGTAGCTATGCCGCCGGGCGCGAACACAGTTATCGAAAATTCGGGGTTGGTCAATTCGTTATGCAGGGCATTGCCAAACGCGGTAATAAATGCCTTTGTTGCCGAGTACGCCGCCTGGTAGGGCACCGGGAAAAAACCCGCCATGCTGGAAACCAGCATCACGCCACCCGGTTTGCCGGGTTTGTCAAAGTACTGCACCAAGCTGTTTGTCATGCGTACCACGCCAATAACGTTTGTTTTAAGGATGTTTTCAAAATTACCCCAAGCCAGGTCGGTGTGGCGTCCAAAATAGGTTACGCCCGCGTTTAGGATGGCCGCATGAAGGTTGCCATTGGCAATGCTCTCGGCTATTACGCGGTCGGCCTCTTCGGGAATGGACAGATCTGCAACAATAACTTTTACCTGTATGCCTGCTGCTTTTTCCAGTTCGGCCTTTAGTTCGTTCAGTTTATCGGCACGGCGGGCGGCTATAATCAGGTTGGCTTTATGCACGGTAGCCAGTTGGCGGGCCATCTCCTCCCCAAGGCCGCTGGATGCGCCGGTTACCAATACCCATTTATTATTTAGCTGCAGGTTTTTCATGCTGCTAAGGTAAGTTTTTAGACGGAAAAGTCGGAAAGTCTGAAGTAAAACGTCAGTCCGAGCTTCTCGTAGACTTGTGTGCCCGGCTAATGTTTCGACACGCTCACCAAGTCATGTTTTATACTTTTTCAGACGTACTGTCTTTTCCGACTTCCCAACTTTTTAGCTTACTTTGCAGTATGAAACTTGCGGGGCAAACTATTGAACTTTTAAAGAAGGAAATCATCCTGGAATGGCGCTCCAAATACGCCTTCAACGGGATCCTGCTTTACATTGTTTCTACCGTGTTTGTGTGCTATATTTCTTTTAACCTTAACCCGGGGTTTAAAGGGAGTGAGGGTTACCCCATCGTTTGGAACATCCTGTTTTGGATCATCATGCTGTTTGCATCGGTGAATGCCATTGCCAAAAGCTTTTTGCAGGAGAGTAAGGCAAGGCTGCTTTATTACTATTCCATCGCGCATCCGCAGGCAATCATCTTATCAAAAACTATTTATAATACATTGCTGATGTCGTTGCTAAGCGTATTGGCTTTGCTGGTTTACAAACTGTTTTTTCCCAACCCCGTTGGCGACGCGCTATTTTACTTTATAACCGTGCTGCTGGGTGCCATGAGTTTTTCGACGGTGTTTACCATGATCTCCGCCATCGCATCTAAGGCGGGCAATAACGGCACGTTAATGGCTATTCTGAGCTTCCCGGTCATTATTCCGGTAATATTATTATTGGTTAAAGTTAGCAAAGCAGCCATGGATGGCATAGACCGCAGCCTTAGCTTTGGTAACATTGGTGTGTTATTAGCAATAAATGTGATCGTTATTGCGTCATCATTAATACTTTTCCCATACTTGTGGCGCGATTAATGTCTTCACCGTCTAAATATAAATTTACTATGCGCCGCTGGTGCTTTTTATTCGTTTGCATAACCCTAAGTTTTACGGCAACCGCGCAAAGCGTTATTAGTGGTAAAGTGGTAGCATCGGGCAGTAACAGCCCGGTAGCCAAGGCCAGCGTGTTTTTAAATAATGCCACATTTGGTACCGCCACAAATGACGACGGTACGTTTAGCCTGCGCGGTGTAAAGCCCGGCCAGTACGACCTGATCGTTTCTGTACTTGGCTTTGAAGAATACACCCAAAAAGTAATGGTCGGCACCGCAGCAACAAACGTTAGTATAGCCCTTACGCCAAAAGTGCTGATGATGCGCGAGGTAATTATTACCAGCAACGCCGACTGGAAGAAGAACTTTGAACAGTTTAAGAAAGATTTTATAGGTGTTACCGAGAACGCCAAGTTTTGCAAGATCGATAACCCGCGCATTCTGAACCTATCATACAGCCGCAAAAAACTTGAATTGGAAGCATCCACCGATGAATTTTTGGTGATGGAGAACGATGCCCTTGGCTACAGGGTTAAGTTTTTGCTAAAGGAGTTTTTAAGCAGCAGCATGAACAATACCACCAGCTACAGCGGCCGCGCCCTTTTCGAGGAACTGCCCGGCACCGCCACGCAAAAAGCCAAATGGAAACAAAAGCGCGATGAGGCCTACTATGGTTCAGCGAGGCATTTTTACAGGTCGTTGTACAAAAACCGGTTAAAGCAGGAGGGGTTCGAGATCTACGATTTTAGCCGCACTATTGACCCTAACCGCGCGCCCGACCTGCTGATACAACGAAAGCTAAAGATGTTCCAGATGGTTAACCGCGATTCTACAAGGTATTGGTTAGGTCAGCAGGCAATGCCCCGCTGGTATAAGGAAAAGCTGACCAAGCCTGCATTAACCGCTTACCAGATCATCCGTAAACCACCGCAAGAAGGGCTTTTTGTGATGACTTTCCCTAATTACCTGTATGTAGTTTACAACAAACGTCGCGAAACCCAGGATTTTAAAGACCTGTACCGCCCGCTGGATATGGAAAATTTTGAAACCAGTGTAATAACCCTGCTTAGCCCTGCCGTATATTTCGACCTGAATGGTACGGTAGTAGCCGATAGTCCGTTGTATGAAGGTACATGGAGTAAAGCCAAATTAGCTAACCTGCTGCCGGTTGATTATGAGCCGTCAGAGCAAATGGTAAATTAAGGGTGGTTTATTGGTTCATTAATTCAAATGTTCATTGGTGCTTGTCCAACGCGCGTCATTGCGAGGTACGAAGCAATCTCTTTAGGATAATTATGCTCCTTACATGACCGATATGCTTAAAGAGATTGCCACGTCGCTATCGCTCCTTGCAATAACGCGAGGAAAAAAACCTATCAATCTTTCAATTCAACTTAGTTATGAAAATAACAATCATAATTGATATGCATGCATAATGAAACATTGCTAATAATAACGTGCGGTGCATAAATCAAATCATCTAATTAGTACATTTGCGGCATAATTTATATATGAAATTCATTTATCAAACCTGGTGGAAAGTATTAGCGGTTGTAATGGTATTTTACACGCTTGTTGCCGGTTTCCTGCTTGGCGTGCCAAGGTTAGAAATATTGCACGAAACCATTCGTAATACTTACTTCCACGTGCCTATGTGGATAGCCATGTTCACGGTGTTCACCATATCGGTAATTTATAGCATAAAATATTTACAAACGGGTAAAGAGGAGTATGATCTCATTGCTGTAGAGGCGGCTAATACGGGTATTTTCTTTTTTGTTTTAGGGCTGATAACCGGTATGCTTTGGGCGCGCTATACCTGGGGCGAATACTGGAGCAACGACCCTAAACAAAACAGCGCAGCCATTGCCTTTTTGCTTTATTGCGCCTACCTGGTGCTGCGCAATTCTATGGACGAGGAACAGAAACGCGCCAAGATCTCGGCCATCTACAACATCTTCGCCTTCCCGGTTATGGTGGTACTGATCATGGTGTTGCCACGCTTAACCGACTCTTTGCACCCCGGCAACGGTGGTAACCCCGCCTTTGGCAAACTGGATATGGATAACCGCATGCGCGCCGTATTATACCCCGCGTTTATTGCCTGGGCATTAATGGCGGTATGGATAGCAACTATCCGCTACCGTATCCGTTTAATTGAATATAAAAAGAACGCTATCAACTAAGATGAAGAAACTAAGTTCCCTGATATTAATGCTGTTTTGTTTCGTGGCTGTAAAAGCACAAGATGTAGAGATGGCCGACAAAATGCGCAGCGAAGGCAAAATTTATGTGGTGATAGGCACCATTGTAATAGTGTTTGCAGGCCTGGCTATTTACCTGTTCTCAATTGACAGGAGATTAAAAAAAATCGAGAAAGAAAATTAAATCAAAAGCTTGGCCGATACTGTTTAAACGCAGATTAGGGTGAGGTTTTATAATAGGTGTAACGGATACACTAACTTTTTAAAATTGCATTATTGATAAAAAATATACGAAATTTGTGCACTTTTTTAAGGAATTAATTATTTATCCAATTCTAAATTATGAATATCAATAATCCGACTGCAGATCAGGATACTCACTTTTTTGGTGATGTTTGTAAAAACTTCGATCATGCGGCGCAGTTCACCCAGCATGATGCCGGTTTGTTAGACCAGATCAAATCATGCAATAGTGTTTACCGTTTCCGTTTCCCGATACGCAAAGGCAATGGCTTTGAAGTTATAGATGCCTGGCGTGTAGAGCACTCGCACCACCAATCGCCAACAAAGGGCGGTATCCGCTACAGCGAAATGGTGAACGAGGATGAGGTTATGGCCCTTGCTGCCCTGATGACCTACAAATGTGCCATCGTTAACGTACCATTTGGTGGCGCTAAAGGTGGTATCAAGATCAACCCAAAAAACTATACCGTTAGCGAGCTGGAGAACATAACCCGCCGTTACACGGTAGAGCTTATCAAGAAAAACTTTATAGGCCCCAGCATTGACGTACCTGCCCCGGATTATGGATCAGGCGAGCGCGAAATGGGTTGGATAGCCGATACATATGCCACTATGAACCCGGGCCAGCTTGACGCTTTAGGCGCTGTTACAGGTAAGCCGATCTCTCTACATGGTATTGCAGGCCGCCGCGAGGCTACCGGCCGTGGTGTGGCTATTGCCGTGCGCGAGTGCGTTAGTTTTGGCGAGGATATGCAAAAAATTGGTTTAACCACCGGTTTATCGGGCAAAAAAATAATTGTACAGGGCTTGGGTAACGTGGGTTACTACTCTGCAAAATTCCTGGCCGAATTTGGTGCTATCATCGTTGGGCTTTGCGAGTTTGAGGGCGCTATTTATAACGAGGATGGCCTTGATGTAGAAGCTGTGTTTCAGCACCGTAAGTCAACCGGGTCTATCTTAGGATATGCTGGTGCTAAAAAGGAATTTAAAAATACCATGGACGGCCTGGAGCAGCCATGTGATATTTTAGTACCTGCCGCTTTAGAGAACCAGATAACAGCGCAAAACATTGGCAGCATTAAAGCAAAAATTATTGCTGAAGGCGCAAACGGCCCGACTTCGCCGGAGGCTGAGGAAGCATTTTACAAAGCAGGTGGTATGATCATCCCGGATATGTATGCTAACGCCGGTGGTGTTACCGTATCCTATTTTGAGTGGTTGAAAAACCTGAGCCACGTAGCATTTGGCCGTATTAACCGCAGGTTCGAAGAAAACTCGAACCTGAACCTGGTTAACATGGTAGAAGGTATTACCGGTGTGCCATTGACGCCGATTCAGCGTTCAACAATAGTAAAAGGTGCAACCGAGTTAGAATTAGTGAACTCCGGTTTGGAAGATACCATGATCCGCTCGTACCACGAGATCCGCGAGATCTATAAAAGCAACCCTGCCATTGGTACCCTGCGTAATGCAGCTATGATAGGCGCTATCAACAAAATAGCGGTATCATACCAAAACCTTGGTGTTTGGCCGTGATATATTGGGGATAGTATCTCCATTAATAATATTAAAAAGGGCGCCCGAAAGGCGCTCTTTTTTTGTTAAATTCTCTTGGGCTAAGGATTAATTGAGGTCGCATTATGTTATCTTAAAGCAAAATTATATCGCATGCCTAAAACCTTTTTTCTTCTTCTTTTAGTGGTGTTATTTTCTTGTAAGCAAAACTACAAGAAAGATAAAATTGTTGTAACAATCAAACAGTTTAAGCATAGCAAAGCAATTTCCAAAAAAGACCCTGAGCCAACGCCTGTCGATACTGTCCTTGAAACAACAAATAGCTTTGTAGACCATCAGAATTTTAGCGTCCAGAGAACCATACAGGGGAGATCGTTGGTTTTTAATGCAAAAAAGGACACGATTTTTAATGAATTGGGTTCAGAGTATGATTATGCGAGCAGTGTAAAATTCAAGGATTTTAATACCGACGGCTATAAAGATATCATCATAACTTATCCGCAAAATACACCGGGCATAATAGGATTATTGCTCTATAATAAAACTAACAAAACCTACAAAAAGGTTAGTGGTTTTGATGCCTTTCCAGCGCCTGAAATGATACCTAATACCAAATATTATTATTCCTACCACCACAGTGGTTGTGCCGACATGGACTGGACGAGCGATTTGTTTTGCATCGAAAATTATAAAGCTGTAAAATTGGGTACGATCAATGGAAACGAATGTGGCGATAGTGGAATAAAAGATGGCATATATATCTATAAGATTGTTGGGGGTAAAGAGATCAAAATAAAGCAGCTAAGTATAAAAACCATTTATAGTTACAAAGAGTACAAATGGGGTTTTATAAAAAGTTACTGGTATAAAAATTATAGGCTTTTCAAATAACAACAGAGCGCTTAAAGGGCGCCCTGTTGGCAATAGAATTACTTATCGGCAATAAAAGGTGCCTGATTTACAAACTCTTTACTCCTCATCTGCGCTATTATAAACAACCCCAAGTTAGTTGCACTAATGCCGTTGCCGGGGCAATCAACCAAACTGACGTTAATCTCGCTTATATCATCCGTGTGGCCGATGAGGGGGAGGCGCACCATGGTCCAGTCAATTCCGCTATCTGCTAACAGCTGGTATTCTACCTGACGGTCTTGGGTTGTAGTCGGGAAATTCTCGTACATCCATTTTGTACCGAACCGGGTAGGTTCGCTTTTTTGGTCGGCAGGGGTATCTACATTTAATCCCGCCGTGGTAATGTACCTGCTGATATGATGGGCTTTCATCGCTTGCAGGATATTGTGGGTGGCATCGCTGAAAATGGTGGGCTCGCCAACGGGCTGACTCAAGCAGCTTAACACTGCATCGCACCCTTGTAGCAGGGTATAGATGGCGTTATAATCGCGGGCGTCTCCTTTGATGATCTCGATAAGCGAATTATTTAAGTATAGTGTTTCGGGCTTGCGGTGCAGCAATTTGATTCGGAAGTTTTGAAGTAATAGTTGCTTTAGCAGGTATTTACCCGCCTTGCCGGTGCCGCCAATAAGGGCGACGGTATGAATGGGTTTCATGTGTTCTCTTTATAAATTGTAAATAGTAATTGATGGTTCGTGCCCGATATGGGTTGGCACAAAAGGTACATTGCTTTTAACAGCACTGTATGTGTGGGTATTTTATAAATAGATTTTAATAGGGCTAAGGTAGGATTATTTAGAGATTAAAGTATGAGAAATCTATAACCCCGTCATTGGTACGAAGCAATCTCTTTGCTGTACAGAGCCGTAAATCACTTCTTAGTTAGGTGCGGCAGTGAGTTATTGCTAAGCCTGTGGATCTTCATTTCTTTTTTGTCGCAAAAAAGAAACGAACCAAAGAAAAAACACGCGGCTGTACCGCGTCGCTGTTAAAGGGCGTGGTGAGGCAGTGCCTGTGCTATCCGCAACGCGCTAAGGCCGCATTTAGGAGAGTTAACGTTAGGCTCATCAGGCTCAAATAAATCGTAATAATCCTATAAATACCCGGTTCAGACAATTTTGCGTTAGGGATAAAAGCGGATACCGGCCTCAAGCGTAATGCCTGCAGGCGTATGAGCGGATAGCCCGGGCCATAGGCAACGCCATTATTAGTAATTAGTGAATAGTGAATAGAGACTGGTCAGATTAAATCAAAACAAACAATCATATTAAGCATTCCACTTTAACCTTTAACCTGATATTATCAATAATAATTCTAAATAACATATATCCCCTGTAATAAACTTATTTAGCTTTGCGTTTTGTATTTTTGTAATCTGTAATACAGGAAAATATCAGTTAATGAAGAAAAGCTCAATTATAGGTATCGTTGTTATTGCTATCGCTATCGCGGTTATTATCAGCACCTATTCAAATACAAGTACTTACGGGTCTTTTAACGATGCAAAAACCACTAAAAGTGAATTGCATGTGGTTGGACGTTTAAACAAAACTAAAGAATTGTTTTACGATGCAACCAAGGATGCCAACTACTTCTCTTTTTACATGAAAGATAACAAAGGCGAGGAATGCAAGGTAGTGTATAGCGGTACCAAGCCTGAAGATTTTGAGCGTTCGGAGCAGATTGTACTTACCGGTAAAATGACCGGCAGCGAGTTTCATGCTTCTAAAATTTTGATGAAGTGCCCGTCTAAATACAAAGACAATAAACTGAATGTTACCGAAGTGAGCGCCAAAAAGAGCGCCAATATATAATTAGAATTTTTTAATGGATATAGTTTTTAAAGGCGAGCACCTGTTACCCGGGCAGCTGGGCCAGTTTTTTGTCGTACTTGCATTCGGGGCAGCCCTTTTTTCTTTTATCTGTTATTTTTTCGCCACGCAAGAGAAAGTTGCTAATAGTGATAACTCCTGGTTGCGACTTGGCCGCATGGGCTACCTGTTAAATACCGTAGCCATTGTAGGGATGGGCATTTGCCTGTTCTATATCCTTTACCATCACTATTTTGAATATCACTACGCATGGTCATACACCTCTAAAGAGTTGCCTGTTTACTACCTTATTTCGGGTTTTTGGAACGGACAAGAGGGTGGCTTTTTACTATGGATGTTTTGGGAAGCCGTATTGGGTAATATCCTGATCTGGAAAGCAAAATCATGGGAGAAACCGGTGATGACTACACTTGCCTTATCGCAGGTGGTGTTGGGCACTATGATACTGGGCCTGCAAATTGGCAGCGCGCATATTGGCAGCTCGCCGTTTATGTTGCTGCGCAGCTCGGGCATCGAAGGGCCTATCTTTCAAAATCCGAATTACCTTAGCTTTATAAAAGACGGCAAGGGAATGAACCCTTCGCTGCAAAATTACTGGATGATCATCCACCCGCCAACGCTGTTCTTAGGTTCGGCATCATTGGTTGTTCCATTCGCTTACGCGGTGGCCGGGTTATGGACAAGGCGCTTTAAAGAGTGGGTGCAACCCGCTATTCCTTACGCTTTGTTTTCGTGTATGGTATTGGGCACCGGTGTTATTATGGGCTCGTTTTGGGCGTATGAATCATTAAACTTTGGTGGCTTTTGGGCATGGGACCCGGTAGAGAACGCTTCTATCTTCCCCTGGTTGATATTGGTTGCTGCGGTGCACGTCATGATCGTTTATAAAAATACAGGCCATTCGTACTTTACCGCCACGTTTTTAACGCTGGTAGCATTTGTAATGGTTTGGTATTCGTCGTTCCTGGCAAGGAGCGGGGTACTGGGCGAATCATCTGTACACGCCTTTACCGATCTTGGCCTGTTCTGGCAGTTGGTTATCGGTATATTTGTGTTTTTGGGTATCACCATTTACCTGCTGGTTAGCCGCTTTAAGGCAATGCCGATCACCAAGAAGGACGAAGAAACCTACTCGCGCGAATTTTGGATGTTCGTTGGTGCTATCTTCCTTGGCTTGTCGTGTTTCCACCTCGTGATCGTAACCTCCGTTCCGGTTTGGAACCTGATGTTCGGCACCAAGCTTGCCCCACCTACAGATCCTGTTAAACATTACAACGTTATCCAGGCATCGTTCGCGGTCATCATCGCTTTACTAAGCGGTTTCGCACAATTCCTGAAATATAAAAAGACCGATACTACCCGTTTCTTCATTACCACGTTGGTGTACTTCGGTTTTGCCGCGCTGATCACCGCTTTGATCGTATATGCAACCGGCTTTTACAAGTTGCATTTCGTATTCATTATTGTGATGTTTTGCTCGGTTTATACCATTGTAGGTAACGGTAAGATCCTGGCTGATGCTGTTAAAGGCAAATTTAAACTGGCCGGTTCGGCAGTTGCGCATATTGGTTTCGGCCTGTTATTGGTGGGCGCTTTGATATCCGCAGGTACTAAAAGTGTTGTATCAGAAAACCTTACCGGCGAGCAATACAGCGCGGATTTTGCTAAAGACGAAAACCCTAAAGAAAATATCCTGCTCTACAAGAACGAGCCCCTTAAAATGGGCGAATATATGGTAACTTTTACCAGCGATACCGTTGAAGGAGCAAGCCATTTCTTTAATATCGATTACAAGCGCCTTAAAGATGGCAAGCAAACCGAAGCTTTTACGCTTAGGCCTAACGTGATCCAGGCGCAGGGCGGCATGTCGTCAACGCCGGATACCAAGCATTACCTGTTTCATGACCTGTACACCCACATTACCATGACAAACGTGATCACCACCGGGCCAAAAGAGGAAGAAGGACAGCATGGCGATGAAAACGACGATAAGAAATATGACGCGCCTGTAGCCCACGAAATAGCCGTTGGCGACACCATGGCTTACCGCGACGGTATCATTGTGCTGAAAGGCTTAAACAAGAACGTTAAACTGCAAAATATCCCAATTACAGATAAAGACATAGCCGTAGGCGCGCAATTGGAAATTACTACACACGGTAAAAAATACCAAAGCGAACCCGTTTATATGATAAAAGGCCGCGCCGTGTTTGATTTTGGTAAAAAACTGGAAGATGCAGGCTTAAAACTGCGTTTCACCAAGATTATCCCGGGCAAAACCATGGCCGATGGTAAGGTAGAAATAACCGTTTACCAGCAACCCGAAAGCAAAAAGAAATTCATCGTATTGAAAGCCATCGAATTCCCATACATAAACTTACTGTGGTCAGGTACTATCATCATGGTTATCGGTTTCTTCATGTCGATATTACGCAGAAGCAAAGAGGTTAAGGTGGTGTAATTTTATAACGAAGGACAAAATATTTTCACAAAGGGCACGGAGCAAATACTTCGTGCCCTTTGTGCTTACTGCAAACTATCAACGGCTAACCGAACCTGGGCGTTGCCGCTGATAGAAGCGGCCAGGCTATCCGTTGCAACTCCTCATTCTGGCCTGCCGATAGGGGCAGTCCTCCATTCCGGGGTTTCCACTGCTATCCTTAACGCAAATTTCACTTTGCCCAAGTATCAATTCGGTCTGACCCCTTATGAATGTTAATGATATTGGCAATGCCACTGCCTTCCCCTTAAAAGGGGAAAACTACTGCTTGTGCAACTTTCGCTGCCTTTGATAACGTGTGAAAACTTTAACTGATATCCTTAAAGCGAGGTCTGAACCGGGATTAAGCGGAAAAACATGGCCCAAACGTCAAAGCGGGCGGGCATGGTGTATGGCGGAATAACAGTTTAGCCTTCGGACTCGCACATGCGGGATAAAGCGTTAAGAACTGACAGGTCGGGCGGAAGCTTCGCTTTGACGTGGCGTTTTCTTTGGTCGTTTTCTTTGCGCCAAACAGCCGGAGGGAATAAATTGGTCGGAGAGCGTGGGGCTTGTAACTGTCGCGTCAATTGCTTAAACTGCGTCAAATTACCGAACCTTATGAACTATAACCAAACGTCACAAAACAACTTAAAACCAAGTTTTAAAATAGCCAGGCTTGTTCATATGGCATTGCTTGCCGGCCAGGTGTTGTTTGCCGGGGTAACCCTTTTCATTAATAAAAATATTAAGGTAGATACATCCAGGGATAACCAGTTCCTTATCATCGCGCTGATATTGGCTATAATGGGTTTCTTTGTCGGCAACCTGATCTATAAACAGGTGGTAAACGTTGCTGCCAAAAAGGAAACCTTTGTCGAAAAAATGATGGCTTACCAATCGGCATTGATCATACGGTACGCGTTGTTAGAAGGTGCATCTCTCTTTTGCATCGTAAGCTATTTCTTGACGTCCAATTTTATATTCTTGTTGATATCGGGTGCAATCATCGTATATTTTATAATACTTAGGCCAAAGGTTGATACCATAGCCGAGGAACTAAACCTTACCTATGAAGAAAAGGCGGAACTGGAGAATAGCTAACGGAGAGTTAGATTTTAGGTATTTACGGAGCCCTTGTTGGTGTTGTCACCAACAAGCCGCCATGCATGTGTAAGGCTCGTCCTTAGTTTTTTGGTGAGAATACCTATGGGCGCAGAGACGAGTGGTCTTTGTATAAAATAAAAAAACTGTTAATTATGATTGAAGGTGTAACTTATATTAATGACTTTATATTTGCCGACCAAGAATTGTTTGTTTATTTAGAACAACACGAGGAGTGGGATATAAGAGTGAAAGCGAGGAAAACGGCAAGTTATGGCGTAGCTTACAATTATTCTCAAATGAATTATCCTTATCGGAAAATGTTACCTGAGTTAACGAAAATTTGCGACAGTGTGAATATGGTAATTGGCTTTGAGCCGAATAACTGCCTGATAAATTATTATCCGAACGGGGAATCGAAAATGGGGTTCCATGCTGACCAGACCGATATTTTGGAAGACGGAACAGGCGTTGTAATCGTATCGTTAGGCGCAACCCGGACGTTAAGGTTTAGAAACATACAAGATAACGAAACATTAATTGATTATAGCTTAGCTACAGGGTCGCTCCTATATATGAAACAAAGCGTACAAAGGGTATGGCAGCACGCAATTCCTAAATCAAATAACAATGAAGCGAGAATAAGCTTAACATTGCGGAGGATATTGGAGAGTAAATAATATGCAGTTATTCAATTTGATACTTAATAAATACTCAAATTTCACCCTTTTTATGCTGCATCATTTTAGATGCCTTTGTTGGTGTCGTTACTAAAAAGCCGCCATGCATGCATTAGGCTTATCCTAAATGGTCGTGGGTTAAGGCTGTAATTTGAGGGTGTCTCACGGTGTTCCACACTGTACCATTTTTTTGAAAACAAGACATGCTATACATTTCATTTAAATATTTGATTATAAATATTTTAACTATATTAATATAAACTTGTACTTTAACTAAGTGCTAAATTTGATATTTCGTAACGCATTGATTTTTAGCACAATAAACTACTGTCCCACTTGCCTGTCATAAAAAGTGGGACAGTACATAAAATGAAATAACGACTTGCAAATTTTACTTTCGACTTTTAACTTTTTACTTTCAACTTCTTCTCTCCACATCCCTTTAACTTTTCCACAATCCCGGTATTACGAGGGCAATGAATTAAATTAGCAGATTATTAAAAAGCACACACCCTTGGCCAAGAGCGAAACCAAAGAAACCCCCTTAATGCAGCAATACAACGCCATAAAGGCTAAGTACCCCGGTGCTCTGTTGCTGTTCCGCGTGGGCGATTTTTACGAAACCTTTGGTGCCGATGCCATAAAAGCTTCGGGTATTTTGGGCATTACGCTTACCCGCCGTGCCAATGGCGCAGCAACGCATATCGAACTGGCAGGGTTTCCGCACCATTCGCTGGATACCTATTTGTCAAAATTGGTACGTGCCGGCCAGCGTGTCGCCATTTGCGACCAGTTGGAAGATCCTAAAACGACCAAGACCATTGTAAAACGTGGCGTAACCGAACTGGTTACCCCCGGCGTTGCCACCAGCGATAACATCCTGCAACAAAAGAGCAACAATTACCTGGCTTCGCTGTACTTTGAGAAAAACAGCGTCGGCATCGCCCTGATAGATATTTCTACAGGCGAGTTCCTGGCGGCACAGGGTAGTACAAGTTATATTGATAAATTGCTGCAAAGCTACGTCCCCAGCGAGATCATCTTCCCAAAAAGCCGCCAGCACGACTTTAAGGATACTTACGGCGACCGTTTCTATACTTACACCCTGGACGAATGGCCTTACAGCGGCGATTACGCTCACGAGACGTTGCTAAAGCACTTCGGTGTAAAATCGCTGAAAGGTTTTGGTATCGATAAACTGAATTTAGGCATCGTGGCTGCCGGTGTTGCGCTGCATTACCTGAACGAGACCGAGCACCGCAACCTGCAACATATCTCGGCCATTGGCCGGATAGAGGAAGACCGCTACCTGTGGTTGGATAGGTTCAGCATCCGCAACCTGGAGTTGGTGGGCTCGAGCAATGAGAACGCGTTGACTTTGGTTGATGTGCTAGACCATACCTGTTCGCCGATGGGCGCAAGGATGCTCCGCCGCTGGATAGTGATGCCGCTCAAAGAAATTAAGCCCATACAAGACCGCCTTGGCGTAGTGGAATATCTGATAGCACAGGAAGAACTGCGCGAAGACCTGCAAAACCAGATTCGCCAGATTGGTGACCTGGAAAGGCTGATCTCTAAAATAGGCCTGCAAAAAGCTAACCCTCGCGAAGTCTGCCAGCTAAAAAAAGCATTGATCGCTATCGAGAGCATTAAGAAACTCACGATGGAATCGGCAAGCGAGCCGATGCGGGCGATAGGCGAGCAGCTAAACCCGTGTGTTTCCATATCTGAAAAGATAGCCCGCGAACTGCACCCCGAGCCACCTGTAATGATGGTAAAAGGTTCGGTAATGAACGAGGGCATTAATGAGGAACTGGACCGCTTGCGCAAGATCGCCTTCGGTGGTAAAGGTTATTTGCTGGAGATCCAGAAACGCGAGGCAGAGGCTACAGGCATTCCTTCGCTTAAAGTTTCGTTCAATAATGTGTTTGGATATTATCTGGAGGTAACGCACATTCACCGCGAAAAGGTGCCTACAGAATGGATCCGAAAGCAAACCTTGGTAAATGCCGAACGTTATATTACCCCCGAACTGAAAGAATACGAGGAGCAGATTTTAGGTGCCGAAGAAAAGATCCTGGTGCTGGAAACCAAGCTTTACAACGACCTGCTGTATGCTCTTGCAGAATATATTAAACCCATTCAGCTGAACGCTATCCTGATAGCCCGTTTGGATGTACTGCTAAATTTTGCCACCATATCCATCAAAAACTATTACGTTAAACCGGATGTGAACGAGAGCCGCGTGCTGGATATAAAAGGTGGCCGCCACCCCGTGATTGAAAAAAACCTGCCGTTGGGCGAGGAATATATCACTAATGATGTTTTCCTGGATTCAGATTCGCAGCAGATCATCATTATTACCGGGCCCAACATGGCGGGTAAGTCGGCTTTGCTAAGGCAGACAGGCCTTATTGTACTCATGGCGCAGATGGGCTGTTTCGTGCCTGCCAAGGCCGCGTCGGTTGGTTTGGTAGATAAGATCTTTACAAGGGTAGGGGCATCGGACAATGTATCGTCGGGCGAATCTACCTTTATGGTGGAGATGAACGAGACCGCCAGCATCCTCAATAACCTTAGCGACCGCAGTTTGATACTGCTGGATGAGATAGGCCGCGGCACCTCAACATATGATGGGATCTCCATCGCATGGTCCATAGGTGAATACCTGCATAACCACCCGACAGCGAAGGCAAAAACACTGTTTGCAACCCACTATCACGAGTTGAATGAACTAAGCAACAGTTTCAACCGCATCAAAAACTTCAATGTATCGGTTAAAGAAGTTGGGCAGCAGATCATCTTCTTACGCAAACTGGTACCCGGAGGCAGCGAGCATAGCTTCGGGATCCATGTTGCTAAGCTGGCCGGGATGCCGCAAAAAGTATTGAGCCGCGCCAACGAGATCTTGAAAAAACTCGAAAATGAACGCACCGGCGGCGAGCATATCAAAGAAAGCATCCGCAAAGTGCAGAAACAAGCTGTGCAAATGCAAATGTTCTCGATAGATGACCCGGTATTGGTAAAGATCCGCGATACGCTGAACAACCTTGATGTAAATACCCTAACCCCGGTTGAAGCCCTGATGAAACTGGATGAGATACAAAGGGTGATAAAGGGATAGGTTAGATGTGCGGATTTTAGATGTGCAGATATGCAGATAAAGCTCATTTGCATATCTGCATATTTGCACATCCGCACATTCACCTGTTAATATGTTTATAACATCCGCTTGTAACGTGTAAGTGTTTACTAATATCTTTAGGCTATGCTGAAACCACGCCATTCGCGCTTCTTGCTATTTTTTGTCGCTGCTATCATTTTATCGGCCTGTCACTCCAAAAAATTAACGGTTAGGAATACCGCCGACCTTGCCCAAAACGGCCCCTATGTAATGGTGAAGCCTGATAAGGAAATAGCGGAGAAGTATTCGGAATTAATGGGGGTAAAGCGCAACGAGATCCAGAATGGCCGCCTATATAGCTTTATAGAAGAATGGTTTGGCGTCCCTTACCGTTTTGGCGGTATGGGTAAGGATGGTGTGGATTGCTCGGGCCTGGTATCGCTGCTTCAATTACAGGTTTACGACCAGCCCTTGCCACGTACATGCGCCATGCAGGTAAATGTTATCAAACGTAAATTTGAAGAAGAATTAAAAGAAGGCGACCTTGTTTTCTTTGATTTTGACGGCAAGCAGTTTAGCCACGTTGGGGTGTACTTGCAAAACGGTTATTTTGTGCACGCCAGTACCCGCAAGGGCGTTTTGGTAGCCCGCCTGCATGATAATGGCATCTATAAATTCTTTTCGCGGGGTGGGTCTATCAGCCATACAACTACGGCGCAGGTAGATGAATAGCCATTGCTTAAATTATAATTGATATTTTTGTGCCAATGGCAGAGCCTAAAAACGATTACTCTTTCTGGACTAAATATAAGCGTTACGCCGGTAACGAGATCCTATTATATGTGATTATGATAGTGGGTATAATCTTGGGTATCATTATATTCAGTTAATTGCTTTTCACCAGCACCATGTTGTAATTGTCGGTATCGGCAATCTCCTGGTAAAAAGTTACCAGGTCGGGATAGGTTTCTTTAGTATAGGTTCCATCAATCAGTTCCACACGGCGCTTAAAGGTTAGCTTGCCATCCGCAAATACAGTGCTCATCTTGAATTTACCGAATGCTTTACTCATGCTTACATTAAGCGGCTCCATGTCGGGTTTGTAACCTGCGGGCAGGGTGTAAACTATTTCATCCTCATCTACATAACCACGATTAATATAAACAGGATTGGTACGGTTGCGCACATCGCGGATACTGCCGCTGCGGTTTACCGGGTTAAGCGAAAAGTAAAGCTTCCCGTTATCTGCCGATGCAAAATCGCGGGCGCTTAGTTGAATTGTTTCCATAGCTACGGGCATTTCTTTTTTATCCTCCTTAATGTCCAGCTTTTCTACATTAAGGTTGCTGATATGCGGGTACATCTTTTGCAGTGCCTTTACTTGTTCTTTCGCCGTTTCGTCAACTAAACTTTCGGGATTATTGTATTGCGTGCCTTTATATATGGTAACCATGTTGCCGCTAAGTTCGCCATCTGCTGCAATTACAAGGTTGGCTTTGCGGGTTTGCAAGTTCTCAGCCGCGGTATATTTGGGTGTATGTATCAGTTTGCCGCCTTCGGGTGTGCAGGCCAACACAGTGCGGTCATCGGTAAAGTCGCCCAAAAAACCAAAGGGGATCTTTTGATTGGTGCACTCCAAAAATGTGGTGTCGTTTTTTAAAGGAATGCATAGTATCACATGGTTACCCTGGCCCATGCTTGCAAAATCATCAAGCATACTTATTTTGGCGTTATCGCCCTCTACAACGCAATACCAGGATGGAATATCCGCCGCTTTTAGTAGTGCCTGCGTATAATTCACCAGGGCTTTACAATCTCCATAGCTAAGCCTGTCTACATCGCCGGCTAAAAATGGTTGGTAGCCGCCGATGCCCACCTGTACACTTATGTAGCGGGTTTTACCCTGCATGTATTCGTAGATCTTTTTTGCCTTTTGCTTAACATCGGTAATGCCTTTGGTAAGTTCTTTTACCTGTGCAATGGTAGCGGGGGGAAGTGCCTGCCTGTTGGCTAATAGCTTCTCATAATTCCAGCGGCCAAGTTGCTCCCAGTTGATGAAACTGCCGCTGATGCCTGCGTAAACAAAGTTTTTTGGGGCTATCTTTACGGTGCTCAGGTAGGTGTCTTTGATAGGGCTATAGGGTTCGTTACGTCCAGCTTTAAGATTGTTTAGCTGCCAGGTGTAGGTTTTAATTCCATCTTTGGTATAGCCGGCTACCATTTTTGCAGGCATGTTAATTTCTTTATACCTGATTGTAAAATCGGGCTTGCAAGCAAATGTGTACGAGCTTTTTTCTACCGCCAAACCCGGGTATGGGTTAGGCTTCCAATCCCTGATGTTTAAAGTTTGTTTTGATTTAAGGTCATACTCATACTCAATGGTGTAAGGATATGAGCCAATAGACGGGATATAATGCTTTACCCGCGAGTCTTCAAATAACGAGAAATCGTTAGAGGCGTCCTGGTCTTCGAAGTTCTTTTCAGAGAATTTGCTGCTAAGCTTGCCAAACTCATCATAAACAGTGCCTTTAATGCCTTTTATCACGTTGCTTTTATCGTACCAAACTACAATATGTGCAAGGTCGTCGCCATTTTTGTTTAATACAGTAATGGCTTTTTTAATATGGTACAGTGTGTTGCCGCCATCAACCTGGGTATAAATATTTTCATCGCGGATAATGGCGCTTGCATAGGGCAGCAGCTCTTTCGGGATTTTGCTTACTTCATAACTTGACTGTGCACTCGACCCAATGGCACAACCTAATAAAAACAGTACGGTTAAAACCTTTTTCATCACTTTTTCCTGATCACTATCTCGGCCTTTTCAGACGATATTATTTTATTATATAATTCCTTCAGATAAGGGTATTCTTCGGGCGTATAAACAGATTTGGTGAACTGTATAACATTAGAATAAGTGAATACATTATCGGCGCCGCTAAACTCCGTTAAAAATTTACCGCCGTTATTAGGAAGTGCTACACCTGCAGGTTGCGGCGAACTTTCAATTGCATAGCCGGCGGGTAGTGCCATGGTTAGGGTGTACCTGTCGTTTGATGATACGCCCCAATCTACCGGGTATGTGCGCTCCTGCAATTTAAAAGGATTGGTGGTATGCCTGTCAAACAAAACCGGGTTAAACGCCAGGCGGTTATGGTTAAGGTTGTCAAATACGTCAATCTCTACCTCGTAGATCTCGCCAAGTGGTTTATCAAGGCTGTCTACATTGGTCAGGGTCGATTTCAGGATCTTCGTCCGCACCAGTTTTTCGTCGAGGTTTTCTACATATTCGTCGGTGGTGTTGAATTTTTTGATCTCTTTCCGTTTGTTGTAAGCAGCGTAACCCATAGAATAGGTGGTGATAGTACCTTTAAGTTTACCGTTGGCTTGCAAGGTAAGGTTTAAATTACTTGTGGTGTTTTGAACTTGTTTTGCAACCAGGTCTATCCAGTACGATGGCTTATCAAGGCTCATTACACGGCCCTTATCATTAAGGCATTTCACCGGCAGCATCCCAAACGGAAGCAGGGGGTCGGTAGCATCAAGCAGGTAAGTTTCGGTACCTATGGTGGTTTTGGCAATCACATAGTTAAACTCATTCTCTACCGGGTAAAGCGTGTTTAGCAAACCGTTGCCACGGGTGGACAGTAAAACCGCATCCGTTTTTATCCCCGCCGAATTTAGCGCGGCTACCAGCGCTAAGTTTATATCGGCTACATCGCCGGTGTGCTTATCAAGGGCTTTTTTCACACCATCGCTGCCGCGCGAATAAATGTCGTTCCACTTTATGTTTTTTTGGATGTATCGATAAATGGCTACGGCTTTATCCATCTCGGTGGTTTTGCCTGCTATTACCGGGCCTATGTAAGGATTTAGGAGATTCTTTTTTATCTGCGAGCCAAAGTAATCGCCGTGTTTGAAATTGTAATCGATGTCCTTCCATTCCTTGGTTTCTTTAATTTTTACCCCGCTGTAAGGGTTTGTCCATTCCTCCAGGTTAAAATATACGGCCGACAAAAAGTTTTTTGACGAGGTCATAAAATCTTCTTCGATAAATGCCGGGATATCGGCCATGCCATAAGTTAAATACGAACAATCGCATTTAGAACCGTGGCTGCTAAAGCATTCCTTTTCAATATCGGCCTTGCTTTTGGTGAGTTTTAGAGGGCCGCGGATCATGGCGTTAAAGGTCCAAAAAGCTGGGATATGCACTTCGTACTCAGAATATGCTTTTGGGATATCATCCTGGAAATCCCATGACGGCAGCCTTCCAAAACCTTGTATCAATTTTGTGTAAGTATATTCAACTATACAGCCGGGGCGTAGGTTTGGCATGGCAAACTTCATGGTTTTCCAATACTTATTATCGGTAGTGGTGTATATTTTAGAATGCTCCAGTTCGGCGATTTGCACTGCGCCGTTTTCATCTGTGTAAGTAGTTACGCCCTTAATGTCAATAACTTCATCGTGTGTATCATCACTATCATAAAACGAGATAGCTACGTTGCCCTTATTAAAACCCTTGGTATCCAGTATTTTGATTTTGGTGTGATACTTAAAAAAAATCTTAAGGTGATCATCGGCAGCAATATCAATGCGCGATGAGCCGAACTCGTTTAGTACAAAAGCATGGGCTGATGTATCATTTTTGTAATTTTTCAGGTGCATTTCCTCGATGGTGAATTTACCATAAGAGAAGTCTTGAGCGGATGCCAGTGTTGCAAATGAAATGAATACCAGCAGGTTAAGTAAAAATTTGTTCATGTAGTTCAGGTTGTATTCTCTTGACCTGAAAATAAGAAATTATCCCGACATATTACACCAAAAATAGTGTGCCGATAATTTTAAGAGTTTTACCACCTTTGTACTACTGATAAGCAAAAATGAAATTACAATTAAAACGGCCCCTGGCCTTTTTCGACCTGGAAACTACCGGTACCAATATTGGCGCCGACCGTATAGTAGAGATCTCTGTTATTAAACTTAACCCCGATGGCAGCGAGGATGTACTAACCTTGCGTGTACACCCGGGTATCCCCATCCCTTTAGAATCATCGTTAGTACATGGTATTTATGATGAGCACATTAAAGAGGAAAAACAGTTTCATGAACTTGGCCAGCAAATAGCCGATTTTATACAGGATAGCGACCTCGCTGGATACAATTCTAACAAGTTTGATATACCCATGCTGATGGAAGAATTTTTACGCGCAGGCGTACAGTTCGACCTTGATAACCGCCATTTTGTGGATGTGCAAAATATTTTCCACCAGATGGAGCAGCGTACCCTAAGGGCTGCTTATCAGTTTTATTGCGATAAGCAGATCATCAACGCGCACTCGGCCGAGGCTGATACCCGCGCAACAATGGAAGTTTTGCTTGCGCAGATAGAGCGTTACGAGAACCACGAGTGGGAAGATAAAAAGGGCAACAAAAGCACACCTGTAGTAGGTGATGTGGAGGCGTTACACAAATTTACAAACCTAAGCCGCCCGGTTGATTTTGCCGGCCGCATGGTTTATAACGAGCAAGGCGAAGAAACCATAAACTTTGGCAAGCACAAAGGTAAAAGGGTAGAGGATGTACTTACCGCAGAGCCAAGCTACTACTCCTGGATGATGCAGGGCGATTTTCCGTTGTACACCAAGCGTAAGCTGGAAGAGATCTACAAACGCTGGAATGCTAAAAGGGTAGCCGAGCGCCAGCAAGCCAAACCTGCGCAACCGGCAGCAGCACCCGCGCAGCAACAAGCACCAAAGCCTGCTTTCCAAAACAATAGCCCAAAAAGCAGTCCGCAGCTAAACGCGCAGCCATTTAAAAAGAAAGAAGAACCCGCCAAACCGGTGGATGAAGATATGCTGGCACAGCTGGCCATGAAGTTTGGGAAAGGGAAATAGAGATTAGCGGTAGGCAATATTGATTAGTTTCTCCGCTCGCCTCCATCATTCGCGTCGTTGGTACAAAGCAATCTCTTTAAGCAAGTCCGTTTTGCATGGCGTATAATCGTCCTAAAAAGATTGCTTCGTACCTCGCAATAACGGTTATTAATTATATTTCTTTTAAAAACTGAATATTCCTCGTTAGACCGTCAAATTTGGTGCGTTTTACGGCCGAATTTTTAAATACCTTTTGGAATACATCGGTGGTGATCTCCTCCCAGTCCTCTTTTTTTAATCCGTGAAGTTCTTGGTGTGGGGTAAAAGAAGGTTCGCTGTGGATTACGGAGAAGCGGTTCCAGGGGCAAACATCCTGGCAAATGTCGCAGCCGAACATCCAGTTATCCATTTTGCCTTTAAACTCCTGAGGGATCTCGTTCTTTAATTCGATGGTGAGGTATGAGATACATCTGCTGCCATCAACCACATAAGGGCCAACTATGGCATCGGTAGGGCAGGCATCTATGCAGCGAGTGCAGGTGCCGCAATGGTCGGCAGTAGGCTCAATATCGTACTCCAGTTCGATGTCTATGATCAGTTCTGCTAAAAAGAAGAATGAACCTGCCTGCTTGCTAATGAGGTTACTGTTTTTACCAACCCATCCCATGCCTGCTTTTTTAGCCCATGCCTTGTCCAAAACAGGTGCCGAATCTACAAACGCCCGGCCGCCAACCTCTCCAATTTTTTGGTTAATGATCTCCAATAACTGCTTTAGCTTATCCTTAATTACACTATGGTAATCAGCACCGTAAGCATATTTAGAGATCTTTGGTGCCGATGGGTCTAACTGTGTGGTATCGGTATAATAATTTAGCCCAAGGGAGATAACGGATTTAGCGCCATCTACCAGTAAACGCGGGTCCAGGCGTTTATCGAAGTAGTTTTCCATGTACTTCATTTCGCCGTGCATACCTTTGTTGAGCCAGTTTTCCAACCGTGGGGCCTCATCTTCTAAAAACGCTGCCCTCGCTATGCCGCAAAACAAAAAGCCCAGGTTTTTAGCCTCGGTTTTTATCATTTGCGAATATACCGACAGGTTTTGCTGCATGGCACAAAGATAATATAAACCATTGTTTTTGAAGATAGTACTGCTCTTGCGCGCTTTAAATAGGCATTAAATAAATTTCTTTTTAAACAATGGTATGGCTTTTGGTAGGATTACGTAAACGAAACTATCATGCTACAATTTATAAATGACCTGGAACCTCACGTAGTTGGCATACATGCAATAGGCGAGGTGACCAAACAAGATCTGGAAACCGTTTTATTACCCCGCATCGAAGAACTAGTGGCGCGCCAGGGTGAGATCAACTACTTGCTTGTACTGGAAACAGACGTGCAAAATTGGACCGCCGGTGCCTGGTGGGACGATATTAAAATGGGCCTGAAAAACTTTACCAAATGGAACAAAATAGCCGTAGTGAGCGACCAGAAAAGCGTACAATGGTTTACTAACGCATTTACCCACTTTGTGCCAGGCAAATCAAAAGGTTATAGCTCACATCAACTGGATGAGGCCATTGCCTTTGTAACCGCTAAAGAAGAAGAAACAGTAGAATCTAAATAACCACCTATATATTATGGAAAATAAACCAGAAGGATTTGACAGAGCCAATGGCCAGGGTCAGAATCATGATACAGCAGGAAATGTTGCTAATGTAGGTAACGATACCCTAAAGCAGGAAAAGGATAATAACGACCTTGCCAAAGAGATACCGACCGTTACACCCGACAATGACAACGAAGAGTTAGAGAACCCGTCAGACGAAAACCCTTCAAATAAAGGGCAGGGCCCCGCAGGCGAGAATTTATAAAAAAGAAAAGCCTTTCCATTTTGGAAAGGCTTTCTTGTTTTAAATCCCACGTAGCTGTTGCTTATCGGTATACCGTGTAAATATTATGGTTGCACTACCTGTTATGGTACAACTTTGAATTTGAATAAGTAGCCTCTCCAACAATTTTGTTATCTTTTATCTTAAAGATACCGGCGCTGTGGATATCGTAACGCACGGGGCTGCCGGATTTCTCTTTTAGGCCAACCACATCATACTCCACCACCACAGTCGAATCTGTATTGATGATGTTATCAACCAAATACCTCGCATCTGGCGACACATAAAATACCTGGTGGAAGATCTCATCGGCGCCTTTTGGGCCAATATTTTCACCATCCCAGTCAGTAGTAGTTATCTTGGCTTTATCGCCATATTGGGCAACGAGGCTCTTGAGGCATGGTCGTTCAGGTAACGGAAATGCTCATTAATAACCTGTTTAAATATCTCGGTTTGATTAACTGCATTTGTTTGGGGCTTATAGTTGCAGGCTGTAAAAGCGGTAGCCAACGTTATGTACAGGAGCGCAGGGTAATTGTCATCCTTTATAAATAAGAATTTATATGAACAAGAAAACCCTCTTTTCTGTTACGAAAAAGAGGGTTTAAAATATCGGTTTGTAAGTTTAGAAACTATTTCTTACGCTATTGCCAAACGTTTTGGTGCTCCAGTAACCGCTATCCAAGATCCGGCGAACTGTTAGCAACGGGTAATCAGGGTCGCGTTTATCAGCTAACTGGAAAGCTATTTTAAAGCCTTTTTTGTCAAGCTCCGGCAATACCGGTTTTTTCCAAACGCCGAACGGGTAGGCAAAGTACTGGATTTTTTTACCGGTAATTTCTTCCAGCTTTTTGGTAGGCTTATCTATCTGGGTAACCCAGTCGTCAACAGGGCGGTTAGTGATCTTACCATTAAGGCCTTTGATAACCAGGTTAGAGTTATGCGAGTATTTGTCTACGCGGTGATGGTCCCAGGTGTGGCTTGATATTACGTTACCATCATCAGATAATTTTTTGATCATCTCTGTGGTCATGTAATGCGGGCGCCCTATAGACACCGTCATCACAAAGAAAACACCTTTAAAACCGTATTTCTTCATCTCTGGCGCGGCAATAGTAAATTGATCAACATCGGTATCATCAAATGTTAACATGATGGGTTTTTTAGGGAGCGGCGCACCAGCCACCAGGTAATTGTACAATTGATCTGGCAGGATGGTGTGGTAACCGCTGTCTGCCAACATTTTCATGTGCTCTTTAAAAGCAGCTATTTGTACAATGTAATCTTTAGCGTTTTTAGAGTCGGTTGCCTTCCAGTCGCGGATCTGGTGGTAACAAACTATAGGCACCTGTTTGCGGGCTAAAATGGCAGCTTTATCAATTGGATTGGTTGATAGTTTTACCGGGGCCGATGCAGATTCTTCGGTTGTTGTTTTAGCGCTATCGGCAGTAGTTTTATCTGTCGATGTTGGTTTTGACTGGCACGATACCATGCCCAAAAGTACAAATGGCAATACTGCCGAAAATTGCTTTAACATATTAAGAATGATGATTTATAAGCCGCTAAAATAGTATAATTCTAAAGGGGATTTATTAACTGTTAATAAATTTTATTACAATACGTATTTTGGAAAAGCGAAGTCGTTTTTAGTGAAAAAACGTCGTCATTGTTAGCTCCAAAAGCAACAAAGCCCGCGATTAGCGGGCTTTGTTGCGACGAAGTACTAAAGTACTATCCGCTTATTTTCTGCTATTGAACGTTTTGCGGCATCCAGTATCTGCATCACTATCATATTATATTTAAGTGAAGACCTGTCGGCGATACCCCGCTGCCTGTTATTTACCACCTGTTGCAAATAGGAGATAGGGTGGTCATTTGGCGCTAACAATGGCGGAGCAACTGTAGTGGTTGTAGGATGTTTGTCTATCCGGGTAAATACATTGTCCTTGTCTAAAGCATGCATATATCCCTCATCCCCAAATACTTCCAGATCTTTAATAGAGAATGGCCAGTTCCAGGATGCCTCAATAATGCCTGTCGCGGTTGGGTATTCTACAATGATGGTTGCATCATCCTCTACCTTTGGGTAGGTTTGTAGTTTAAAATGGCGGGCCACAGCCGTAACCGCGATGGGTTTTTGCCCGTTCATTAACCAGGTCATCAGGTCGGCGCCGTAGCAGCCAAAATCGTTAAGGGCGCCTGCACCATTCATTTCGGGGTCGGTAAGCCAATTGGTAAAATCCTTACTGCAACCAATCTCTTTTGGCCCCTGGTGCCCATCGTGCACCACCATCTTGCGGATCTGCCCAAGGCTATCCATATTGGCTATATCGTACACGTGCTGGTAAGATGGGTACCACGTGGTTTCGTAATTGGTCATTAGCTTTATATAGTATTTTAAAGCTAAAAATTCCATACGGCTGGCCTGCGCAAGGGTAGCTGCCAAAGGTTTTTCTACCATAACCGAAATGCCCAGCGGTGCACAAACCTCAACAATGTCAATGTGTTTGGCAACCGGGTTATAGCCCAAAACCACATCCGGCTTTTTTGTGGCGACCAGTTTTTTCAGGTCGTCGAAAAAAATTGAATCGGGCAGGTTGTATTGTTTTTGGTAGCGTGCACGCAGTTGTTTATCAGCCTCGGCAATGCCTACAATAAGTACTTTGCCGTCGCGGTAATCGCCAAGGATGTTATGTACATGATCATGAGCCAACCCTGCTATACCTATCTTTTGGGTGCTAAGTAAAACAGGTGTAACAGTTGCTGTTGGCGTTAAAGGTTTAATGGTAGGAGTTACCTGCGCAACCGACTTGAATGTGCCCGATACAAGTATCAGGCACATTATAAGCTTCATGAATTTTATGATAGAATTACTTCTCATTTGACAGCGAATAAGGCACGTCTGCAGCTTTAGTACCTCTTGCCTTGTTAGGCACAGCCGACATGTCAAAGTTTAAAACCTGGCCCTGCTGTAGCGCTTTGTGGCTTAACCAGTTGTTTGTATATGGTTTACCGTTAACTGTAAGGCTGGTTACGAACCTGTTTGCAGGGCTGTTTTTTGGCGCGTTGATAGTAACAGTTTTGCCGTTCTCTAAAGTTAGGATCACTTTTTTGAAGAGCGGCGCGCCTAACACATATTGGTCTGTGGATGGGGTAACCGGGTAGAAGCCCATTGCCGAAAATACGTACCAGGCAGATGTTTGGCCGTTATCCTCGTCGCCACAGTAACCATCTGGTGCCGAGTGGTACATTTTGTTGATCACATCGCGTACGTGCAATTGGGTTTTCCATGGCTCGCCCGAGTAGTTGTACAGGTAGGTCATATGTTGAATGGGTTGATTACCATGCGCGTACTGGCCCATGCCTGCTATCTGCATCTCGCGGATCTCGTGGATAACCTCGCCGTAATAGCTATCGTCAAAAATAGGGGGAAGACTGAAAACCGAATCCAGTTTTGCACTGAATTTTTGTTTGCCACCCATCAGGTCAACCAGGCCTTGTATATCATGGAAAACGCTCCAGGTGTAGTGCCAGCTGTTGCCCTCGGTAAAGGCATCGCCCCATTTAAACGGATTAAACGGCGATTGGAATTTACCATCCTTATTTTTACCACGCATTAAACCGGTTTCCTTATCAAACAGGTTTTTGTAGTTCATACTGCGTTTGCGGTAGATCTCCGTTTCGGCTGTTGGGCGGTTTAATGCCTTACCCAATTTGTAGATAGTGAAGTCGTCAAAAGCATATTCTAATGTACGGGCAGCATTCTCGTTTATTTTAACATCGTAAGGTACGTAGCCCAGAGTGTTGTAGTAATCTACACCGTCTCTGCCGGTAGCTGCAGGGCCATCGTTATTGGCGCCATGTAACAGGGCTTGATATAATGTTTGGATATCGTAACCGCGGCCACCTTTTAGGTAAGCATCTGATACTACGGCGGCGGAGTTGTTGCCCACCATTACATCAGAGTAACCGGGGCTGCTCCACTCTGGTAGCCAGCCACCTTCTTTGTAATCATTAACCAATCCGGCTTGCATTTCTTTGTTGATAGATGGGTAAACAAGGTTCAGGAACGGGTATAGGGCCCTGAAGGTATCCCAAAAGCCTGTACCTGCAAATTTGTAGCCCGGTAATATCTGGCCGTTTTGCGCGCTCCAGTGTATTGGTTGGTTCTTGGCATCCAGCTCGTACATTTTATTTGGGAAGAACAGCATGCGGTAAAGGCAAGAGTAAAATGTTTTTACCTGCTCTACCGAACCACCTTCAACAGCAAGTTTGCTTAAAGTTTTGTTCCAAACATCTTTTGCTTTTTGCTTGGTTTGGTCGAAGTTATCATTACCTACTTCCCTGTTAAGGCTTATTTCAGCTTGCTCAATGCTGATGAATGATGAGGCTACCCTCATGTTTACTTTTTCGCCCTTTGCAGTTTTAAAACCAATAACAGCCATAGCGTGCTTGGCATCAAGTTCTAAACCATCTTTAAGCGTGGTATCGCTGTAAACCTGGGCCGTGGTAATTGGCTTATCTACATATATAACAAAGTAGTTCTTGAAGTTTTTAAGCGGGCCGCGCGCGTATTTGGTAGAGTAACCAACTATCTTTTTCTCGCCCGGGATAACTTTTATGTATGATCCCTTATCAAACGCATCAACAATAATGTACGAGTTGTTTGATTGGGGATAAGTAAACCTGAATTGCGCGCTACGTTCGGTAGGAGCAATCTCGGTAGTAATATCATGATCGGCAAGGTAAACGCTGTAATAGTATGGTTTAGCAATTTCCGCCTTGTGCGAGAACCAGCTTTCGCGGCCTTTTTGCGATACCTTAAGCTCACCTGTTACCGGCATAATAGCAAACTGCCCGTAATCGTTCATCCAGGGTGATGGCTGGTGAGTTTGTTTAAAGCCGTTTATTTTGTAGGCATCGTAGGTGTATTGCCACCCGTCGCCCATTTTACCTGTAGTAGGTGTCCAGAAGTTCATGCCCCATGGTAAGGCAATGGCAGGGTAGGTATTGCCGTTACTCAGGTCGTATTTTGATTGTGTACCCATCAACGGGTTGATCCATTCTACCGGATCAGTTACTTTGGCTACCTGCTGTGCAAATGAAGAGGCTGCAAACAAAAAGGTACTTAAAAGTAGAAATCTTTTTTTCATGTGTCAGTTAAAGTATAATAGATGTAAACCGGCCGTAAATATAAAAGACTGGCGGGTATTGCCAGTCTTTTATATTGTAAAATTATTGCCAACCTGGGTTTTGTGTCAACTTGGGGCTTGTATTTATCTCGCGTTGTGGTATTGGCCACAGGTAATATTGAGATTTCATGGTAATACCCTGCTCATTTGCCGTTGATGTAGCTTCAGCAAATGTACCGCCTGGTACAACGTAGATCTTATGCGTACGCTGGATATCAAAATAGGCTTTATCCTCATAACAAAGTTCAAGATAACGTTCTTTCCAAACTGCTTCGCGGAACGCTGTTTGAGACAAAGCGCCGTACGGAGCAAGTTGTGCGCGGCCGCGGATAGCTTCGAGCGCGGCAATAGCTGTCGCATTAGGGGCGCCGTCTGCTTCGTTTTGCGCTTCGGCGTAAATTAGCTGGGCTTCGGGTAAACGGAACAGCGTCCAATTCTCGTCACTTTTACCATTACCTAAAGCACTCTCTACATGGAAAAATTTGTAAAGCGCGGGTTTCTCAAACGTAATTATTGTTGAGGGGTCTTTATCTTTCGGATAGCTGCTGTAGAAAAACTCTCTTTCTTTAGCGCGTTTATCACCGGCAGGGTAGCTGGCAATAAATTGCGTGGTAGGGAGCATAGCGCCCAAGTGATCGCCATAAGCACCAACTTGTAAGTTAAAAGGAATAGTTAACTGCGGTATGGCGTTTTCTTTAACACCCACCAGGTAATTGATCTGGAAGATCAGCTCGCCTTGATTTTTGTGGGCGTTATCATGCAAAAATGCATAATCGTTAAATAAGCTGTATTGTGTTAAAACTGGCAACACTTCTGCAGCAGCTAACGCGTAGTTCTCTGGTTTTTGCAAAGGATAACCTGCCATAGTTAAATAAACACTGCCTAATAATGTACGCACTGCACCTAACGACACACGGCCGGTTTGCTCAGTAGCGGGTAAGCCTGAGTCTTTAGCGGCTTTAAGGTCGGCAACTATCAGGTCATAAACAGAAGCGATAGGCGAACGCTCAGGATAAAGGGTTTCGCTGGTGATGGTAACCGGTTCTGTTATCAAAGGCACATCGCCGTATAACCTTACTAAATGAAAGTAAAAGAAAGCCCTCATGAAGTAAACTTCGCCAAGCAGTTTTTTCTTATCAGCATCCGGCATTGTAATGGCGGGAATGCGTTTAAGCGCTACGTTAGCATTTGCTATGGCTGCGTAACTGTTTGACCACACTGTTTCAAAACCCGGGTTTGTGGGGCTTGTAGTTTGGTTTATTACCTGCTTATTATTCACACTTTGCCCAAGCGTTGTTGCATGGCCTGCAAAAAGCTCTAAAGTAATGAACGGGCTCTCGCCGTAAGCATCACCATTTTGAAACATGTATAAATTTGAATAAATACCGTTTACAAATGTTTGCGCCTGCGAAGCGGTGGTAAAGTAGTTTTGGTTATTAAAGTTATCTCGTCTTTCTTCGTCGAGGTATTTTTTGCAACTGCTTGCAGATGCCGTAAGGATAAGTAATAATATACCGGCCCTATATTTTTTTAAGTTAAACTTCATAATAGTATATATTAAATGGTTTAATTAGAAACTAACATTTACACCAAGCAGGAATGTCCTTGGTTTTGGATAATCGTAAAACTGGATGCCCTGGGTAAAGTTGCTGCTACCGTTGTAGGTAGAAACCTCTGGATCGTAACCTGTGTATTTTGTTATGATGAAAAGGTTTTGGGCTTGCGCGTAAACTCTTAATCTGCTTACCTTTAATCGTTTTAAGATATTATCAGAAAAATTGTAACCCAAAGTAACCGACCGGCCACGGATAAAGTTACCGTTTTCTACCTTGGTAGAGTAGATCTCAGTTTGGTAACCTACGTAAGCAGGGCGGGTTTCAGCTATTGATGTGTTTTGATGATCAGGTGTCCAGGCATCTAATACAGTGGCATAGCTGTTGGCCTGGCCTGTACGGTCCTGGCCAGAGTGTTTGGTTAAGTTCATGATCTGGTTACCGTAGTTGAACTGTAACTCGATACCAAGCTCAATACCTTTATAACGGAAGTTGTTGCTGAATGTACCAAAACCATCCGGGGTTGATTTACCCAGCACCTCGCGGTCATCTGCGGTGATTTTTCCGTCGCCGTTCAGGTCTTTTATCTTAAGGTCACCCGGTTTAAGGCCATTGTAAGAGGCTGCTTGCGCGGCTTCTGATGTGCTCCATGTGCCTAACACGGTGTAACCATAAAAGCTACCCGGTGATAAACCAACCCTCATCAGATTAAAGTTTGATAAGAAGCTCGGAGGTAGAAAAATATCATCATTGTTTTGACCAAGGGATAAGATCTTGGTGTTTAAGAATGTGATATTGAAATTGGATGTCCAACTAAAATCTTTTGATTTAATATTAGTGGTATTAATGGCAAGCTCGATACCTTTATTTTGCAATTTACCAATATTCCTGAACACATTTGGAAAACCGCTTGTCTCTGGTATTGGAGAGTTAAGCAATAGTGCCTGCGTTTTTTTTACGAACGCGTCAGCCTCGATGTTGATACGGTTATTGAAAAGTCCTAAAGATACCCCAAAGTCAATCTCGGAGTTTTTCTCCCATCCTAGTTGGTCGTTACCAATAGATGTTTGGTGGGTACCAATTGCTTGTGCGCCACCAAATACGTAAGGAGTTGTTTCAATGTTTGCTGGTGAACGGTATTCGCCAATCTCAGTGTTACCGGTTAAACCATAGCTTAATCTGAATTTAAGGTCAGATATGGTTTTGTTATCCTTAAGGAATGACTCTTGCGATGCTCTCCAGGCTAAGGCTGCTGAAGGGAAGAAACCGGTTTTGGTATTACTGCCCAAACGTGATGAACCATCCTGGCGGCCCGTTACGGTTAATAGATATTTCTCTTTTAAATTATAGTTTAAACGCGCAAAAAACGATTGCATTTGCCATCCATCATAGTTTGAAGTAGGGATGCCGGGGATTTGTCCGGCGGCAAGGTTGTAATAACTATAAAAATTATCAGACAGCGTGCTGGTTGATGCACCAAAACCTGTTTGTTTAAAGTTTTGACGCTCGAAACCTGCTACAAGGTTTATCTTGTGGATACCCGCAAAGGTTTTATCGTACGTGAAGTAGTTTGACCATTGCCAGAAAACGTTGTTGGCTTCGCGTATTGATGCCGAACTATAATCCTGGCTTGCAGATGCACCACCAATTAAACCTGTTTGCGAACTTGGGTAGTAGTTTGCTGATGTAGTAACACCCAGAACACTGCGGAACTGCAAACTTGGTAAAATGTTAAAGTTGGCGTAAGTGTTACCGCTAAATACACGGATTTTGGTTAATTGAATATTCTCATTTGCCTGCGCAACCGGGTTGTCGCCACCTTCAAGGTTAGGGTAGTCAGTACGTTTACCATAGCTGCCATCGGGGTAACGGATAGGGATGATAGAAGGCATCTCCACTAACATACGTGGTATGTTATTACCACCTGTGCCGTTATCCTGCGCGCGGCCTTCCTGGGCGTTATAGTTTAAAGTAGCTCCTACTTTTAACCATGATTTTATCTGGTTATCAAAAGTTAAACGTGCGTTGTAGCGTTTTAAGTAGCTGTTAAGGATGATACCCTGATCATCAGCATAATTTAAAAAGAAACCGTAGTTCATTTTTTCGCTGTTGCCGGTAAAACCCAGGTTATGGTTTTGGCTAACTGCTGTACGGGTAGTAGCATCTTGCCAGTCTACGTCATAAAGCGGTTGCAGGTTAGCGTCAAACAGCTTACCAATAAGCGCTGTGCGGATAACTTTTGGATCTTTAGATGCATAATTACCTGCTGCCCAACCCGTAGGATCGTACTTTTGGATATTGGCGTAGCCCAGATCTTCAATAGCTAAAAATTCTTTAGCATTAAGCACATCCAGCTTTTTAGCCATTTTGCTAACGCTTACATAGCTATCATAGCTAACAGTACCCGCGCCGCCTCTTGTCCCACGTTTAGTGGTAACTAAAATAACGCCGTTTGCACCACGTGTACCATAAATAGCGGTTGATGACGCATCTTTCAGTACGTCGATAGATTCAACGTCATTAGGGTTGATGGCATTACCGCCTTCTGTCCAAACCACGCCGTCTACCACATAAAGTGGGTCTGTATTCGCGTTAAGGGACGTATAACCACGGATGCGGACTTTTGTAGCGCCGCCCGGTGCACCCGAGTTGCTGGATACGTTTACGCCGGCAATTTTACCTGCAAGCTCCTGCTCAAGATTGGTTTGAGGCCTTTCCTGCAATGCCTTGCTGCCTACGCTACCTACCGATCCGGTAAGGTCTACACGTTTTGAAGTACCATAACCTACAACCACTACCTCGCTTAATGCTTTTGGTGCTTCAACCAAAGTAATATCAATAGTTGCGCGGTTGTTAATTGGCTGCTCCTGGCTGGTGTAACCAATAAAGCTGAAAACCAAAGTGCCCGTACCTTCAGGTACGGTTAACTTGTACTTACCGTTAACATCTGTACTCGTGCCTGTTGTGGTGCCTTTTAACTTAACGTTTACGCCCGGTAAGGGGCCTTTAGCATCGCTTACAGTACCGGTAACGTCAACAGCTTTAATTTCAACAGCGTTGTTATCAGCGTCCTTCTTTTTTACTACAATAGTTTCCTGGAAAATTTTGTAGGTGAGGGGCTGATCTTTAAACGCGATAACCAATGCCTGGTCAACGCTTACTTTGTCAACATCGATATTGATGCCGCCTGCTTTTGATACATCGTTTTTATCATACATGAAATGATAACCTGTTTGTTTCTCAATAAGGCGTAAAACTTTTTCTACAGAAGCGTTCTTTTGGCGCAAGGAAACAGTCTGGCTGAATGTCTTTGCGCTCACATTGGTAAGGGCTGCAATTATTAAAATGGCAGTGAGTTTCATAACCAATATTATTTTGGATAGTTTAGACCATGCCAAAGGCACAGCCTTAGAATTAAAATTCATAAGTTTGTTGTGTTTGGGTTAAACATTAACTTTCAATTCGTCGATTGCATGATTATGGGGCCCAGGCATTTTAGCCGGGAAAGTGGGTCGAAACACTTCCCGGTTTTTTTTATGCTTGAAATTTGCAGCTCGCTAATGCACCGCTGCTATCGGGGCCACCTCGTGCTTAGCTGTTGGGGTGTATTTTTTTCATCATAATGGAGTTTTTGTGAGGTGAATAATTGAGTATATTGATATTGTTTTTTGGCTTGTTTAATGGCTTTACAGCACTATAATTTCGTTTCCTTCAATTTTTAGGTTAATGCCGGTGTATTTCAAAATATCTAAGAGTACTGAAGCCTTTACATTACGCGATATCCGGCCGGTAAAAACCTTATCAGGCACTTTGCCTTTGTACGTAACATCTACTGCGTACCAGCGGGCGGCCTGGCGCAGTATGGCGTCAATACCAACTTCGCGAAACTGAAAAATGCCGTTCTTCCAGGCGGTTTCGTCGTCTACGTCCACACCGTCAACCACTTTGTTTTGGCCTGATCTTTTGATCTGGGCTTGCTGGCCGGGTTTAAGTAGCGCGCTGAAAGTGCCGCTGGTAATATTTACCGCACCTTCAAGCAGAGTGGTTTTCATGGTTGCCTCGTCATCATAGGCCATTACATTGAAGTGCGTGCCTAAAACTTCTATATCCGCGCGGTTTGTTTTAACCTTAAAAGGCACAGCAGCATTTTTGGTTACCTCAAAGTAAGCCTCGCCGGTAATTTCTACCTGCCTTGTTTTGCCGGTAAAACGGGTTGGGAACGTTAATGATGATGCTGAGTTTAACCAAACTTTGGTTCCGTCTGGCAAAACCACCTGGTATTGGCCGCCACGTGGGGTGGTAATCGTATTTATCGATGGTAAAGTTCCGGCATCGGCCAAAGCTGTTGTGTTGTAAATTACCTGTCCATCAGCAGTTTTCTTAATCAGGGTTGTGCCTTGTTTAGCGAGGGTGCCGTTCTCGGCATTATCCAAAATAATGGTTTTGCCGTTTGCGAGGGTCAGCAATGCTTTATTACCGCCGGGCAGGGCATCATTATGCGGGCGTTTTACTTTTGCTATTTGTGGTTGCTGCGCTGCTTTTTGTGGGTGCAGAAGGGTGTAAACGCCAAACGTTACAACGATCAATAATAAAGCTGCCGTGGATATTTTACCCCAAAGAAATATATTGTTGTGAGTTTTTACTTGTTTGTTCAATCCTTCAGCGCCTAAAATATTACTGAGCATCTGGCTTGTTTTATTGTTATTGAACAAAGGGGCATCGGGTCTAAGATCATCCCAGGCCTGGCGGATAAGCATTGAAAGCTCTTCATCGCTTGCGCCAGCATTTATTACAGCAAATAGTTCGTCGCGCTCCTTTGGAGTGGCCGTTTTGCTATAATAGTGATCAAAAAGGTATCTCAACCTTAACCTGGATGTTTTCATTAAATGTTGTTCAATAACTGGTAGTGTATAAAAGCCGGGGAACTTTTGTTATATGACACCAACGGAGTTAAAAAAGGGGGTATTGCTTCGTGGTTATTTTTTAAAAAACATCGCGGCCAGTATAATTATAGCCGAAATATCAATATTCGACTGTACAAAACTGGTGATAGAATGGGTGGCACCCTGTAAATACTTTTTTACAGTTTCGCGCGAGAGTCCCATTTGGTTGGCTATCTCATCGTACTTTAATCGGCTGTGGCGGCTAAGCAAATATACCTTTTGCTGCTGTGGGGGCAAGTGGTCGATAGCCTGATCCAATAAACTGTAATAACCCTCCAGCCCCGGGTTTTCTTCGGGTACCAGGTTAGCGGCGTTCTCTTCTATGGTTTTTTGGTGTACACGTTCCTTTGCCAATTTGCGCAGGCAGTTTAACGCATGGTTTTTGGAGATAACAAATAAATACGCTCGGAAATTGTGGATGGTTGTTAGCGTTTCGCGGCTTATCCAAATCTTTAAAAATACATCTTGCACCACCTCTTCGGCCAATTCAATAGAATCGGTAATGCGGTAAATGTGTGTACCTAAAAGTTGATGATGGGTGTTGAACAGTTCACTAAACGCATGTTCATCGCCGCTGGCAACTTTCAAAAGCAACTCTTTTTCACAAGGTAAAATCAAGTCAGACATAGGCCTTAATTGGTGCTGGCAAGTAATGGAAAATATCCTACAACTGCAACCCAATAATGCTTAAATGTTAAAAAATTATCACCCGGTGTAAAAATGACACATTTGTAATTGCTTGATTTTTAATTAATTAATCGTTACAAAAAAAGATTGAGAGAAGATTTAATTTGTTAAAATAGTGAGGGGTTTCCACCCATTTTTATTTTGCCCAAATGCCTGTAAGCGCTTTCGGTAGCCTCGCGGCCCCGGGCTGTGCGCATTAAAAAGCCTTCTTGGATCAAAAAAGGTTCGTAAACTTCTTCTATGGTGCCTTCTTCTTCGCCCACGGCGGTGGCAATGGTTTTTAACCCAACCGGGCCGCCTTTAAACTTATCGATAATGGTAGATAAGATCTTATTATCCATTTCATCCAAACCATGTTCATCTACATTCAATGCGTTCAAAGCATACTTGGCAATCGCGGTATCAATGTTACCATCGCCTTTTATTTGAGCAAAATCGCGCGTGCGGCGTAACAGGGCATTGGCAATACGTGGCGTACCACGGCTTCGGCGGGCAATTTCGTAAGCGCCCTCATCGCTGATAGGGGTACGCAAAATGGTGGCTGAACGTAATACAATTGTAGTAAGTAATTTGGCATCGTAATATTCCAGCCTGCTGTTAATACCGAAACGTGCACGTAAGGGGGCTGTCAATAAACCTGACCGTGTAGTTGCACCAACAAGTGTGAATGGGTTAAGAGAAATCTGTACCGAACGTGCGTTAGGGCCGCTCTCGAGCATAATATCTATCTTAAAATCCTCCATCGCCGAGTACAGGTATTCCTCAACCAACGGACTTAAACGATGGATCTCATCAATAAAAAGTATGTCGCCGGTTTCTAAACCTGTAAGTAAGCCTGCAAGATCGCCGGGTTTATCAAGCACCGGGCCGGATGTTATTTTAATACCCACGCCCATCTCGTTAGCGATGATGTTAGATAGGGTGGTTTTACCTAACCCTGGAGGGCCGTGCAATAGCACGTGATCCAACGCTTCGCCGCGCTGACGGGCAGCCTGTACAAAAATGCGCAGGTTTGCCATTATTTTATGCTGACCGGTAAAATCTTCAAACGCCTGAGGCCGTAATACTTTTTCTATATCACGTTCGGTTGGAGAAAGGCGTTCGCTATCCGGGTCGAGGTTCTCGTTCATGCTATTTATTTCGGATTTCAGATATTCGATTTCGGATTTGGTTAGCGTAAAGTTAAGTTAAATTAAGGTTTCGGAGAATAAATTCGAAGTCGAACATCCCGAAATCCGAATTTTATTACCCTTCCGGATACTTCCTGAAAATGCTGTTGATCTTCATTTGGATAACCCCAAAGAATGCCTCCTTGAAAATACCTTTAGACATTTTAGAGGTGCCAGCGGTACGGTCGGTAAATATGATGGGTACTTCGGTTACCTTAAAGCCATGCTTTATTGAAGTGTATTTCATCTCAATCTGGAAGGCATAGCCCACAAACTTTATTTTATTCAGGTTTAGGGTTTCCAGCACCTTGCGTTTGTAACACATAAATCCGGCGGTGGCATCCTGCACATCAATCCCCGTAATAAAACGCACATAAACCGATGCAAAAAAACTCATTAGCACGCGGCTCATGGGCCAGTTTACCACGTTAACACCTTTTATGTAGCGCGAGCCAATGGCAGCATCCGCTCCATCTATACAAGCCTGGCGCAGGCGTAAAAGATCATCAGGGTTGTGGGAGAAATCGGCATCCATTTCAAAAATAAAATCGTAATGGTGACTAATAGCCCATTTAAAACCATGGATATAAGCAGTGCCTAAACCTTGCTTGCCAGATCGTTCCTCAATAAATAATTTACCGTTGTATTCCTGTTGTAGCTGCCTTACGATATTTGCTGTACCATCTGGCGACCCATCATCAATGATAAGCACATGGAAATCATGAGGAAGTGTAAACACCTTGCGGATCATTCGCTCGATATTTTCTTTCTCGTTGTAAGTAGGAATAATGACAATACTATCAGGCACAGTAGCTGTAGATTTTGGGTTTTCTTAAGGACGCTGCTAAAATAATTTAATTTTAAACGGCTTTAAAATAAAAAAACAGGAAAGTGGGATACTTTCCTGTTTTTAAAAGTAATATTTTGCTTACAGTCGTTCGGTCTCCGATGCTACCTGATTTAATATAACAGGGTCGGTAATGTAGTTTCGTTCTTTTAGGCGCGGTGAAATAATTAAGAATGCGATTATAAACACGCATATAAATGCCACAAAAAACCATTCATAGTTGGCGCCTTTTAAAGCGGTTGCCCACCAGCCGCCATCTTCAATAAGCCCGTTAACAACGGCAGTAATTAGGTTGCCGAACGATACCACCAGGAACCAGATTCCTGTCATGGTGCTTTTCATTGATTTTGGTGAATGTGTATAGGCATATTCCAAACCTGTGATAGATACAAGCACTTCGGCTGCCGAAAGTACCATAAAGGCAAATACCTGCCACCAAATAGAAGGCGAGCCGCCATGATCAAGGCTGGTATGGATAACGCCGATTACCACAAACGCTAACGCCGTTAACACGAGGCCGGTACCAAGCCTGCGCAGTGGTGTTGTTTTTAGTCCGCGTTTATCAAGCCATGGATATATTACGTAGTTAAACAGCGGGATAAACAGCAGCAGGAATATAGTGTTAAAAGTTGACAGCTGACCAGGATATATGGTGAATGAAGTAAAACCAAGGTTAATTACGCGGTCCATTTTTTCGGCGTACAATGTCCACTCAGACAAACATTGATCCCAAACAGCCCAAAATGCCAGCGCGAAAAAGAATACCGTCATAACCCGATACACGGCTTTTACACCTTCAACGCGTTCCGGGTCGTAGCTTTCTTTGGCAATATCAAGCATTTGCTGCCCCGGTTTGCGTTGGCTTAAGTGCGTTAGTGCATACCAGGTAATAAATACCAGGTTATTACGGTTAACGCCTTGTGGCGGAACCTTTACATACTTTTTACGTCCGGAAAAGAATATGATGGTAGCCAACGCCATCAGGAGCCCAGGGATACCGAAAGCCCATTTAGGCCCAAAGTGCTCATAAGTCCAGGGAATAGCAACGGTAGAGATCATTGAACCGGCGTTGATACTGAAATAGAACCAGCCATAAACTTTTGAAAGCAGATCCTGGTTGGTAGCATCAAACTGATCGCCAACGTTAGCAGATACACATGATTTGATACCGCCGGCACCAATTGCAACAACAAGTAAACCTAATTCAAAACCACTAAGGCCACCATCAAACGTGGCAAGCATTAGATGCCCTATACAGTAAATTATTGATACATACAGGATAAGCTTGTATTTGCCTGTAAACCAATCAGCTATCATACCACCTACAAAAGGCAAAGCATAAGCCACCATTACAAAAAGGTGGTGTAACTTATTGGCGTGTGCATTTGCCTGATCCGTTAACGCGGCATTACCTTCAGGATTAAAAAATTGTTTTACTAAAAACAGTGTAAGTACGGACCGCATTCCGTAAAAACTAAACCGCTCTGCTGCTTCGTTACCGATGATAAATGGAACACTCCTTGGGAAACTCGACTTTGATTTTGCCGGGGTGGCTTCTTGTAAGCTTTCTGCCATACTTATAAAACTAATTTTTGTCTAAAATACTATTATTAAGTCATTCCGGTATTTTATACCGAAATTATTACACAGGGTATCCCCAATGTATTGATTTGTGCGCCGGAATAAAATTTTAATTCTTTTTACGGATCGGAATACTGCTTCTGTCTATAATTGCCTGTGCCTTAGGGTCAACGTAACCTAAGTCTTTATCCTCGGGGATGTTGCGCATATCCAGGTTTTCTACATACACCCAGCGGCCGTTCTTTAATTTGTATCCATCGTAACTCAGGTCGGGGCCAAAGGTTTCGGGGCTGTCTTTCAGTTTCTGATCAGGGGGGGAGAGGTGGTCAAATACGATCAGATTTTGATCGGGCACGTAACGCAACAGCATTGATGCTTGCCTGGTATATTCAAAAACAACGCGCTTGCGGGTTTTGCTATTGCCGTCAAATACAGGCATACCCATGGCAGGTTTATCCTCTTTATCAAATGATAAAACTTCTATCACTTTTTTGGTTGATTTTACATTATTACCTTTCCACCCCAATAAAACGTAATAGGGCTTTGCGGATGCTACACGGATGATCTTATAATACTGCGCGCCATACCATTTACTTGAGTTTGTTACAGAATCCTCGGGATTTTTCAGAAAAGGAGAGTAGTCTTCCAGCGGATGCATCAACAAACTGTTGCCGGTGTTCATTTGCACTGTACCGTAAAACCGGTAGCTGCCGTCCTGGTTCATTACATGCCAGCTTAGTATGCGGAAACGGTTATCGGGCGAGTTAACAATGCTTACTGCCTTTACCGAATCGAAAGGGTAGTTAAACGAATGCGGCACTTTAAGCGCTGCTACCAGCATTCGGATAAACCGATAGTTGGCGTTCTTGCGTTCCATGTCGTCAGGGTCATTGATGAATTTTTTGCCGAGCGATTTAAGGCTGTCCTGGTAAATTTTTAGCTCTTTAATGTCTTTGGCCTCGTCAGAGTGCTGTGCAAATAATGCGCTGAAAGTAAATAGCAGGAAAATGGCAATAAATATACCTTTCATCAAATATTTTTATAATAAATATTAACGTAAAACAAGCCGCTAAATTGTTAAAAAGAAATACGCATGTTATAACAAGTTTTCGATAACCATGGCGCTGGCGCCACCGCCTCCGTTACAAATGCCTGCCGCGCCTAATTTGCCACCGTTTTGCTGTAGCACATGTATCAACGTTACAATTATACGCGCACCGGATGCACCCAGCGGGTGGCCGATTGCCACAGCACCACCATTCACGTTCACTTTGGCAGGATCTAAGTGGAGGATCTTATTGTTAGCTAATGACACTACCGAAAACGCCTCGTTTATCTCGAAAAAATCTATCTGGTCGGCTTCAATACCTGCTTTATGCAACGCCAACGGAATAGCCTTTGCGGGGGCGGTTGTAAAGTATTCGGGCGCTTGTTGTGCATCGGCAAAAGAAATAACTTTAGCTAAAGGCTTAATGCCCATTGCGTCGGCTTTTTCTTTGCTCATTAATATCAATGCTGCCGCGCCATCATTTAAGGTTGATGCATTGGCCGCAGTGACGGTACCATCTTTTTTAAACACCGGTTTAAGGGTAGGGATCTTATCAAATTTTACCGCTGCGGGCTCTTCGTCATTACTGAACAAAGTTACTTCGCCTTTTTTATCTTTCAGTTCAACAGGCGTTATCTCTGTTTTAAATTTACCATCGGCCTGCGATGCCTGAGCGCGTTTGTATGATTCAATAGCGAAGGCATCCTGCTCCTCGCGGGTAACATTGCAGTCAACCGCGCAAAGTTCTGCCGCCGACCCCATATGGTAATCGTTATAAACATCCCAAAGGCCATCTTTGACAAGCCCGTCTATGATCTGCCCGTTACCCAAACGGTAACCGTTTCTGGCTTTATCAAGATAGTAAGGTACATTGCTCATGCTTTCCATACCGCCCGCAAGTATAATATCGTTATCGCCGTTGGCGATGCTTTGTGCTGCCAGCATAATTGCCTTCATGCCTGATGCGCACACTTTGTTCACCGTTGTAGCAGGCAAATAGGGCAAGCCGGCAAATATCGCTGCCTGTGTTGCAGGCGCCTGGCCTAAGTTAGCCGATAACACGTTGCCCATATATACTTCCTGCACATCGGTTGGTTGCAAACCTGCCTTTTCAATTGCCGATTTAATAACCACAGCGCCCAATTGCGTTGCTGATAATGATGCAAGGCTGCCGCCGAAACTACCAATAGGGGTACGGGTGGCCGATACGATATATACTTCTTTCATAAGAAAAGTGCGTTTTATTATAATGGTGAAGCAAATTTAGATTTTACTTTGAATAGTAACGATAGAAATAGAAAATATTATGCATGCATAGTATTTTCTATTCTGAATCTTTCTTTTTGCGGGAGGTTTTTTTGCGGGCTTTGAGGGCCTCCTGCAGCAAATACTCTATCTGCCCGTTGGTGCTGCGGAATTCATCGGCACCCCATGTTTCTATCTCCTTGAGTACATCCGGGTTTATCCTTAATATAAAAGCTTTTTTTTCTGCCATGTTATATTATTGGGTTGCAGCCTGCTGTTGCCGAAGCATAATAATTACCAGGCCCATAAATGCCAGCAATGGCAGGGGCGGGGTGTTGGGTTGTTGCGCAACCTGGTTAAGTGTAACGGTATATGGTTGTTTAAAACTAAAGGCCTTTTGGGTGATGTCTAAAATATTACCCTGCGTATCGTTGATAAGGCTTAATGATTTTGAAAACATCTTTTTATACAGGTATGTCGCCTCGAAGCCGTTGTCCATCTTTAGATTAAAATCGCGTTTCCAGGTTTCGGGCACCAAAGTGCCGATGGTTTCTTCCTCGCCTTTATTTATCAATATTGTGCGGTTAAACCAGCCTTTACGTTTAATAGTAAAAGTTTCTTGCGGGGTTTCTATAATAGCATCGCGTTTAAAGTTTGAGCGGAACCTCAGTTTGGCATATACAAATTGCCCGTCGGTAAGTTCAAACTCGGGTTTCCAGAAACCTATTTTGTTAACCGTTAGTTCAAAAGTGCGCAGTTGGTTTATATCTCTGTACTCGTCCATACTGTTAGTGATATAAAGTACCTGTATTTACAATAGGCGATACGCTTTTATCGCCACAAAGCACAACAAGCAGGTTGCTTACCATAGCGGCTTTGCGTTCTTCGTCAAGCTCGATGATATTCTTCTCTTCCATTTTGGTAAGGGCCATTTCAACCATACCAACGGCGCCTTCAACAATAAGGCGGCGGGCGGCGATAATGGCCGATGCTTGTTGTCGTTGTAGCATGGCATGTGCAATCTCCGGCGCGTAAGCCAGGTGAGAGATCCGTGCCTCCAGTACTTCGATACCTGCACGGTCAAGGCGCTCGTTAAGTTCCTGTACCAAAAGGATGCCTACCTGCTCAGACCCACCACGCAGGGTAATGCTGGCATTCTCATCCTCGATATGATCGTAAGGGAACGAGTTGGCCAAATGGCGCACTGCAGCCTCACTTTGGATATTTACATATTGCAGGTAGTTTTCTACCGCGAAAACCGCTTTAGCGGTATCTTTTATCTGCCATACAATAACAGCGGCGATTTCTATGGGGTTACCAACGCTATCGTTCACTTTTAGCTGCTGGCCGTTAAGGTTAAATGCCTTAAGTGAGATCTTCTTTTTTACAGTGAACGGGTTCACCCAAAAAAAGCCATCCTGTTTAACGGTGCCCTGATATTTACCGAAAAGGGTAAGCACTTTAGATTCGTTAGGGTTTACTATCGCCAGCCCCGGCAGTATAAATACAAAGTTTACTACACATAATATAGCGCCTACAACGGGCTCTTCCCAGTAGAATGAAAGGGCTGCTGCGGCAATAAGCACAAGTACTAAAACAAAGGCTAAATAACCTGATGGCGCTGTGGTGATTTTTTCGGTTTGCATGATATTGTTAGATTTTAAAATGATATCATAAAGATATCAACTTTGATTTGACAAAAACAAGAAAAATAACAGATAACCGAAACTTATATTATTTTTGATTGGATTAACACGCGCTATGGCAAAACTTTCATCGTCCCGGCAAAAGGCATTACTGCGTAAATACGCGTTAAATGTTAAGTTTTTTATGATGTTGGTTTGCGTTGCCATCATTGTATATGCTTTGCCTAAGCAAGCAAAATTTGGGTACGAGTACGAGAAGAGCAGGATCTGGAACCAAAAGGACCTGGTATCGCCCTACAATTTTGCCATACTGAAAACCAATACCGAGATAGAGACCGACCAAAAAGCCGCGCTTGCCACTGTAACGCCCATCTATCAAAAAGACGACGAGATGAGCCTGCAACAGCAGGAAGGTTTTAAAAGCGACTTTGAAGTGAAATGGCACAATGCCGGTTTAAACGAACGGTTAAAAAACACCTACCTGCAAACAGGCTATAATATACTAAAGGCATCCTATGATAAAGGGATACTTAAACTTAACCCAAAGTACCAAACCGCCGGCAAAAACTATCCGGTTACAGTTTTAAGTGCTAATGTTGCCATTGATAAAAACACATCGGACCTTTTTACCCGCGAACGTGCAATTGCCTATTGCGATTTTGAAATAAGCAAAGTGCCCACTCTTGATAAAGCGTTTTTGCTGAACCTCGTTCAGGATAGGCTACAAAATAATCTCACTTACGATGCCAAATTAACCGCCCGATTAGAGAAAGAGGTGATCGAGAACTTGTCTACCACCCGTGGCATGGTGCAAAAGGGAGATGTTATCATAGGCAAAGGATCCGTAATAAACGATGAAGCCTACCAAAAGCTGGCATCCTACAAAAAAGCATTTGAAGATAATGCGCGTACTAACGGAAACCGAAGCCTGGTGCTGTTAGGGCAATTCCTGTTGGTAGGCATTACCATAACTTTATTAATGGTGTTCCTGTACCTTTTTAGGCGGGATATATATGATGATAACCGTTTAGTGAGTTTAATATTGCTGGTTATTACCGCCATGCTGGCTACCCTTTCGCTGGCTATAAAGCTGGAGCTGCCGAATTTCTATTACATACCATATTGTATCGTACCTATCATCATCCGCATATTGTTTGATACGCGTTTGGCTTTGAATATCCACTTGCTGGTGGTAATGATAGCAGGTTTTTTTGTACCTAATAGTTTTGAATTTGCGTTTTATGAGATCACCGCGGGCATGGTATCTATTTATAGCATTAAAAACCTTATCCGTAGGGAACAATTCCTGATCTCTGCACTCATAATCACGTTCACCTATTTCGTTTCCTTCCTGGGGATCTCGCTGGTGCGCGAGGGCACTTTTACTACTATAGACTGGGTGGATTTTATACCATTTGCTGTAAGTGTGTTGCTTACTTTACTTGCCTACCCGTTAATTTACCTGTTCGAGAAGGTATTTGCCATCACGTCAGACATCACCCTTATCGAACTAACCAATACCAATGCGCCTCTACTTCGCGAGATGGCCTTTAGTGCGCCGGGAACCTTCCAGCACTCGTTGCAGGTAGCTAACCTTGCCGAGAACGCCATTTTTGCTATTGGTGGTAATGCTTTATTGGTTAGGGCGGGGGCATTGTACCATGATATCGGTAAGATTCAAAACCCGCTGTTTTTTATTGAAAATCAAAGTTCGGGCTTTAACCCGCACGATAAGCTGCCGTATGAAGAAAGTGCTCAGATCATCATTCGCCATGTGAGCAAGGGGATTGAGATGGCGCGTAAAGCTAACCTGCCCGAGATCGTGATCGATTTTATACGCACCCACCACGGCAATACCAGGGTTGATTATTTTTACCAGTCGTTTTTGAAGAATTTCCCCGAAAAATTCATTAACGAGAATATTTTCCGCTATCCCGGGCCTATCCCATTCTCGAAAGAGGCCGGTGTTTTGATGCTTGCCGACTCGGTGGAGGCTGCTTCACGCTCCTTAAAAGAACCTGACGAAGAATCTATCAGCATACTGGTAGACCGAATTGTAAAATACAAACTGGACCAAAACCAGTTGAATGACAGTAATATAACTTTGAAAGATCTGGAAACCATCAAACAAATTTTTAAGCGGATGCTGATGAGTATTTATCATGTAAGAATAGATTATTAAAAATCTGATTTATTTTTTTGTCAGCTTAAGCTAATTACTATATTTGCAATCCCTGAAAAAGGGAAGACAATTCGGAAAAATCTAAGGTGAGGTGCCTGAGAGGCCGAAAGGATCAGTTTGCTAAACTGACGTACGGGAAACTGTACCGAGGGTTCGAATCCCTCCTTCACCGCTTTAAAGTAAAAGAAGCCTGCAAATCGTAAGATATGCAGGCTTTTTGCTTTGTGCGATTTGTAGTTGCAGATCGCTATATATTGCTAATCCAACCATTTTTCTGATACATCTTTAAAGTAAAAAAGGGCATCCAAATATTGGATGCCCTTTTTAATAGATGCGGGTAATATTATTGTTTATCCCACCAAACACGTGAGGTTAACAAATCGCCACCTGCAACGCCGTTATGCGCAGTGTTGTAGTTGTCTGGGTTGGTTGCTGCCTCGCCAGATGGGTATGGAAACCGTCGCGGTATAGTACCACCTGTTGAGTTGTTAGGGAAGCTTACCGGTGTTAAAACAGGGTAGCCCGTTCTTCTCCAGTTTGACCATGTTTCATAAAAATCAAGCATACTGCAGGTTAATATCCAGTATTGGGTATTAATTTGCTGTAAACCTGTTGCCGCATTGTACGGGTGCGCATCAACATAAGCCTGTGCTGCTGCAGGGGTAATGGTAGCTGCCGCGTCGTACTCTTTCAAGTAGGTTATAGCTGCTTTAACACCTGCATCGTAATGCGTTTTGGCATCGCCGCCTACACTAAACCTTTGTGCCGCATCTGCCAATAATAGTTCCGACTCTGCATACGTTAATATGAAAGTTGGGCCATTCCTTTTTGTAATGTAAGGGCTTGGTGATGAGTAGTCAGGAAAGGTAGTATAGCTTGGATCAGAGGTTACAATATGGCCCGGGGTACCAAAATCTAAACCGTTCGGCATGCCCTTTTGTGCCGAAGCAGTAAATACAGGGTTTGCATTTGGTGTTTTGGTTGCATCATTAGCATATAGTTGTGTAGCTGCTAAAACTGATAAACGCGGGTCATTATTAGATTTAAGATTGTCTATAAACGTTTTTGACCATCTTACATAATAATTTTCCTGGCCGCCATCACCTAATAATACCTGGCTGTTACGGTTAATGGTAGTACGGCCACCTGTAGCATCTGCAACTAAATAAGCGTCATCAGCTTCGGTTAGGGTTTTGCCTGCAACCTGAGTAACAATAGCCTTTGCTTTATCGGGGTTGGTTTTTGTTAAACGCATGCCTAATCTTAGCAACAAAGTGTTACCAAACTTTTGCCATTTAGTTACATTGCCCTGGTAAATTACATCGCCAGATGCGATATCGCCGGCGGGGTCAAGCGCGGCTGTAGCCGCTGTTACTTCGGTAATAAGGCCATTGTAAATATCTTCCTGTTTATCGTATTTAGGATAAAATATTTTGCTGTAATAACCTAACCCTGCTTCAGAATATGGCACGTCGCCATATATATCTGTAAGCCTTTCAAATACTAAAGCACGCATAATACGGGCAATGGCATTTAGGTTTTTGTATTTCGCAACATCCTTGGTCGATTCCACGATATCAACAACAGGTTTTACTTGTTCAGAGTAAGCTTTTTGCCAGTAAGCATCGGTATAAACCTCGTTAAGTAGATATTTATCGCCAGCCCAGTAACCAATTACGGTGGAGAAACCCTGCATCATGGTTGAGCAATAGATAAGGTTTGCACGCCATGTTTCGTAGCTAAAATCGGTGCTGCCGGTATAAGCCAGCTCTGCCGAAGTAAGCATATAGTTAGGGTCGAAGTTGGTTTGATTGTATGACGCGGGGTTTGTGTTTCTTTCCACAAAATCCTTAGTACATCCCGTAGTAAGCAGCAGCCCTGCCGAGATAAGTGTTATATGTTTTAGTAATGTCTTTTTCATTTCTTTTCAGATTAATTTTTGTGAAGCCTGTTATTAAAATTTAACATTCAGGTTAACTCCGTAAGTTCTGGTTGTTGGTACACCACCAAGCTCCATACCAGGTGCAAAAGCCGAGTAGCTCGATTCCGGGTCGATATTATCCGTTTTCTTCATAATGTAGAACAAGTTGCGGCCAACTACACTAATGGTTGCGCTTTTAATTGCACCGTTAAATAACGAAGGGATGGTATAACCAAATGTTACCGAACGGAATTTAATAAAGCTTGCATCCTGCACAAATAATTTAGACACATTATTAGCAAGCGTGCTATAGTAAGAAGCAGCATTGATTGGTTGTGCTGTAGTACCAAAGTTTTTCAGACGGTCAACCATAGTTGCCTGGTGTAAACCGAATACATAACCATAGTAATCTGATGTTGCGAAGATGTGGCCACCCCATTTACCGTCAACTAATACCGACATGCTAAAGCGTTTGTAGGTGAATGTATTGTTGAAACCGGCTATCCATTTCGCGTAAGCAGAACCGTATGATTTAAGATCGCCTCTTTGTGGCAAACCCGTGTTTGGGTCAACAGCGATGTTGCCGCTTGCGTCGTATTTATAATCGTAAGCCATAACTTGTGCTGCAGGTAAACCAACAACGTGCTGTATAAACCCATTTCCACTGCGTGAAGTGGCTAAAAGATATGTATTTGAGCCAGGTGCCAACGCAATAATTTTGCTATTGTTGATAGAACCATTTAAGCTGGTTGTCCAAGTGAAATTTGCACCTTTAAAAGGCCTGCCTGTAATTAACGCCTCAAAGCCTTTGTTTTGCAGTTTTCCAATATTTAAAATTGCACCATCATAACCTGATGTAGCCGACGCGGGAGCAGGAACGATCTCGTTATGAGATTGCTTATTGTACCAAGCTGCATCAATGCTGATCCTGTTATTGAATAAACTTAACTCGGTACCAATCTCAAGTTCTGTTGCATCAGATGGTTTAAGCTGGCTATTAGGAACCGATGAATTTGCAATGCTACCTAATGGTAAGCCATTTAGAGTTGCTCCGAGTGTGTAACTTAATTGTGTTTGGAAAGGCCCTGTAGCATTACCCACTTTAGCATAACCGGCCCGTAATTTACCCATGCTTAACCAGGTGGGTTTAACTAATTCAGAAAACACGAACGAACCGCTTACTGATGGGTAGAAAATGCTTAGTTTATTATCTACACCCGGTGTAGCTAATGATGAGAACCAATCGCTACGGCCGGTACCGGTAAGGTATAAGTAGCTTTTGTAGGCAGCTTCTAAAGTACCGTACACTGAATGTACCTCAAAATCACTTGGGAAATAATTGACAGATCTGTTTTGTGTTGCATTACCTATATTATACACAAACGGGACAGCAAAGTGGTCGCCACCGTTAATAAAAGATTCAACTTTGGTTCTGCGGTAACTTGCACCTGCGTTTGGTGTTAAAGTGAAATCGCTGCTGATCTTAAATGGTTTGCCGATTAACACATCAGCATTCAAATCCTGAAAGTTTGTTACATCTTCAGATATTGAACCTGCCGGGCGGTAGGCGGTACCTGTTGGAACAACACTGGTTGCACGATCATTATAATAATCGCGGCCAACGCGGCCTTGTATAAATGCGCCGCCATCAAAATTATAGCGTAAGCTGGCATTTGTTAACATCCTTGTCCTTTTGGTATCGTTAACAAAATTTTGGGCAGCAAACCATGGGTTAGTTGCATAAGTATTTGCACTGTAACCATATTCGTTACCATTTGCAATAGCGCCATTGCTTACACCCTTTAAAGTGTTGATATCAACACTTGACGGCAGGAACCATGCATTAAAGTTGGGGTTACCTGCGCCATCACCAACGTATGGACGGTTTTTAGCCTGCTCTAAAATATAGTTGGTGCGTGCTGTTACAACTAAACGTTTGCTAATGCTGTAGTTGCCGCTAAAATCAAACGTTTGCCTGTTTAAGCCCGAATTTGGCACAACCGCATTGTTATGCAAATCGCTGGCCGATAAACGGATAGAACCGCCGTCGTATAATTTATTAAAAGCTACACTGTTGGTAAACGTTTGGCCTGTACGGTAAAATTTACCCAGGTTACCTTTTTGGGCAACATACGGCCGGGTAACACCATCAAACTGTACCGCGCTTGTTGCCGCGCTAAATGGGGCGCCGTAACTTGATTGCCCAGACTGAAATGCTTCACTTAATGTTTTAGGTGCGGTGTTTGTAGCGCCTTGTCCATATTCGTATTGCCAGTTTGTTGGGTCGATAATGGTTTCGGCAACGTAGTTTGAGTTAAATTCGACACTGTTGTTTTTAGCACTTTTAGTGGTGATCAAAATAACACCATTTTTTGCGCGGTAACCGTAAAGCGCGGAAGCTGCTGCACCTTTTAGGGTAGAGATGGTTTCAATATCATCAGGGTTGATGTTACTGATCGCATCACCAACATCCGATGAATTATCATACTGACCACCACCGTTATTACGTGGTTTTGTAGCATTTACATCATTACCCGGTGCACTCTCAACCGGTACACCGTTTATTACATATAAAGGTTGGTTGCTGCCCGATAAATTGGCCGCACCACGTATTAAGATATTTGTTGAAGCGCCAGGGCCGCCTGAAAGCGAGTTTACGTTTAAACCTGCTACTTTACCAACCATGGCGTTCATAAAACTGGGTTCACGTGCCTGGGTTAGTTCTTCACCTTTAGTTTCAGTTACTGAGTAACCTAACGAGCGACGTTCTTTTTTGATACCCAATGCTGTTACTACAACCTCGCCCAATTGCTTGGAGTCTTCAATCAACGTAACATTTAAGTCGGCAGTTGACAGCACCTTCACTTCCTGTGTTGTGTAACCCAGGTAGCTAAATACTAATACATCACCAGTTTGTGCATTAATTGTAAATAATCCGTTCGCATCTGTTGGGCCACCGTTAGTTGTGCCTTTAATTTTAACTGTTACGCCGGGTAATGGCTGGCCGGTATTGTCCCTTACAGTTACCTTAATAGGTGCTGCGGTTGATGCATTGCCGGTTGCACGTACTTGCAACCCAAAGTTTCCCTTAATGGAGCCAACATTGTGGTTTGCGGCATAAGCCCCACAAGTAACCCCGGGAAGAAAGAGGATTAGTAAAAATTTTTTTTTCATTTGTTGTTTTGTTAGTTGATAAGAGATTTGTTAGTTTTTGTATGTGATTATTTGTTTGTTGCAACGCTTTTAAAAAAAAATCAAAAAAAGTCCCTGTAGGCTCATTTAAGGCCACTATTAAGTTGGTGCTGGTAAGCATTGCTCAACTAGCGTAATAATTTGATCGGGTGGGCTTGGTTAATTGTTGTTAACTGCCTCGTTTAAAGCTGTGATGCCTTAGTAAACTGCTAAGATTAAACATATTGTGATAAGAATTTGTATTAATTTGGCATTTAATTTACGTTATTACCAAATATAATTAATAATTGATGTTAAATCCAAACTTTTTTAAAAAATTTAATAAGTTTATTAGAGTTAGTAAGATTTTAAGCTTGTGAACTTTTTTTTACTGCAAATTTATAGGTGATTGTCGGTAAATCAGAGAATTAACGGCATATAATTGTAATAGAGTAAACAACTATCACCGTTTCATTATAAATTATAATATAAAATCTATAGAACTTGTAGTTATTAAAAAGATATTTATATTTGCAGTGTAAAATCTACACTGATGAACAGTTTACATCCGCTTAAAGGATCAAATTTCATTCTTATCCCGATGCTAATGCCTGGTGAGGCAGGCGTCTGTTGTTGCTGTTAAAACGCAACCCTTTCCATTTAATTTTTTCCTGGTTCAGCATTCAATAGGGCGCAGCCCAACGGATTGATGCTACTTAAACAAGAACTCACCACACATGAAATAAGTTTTTATAAAAAAAAACCGGCAAGGAAGCCTTGCCGGTTGTGTAGATGAAAGATCAGCTCTGTAACGGCAATCACTCACTGATCTTCATCCAGGTTTACTAATGCATAACATCAAATAAACTTTTTAAAGATATGGAATATTATATCCATGGAAAAAATAGAGCCTTAAAGTTTCTCAAATTATTCGTACTGCTCTTATTACCAATAGCCTCTTTCGCACAAACCGAACCACAGCCAACTATTAATTCCCGGTTGGAGGGCACGGTGCTCGATTCTACCACAAAGCAACCCGTTCCGGGTGCAGTTATCCGCATCAAGGGGGCTACCAATGCCGCTGCTACAGATCTAAATGGCAAATTTCAGTTGATTACCGGTCAGCGCTTTCCTTATACCTTATCTATAAGCTATTTGGGTTACAAAACCCGCGAAGTTATAGCCAGTGGCAGCCCAGTTACCATTAGTCTTGTAGAAAATATTAACCAACTGAACGATGTGGTTGTAGTAGGGTACGGAACCCAAAAACGCAGCGACATCACCGGTTCGGTTGCATCTGTATCTAAAACACTGCTTAACCAACCTGCAGCATCGTTCGATAATCTTTTGCAAGGCTCGGTATCCGGCGTGGCAGTAACGCAAAACTCCGGGCAGCCGGGTAGCTCGGCAACTATCCGCATCAGGGGAGGTAACTCTATCTCATTTGGTAACTCTCCGCTGTATGTTATCGATGGCTTTATTATCTATAACAACAACGATAACGTTAACATCGGTTCTAACGGGCCAAGCGTTAACGCGCTATCTACCATCAACCCCAGTGATATTGAATCGATAGAGGTGTTAAAGGATGCCTCGGCTACAGCTATATATGGTTCGCGGGGGGCAAATGGTGTGGTAATTATTACCACCCGCCGTGGTAAAAAGGGCACTAACAATGTAAGCTTCAGCACCTACGCGGGTCAGCAACGCATAGCCAAAAAGCTCGATCTGTTAAATGGCTCACAATGGGCATCGTTAATAAACGATATAAACCTGAGTGATAATGTTGCTAAAACCTATACAGATGCCCAGGTTACTGCCTTTGGGAACGGATCTGATTGGCAAAGCGCGGCACTTCGCAATGCCCCGCAGTATAATGCTGAGCTTTCCGTTTCGGGTGGTGATGAGAAGTCGAGATACCTTATATCGGGCAATTATTTCAAATAGGATGGTACGCTTTTAAACACCGGATTTGAACGCTTTAGCGGGCGGGTAAATATCGAACGAAATGTTAGCGACAAATTCCTGGTATCGGCCAACATCTTCGCCAGCCGCTCTACACAAAATAAATTATATGGCAGCAGCTACAACAGTATAGGTTTTGGAGGCGCGTATGCCAATTTAGTTAATACCAGCCCTATCGCGCCCATCCGTAATACTGATGGCAGTTTTAATACAAGTAATCCTTTCAATGCTACACCAACCAATCCGCTTCAGGATATTAAATCAACAATAAATACGGCGTACTTAACCCGCACGTTGGGCAACATAGCAGGCGAATACAAACTATTAAGCGACCTGGTGTTGAAAGTAACCGTTGGCGCCGACCTGTTAAATACCACGCAAAACTATTATGCGCCGTCTTATGCTGGCTCGCCCGCCGGCAGTTCAAACGGGTATGCCGCGCAAGGTTATGCCTCCATAGGCTCAGGATATGCTAATAGCTGGCTTAATGAGAATACTTTAACATACAACCATACCTATGCAGAAAAGCATTACTTAAACGTACTGGCAGGGTACACCACCCAGTATGAGCAGGCAGCCTCATCGGTAGCTATCGCCCAAAAATTTCCTAACGATCTTACCTCGTTCAATAACCTGTCTTATGCCGGTGTTGCCAATTTGCCAACATCAAGCGGCCGCAGTTCGTCGTCAAATTCTTATTTGGGGCGGATAAACTACTCATTTGAACATAAGTATAATGTTACCATTTCCGAACGTATAGACGGTTCTTCGAAACTTGGCGCTAATAACAAATGGGGTTTCTTCCCTTCAATCGGTGTGTCGTGGAATGTAAATAAGGAGGCGTTTCTATCGCAAAGCAAAACCATAAGTAACCTTAAGCTTAGGTTAAGCGCGGGCCAAACCGGTAACTCCGAAGTGCCAGCCTATAGTTCGCTGGTTACACTGGCTCCAACCAACTATTATTTTAACAGCACGCTGGTTACAGGTATCGCCCCTTTACAATTGGCAAACCCTGACCTTAAATGGGAAACTACTACCCAATATGACGCCGGTTTCGACCTCGGTTTGTTTGATAACCGCATTAACATCGTATTAGATGCTTACTACAAAAAAACAACCGACCTGCTATTAAATGTTCCATTGCCTTTTTATACAGGTTATGCCAGTTTGTTACAAAATGTGGGTAGTGTAGAAAACAAGGGAATAGAATTTAGCTTAAATACTGATAACATTAAAACCAATTCTTTTTCGTGGAAAACCAATATTGTTATAGCAGCTAACCGTAACAAAGTATTAAACCTTGGGCCAAACGTTAGCAGTTATTTCCCGCTTGCACCAACGGGCAGGCAATCGCCGGTTATTGTTAAAATAGGCCAGCCGGTAGGCACTTTTTGGGGATATGGCACAAACGGTTTGCTTACCGCTACAGATATAATTAACCATGTACCGCTGCTTACCGGCGTACCACAACAGGTAGGCGATACCAAATTTGTTGATACCAATGGCGATGGCACCGTTACAACCGACGACCGCCACAGCCTCGGCAGTGCCCAACCAAAATTTACAGGTAGCATCACCAATACATTCACCTATGGGCATATAGATCTTTCGGTTTACTTGCAGGGATCATACGGAAATAAAATTTTTAACCTGTTGCAGCAAACGTTGGAGCGGCCTACACTTACGCTTAACTCATCGGCGACGTTACTTAATCGTTGGAGTCCAAGCAACCCTAACGGTACCGTACAACGAGCAACAAACGCCCCTGTACCACAGGTTACTGACAGATATATAGAGAATGGCTCTTACTTAAGGTTAAAGAACGTATCGTTTGGTTACAACTTTAGCAGCGGGTTGCTTTCAAAAATACATGCCAAGCAGCTTCGCGTTTATGTATCGGCACAAAACCTGGCCACCATCACCAAATACAGCGGCCTCGATCCTGAAGTGAATTTTTATGATAACGACAACACCAAGCAAGGTATCGATTACGGGAGCTACCCGTCAGTCAGGACGTTTCTTGCGGGTTTAAATGTCACCTTTTAATTAGCCCAACTATGAAAAATAGTATACAAAATATAGTAGTTACAATATCAGTTTTAGCGTTTGCATTAACATCATGCAAAAAACTGAATGAGGACCCTGACTCCATAATTGTTTCAGATCAGTTCTATAAAACACAATCAGATGCCGTATCGGCAGTTAACGCGGCTTATAGCACACTAAATAGCGACCCTGCCGGCGATTTTCCGCTTTATGGCCGCCAATTAAACTTATTGGTAGAGAACGGGAGCGATAACCAGGTTTACAGTCCAAGCAATACAAACCCCGATGTCCGTGCCTTGGGCACTGCAACCTTTATATCGGCTAATAGCCGGGTGCAAAAAGTATGGCAGCAATTATACTTCGGCATTAACCGGGCTAACATTGCCGTAGATAAGATCCCCGCTATACAGTTTGATACCACTACAAGGGCAAGATTGGTGCGCGAAGCTAAATTTTTGCGCGGGTTGCTTTATTTTAATTTGGTAAGGCTATATGGCGCTGTGCCGCTTGTGTTACACGATCCTACATCTATTAAGCTAAGCGATCTTAAGGTTCCGCGTACATCTGTAGACGGCGTTTACACGCAGATCATAGCCGACCTGAAAGATGCCACCAACTTACCCAAAACATACAGTGGGGCTGATAAGGGCAGGGCATCAAGCGGTGCAGCGCATACATTACTTGCAAAGGTTTATGTAACCCGAAAGGACTGGCCCGCAGCCCAAAAAGAGTTGGAAACGGTTATTAATGGTGGTTATAGTTATGCTTTGTTCACCAATTACCGGGATGTATTTCAAAAGCCGACTAAAAACGGGGTAGAGCATATCTTTTCGGTACAGTTTGAAAGCAATCTTGGCGCTGTTAACAGCACCCAAAACCTGAGTCAAAGCTTTTCGTCGTTCAACCCGGGCACACTGCCAATTGATATCCCGGCAGACCAAAACCTGGTGAAGTTATTTACTACAGCAGACAGCCGCCGTGACGTGACTTTCTACAGCGAAGTATTTAATGGCGCCACCGGCAAAACCGTGGTTTACAGCAATGCCTACACGCCATACTTTAACAAGTTTGTTGATTACAGCTTATCGCCATTAACCACCCAAACACAAAGCGGCATAAATTATCCTGTATTAAGATACGCAGATGTGCTACTGCTTTATGCCGAAGTACTTAATGAACTGAACGGCCCTACTACGGATGCTTACAAGGCAATCGATCAGGTTCGCAACCGCTCGCATGTGGATGCGCTTACTACTGGCTTAAGCCAATCTGCCTTTCGCGATTCGGTGTTTTTAGAGCGGCGTAAAGAGTTTATACAGGAAGGCCACCGTTGGTTTGACCTGGTTAGGAGAGGAGGGACTTACCTGGTTGATGCCCTGCATACGCTGCCTGCAAAATCTGCAGCAAGCGCGAAAAATAATTTGTACCCGATACCACTGGTAGAAATTCAGCAAAACCCTTTACTCACACAAAACCCCGGCTATTAATAAATTTTTCATTAAAACTAAATATTATGACACTATCAGATGTAAACATTTTAGCAAAGAAGATACTGGTGGGCATCATTGTCACCATAGTACCCTTCATCCTCATTTTTGGCGGGCTGTGGCTTACGCCGAGGTTACTTAGTAAAGTAGATAATAACAAACAACACACGCAAATTAAACCATAGCATTATGCAAATAGAAACCGCAACCCGGCAAAGGATAGTGAAGAACGTTTCCCTGAGCCTGTTCATTTTTATACTGCCTATCCTGGCAATGTTCGTCACTTTTTACTTTACCGGTGAGCGCCCTTGGGAACACCAAAAAAAAGGGCAATCAAAAGAAATTAACACATCAATAGACAAAAAAAGCAATACAGAAAATGGAAGCAACGATTGAGTTTTTTAAGAAAGTGATCGAAAACCTGAATGGGTTCGGGTTTCCGTTCCTCGTGTTTTTTATAGGCATAGCCGAATTTTCGTTCGGCCTGTACAAAGGCAAATGGCCAAAAAATGAAAGGTTTGTAGATATCGCCTGTTTTACCTTACCGCGGCTTATCATTCGCCCTGCGGTGGCCTACTTTGGATTAAAATTTTTACCGCAGGTATTACCTGCTTTTAAAAACGACTTTAGCTGGGTGCCATTTTGGTGGGGTTGCGCAATCATAGCAGTGGCAGACGATCTTACCCAATATTGGTATCACCGCCTGCATCATGAGATACCATGGTTATGGCGTTTTCACCGTACGCACCACTCGGCATCGTACATGGGCATGGCTATGGCCAGCAGGCAAAACGCCATTTATACGTTGTTTTTTTCGCAAACCTATTTAACTACCGCTTTGGTTTACCTGGGCCTGGGTATCCCGGCCATTGTAGTGCGAGGTATAAAAGGTACTATAACCACACTGGCACACTCCAGCATACCATGGGATAAACCCTTTTACCAATACAAAGTGCTGCACCCGCTTGCCTGGGTATTAGAACGATTGATATCTACCCCGGCAACACACCACGCGCACCACGCGGCAACTACAGATGATGGTGTGGGTTATTATAAAGGTAATTTTGGCAACATGTTCTTTTTGTGGGATATCATATTTGGTACGGCCTTAATAAGCAGGCAATATCCCAAAGTTTACGGGATTTCGCATTACGAAGGTGACCAGTGGTACGCCCAGTTGCTTTGGCCGATATTTAAATCGAAAGTACCGGGCAGCGAACTTTCTAAAGATGGGCCTGTTGTTAGGCTTGATGATCCGGCCCTCGCCAGCCTGGCTCCCGAAGTTATAAAACAGCCGGAAGTTTCAGGCAACCAAACAAAAACCTATGCACCTGCCTGATTTTTGATTTACAATGCGAAATGCCCGGATAATACCGGGTATTTTGCATTGTAAATATCCTTATCGATGTTGATGGAGGGCTGATATCTGGTTTACAGCCGCTAAAAATATCAATATTGATGTTTTTAGCGTAAGCATTGTTAAGTTTGGGACGGATTATAGCAGTATATGCTTAAATTTGTACGCAATGACTGAACTGAACGAATATGAATGCGAAATGCTGGATGCTGTGCTGGAAGCTTTTGGCATACCGGATAGTTTAACAAGAAACCAGTTGCTCGAACTTTTTGACCAGGACGAGGCCACGGCCTTTGCCCTTGTACAAATACTTACCCGTGAAGGCTTTATTGCTGAAACGGGCAAGCATGGCGATTATGACCTGCCCGAAAAGCTGGTATTGAAACCTAAAGGCGACAAGTTCTTGAAATCGGGTGGCTTTGTGCGTCGTTATACACAGGAGCAGGAAAAACCTGTAGAAGTAAGCGGTACGCTATCTAAATTGCAGCAGCAGAATATGAAGTTGCAAAATGAGAAGTTAAGCCACAAATCGGAAGTAAGTAACCTCAATAAAACCATAGCCACGCTTAAAACCCTTCAATACATATGGTGGGGGCTTATTGTGCTCGCACTCATCATAGGCTATTTTATTGGCCATGCCTACGGCGTAAAAGCCGTGAAGCATTAGTGTTAAACTTATAGATCATATATCTCACATAAAAAGGAAGGCTACATATGTAACCTTCCTTTTTATTAAACACATAACCGAATAGCTTTACTGATATTTGAATAATATAACGAGAATGAAAAAAGAATTATCAGAACTAATTATAGCCCTGAAAAGTAAAGCAGCTAATTTTAGTGATGTTATAGCATTTATTGAAACTTACTATACGCATCAACCAACCGCGTTTAAAAATGGTGATGCTTACAACGAGGCTACTCAAAACCAAGGTAGTGCCAAGGTGCTTGCCTTTGCCAAATTGCATAGTCTTAGTAAGGACGATACACTCCAATTATTTGCAGAGCATTATCAATCGGTTTTAGATACGCCAGACGCAGAAGACCACCAGAATATCAGGCAATTTATGGCTAACGGATGGCAGGGGATGGCCTTTGAAGGAAAAGCTTTATCAGCTAAATAAACGAAGGCCGCAGTTAATCACCGCGGCCTTTGTATTTCAGGAAGCACTTATAGCGCTTTTATTTCTGTTTTTAATTTCTTTTTAACTTTCTTTTTTAGGTAGTCTTTAGCGTGTTCTTTAAACTCATCGGCTGCCTGATTTATCTCTCTTTTTTTGCGGATATATAAATAAGTTATTGCCCCTGCAAACATAGCGCCTATGGCCAATCCTGCAATTAAAATGCCGCTGTTATCTTTTTCTTTGAATGGGTTTTTCATATCAAATTTTTTAAATGGACGTATTTAATTACGATCCGGTTATTGATATAACTATTACATCATCCGTTTTGTTTAGTTGATATATTCATTATTTCCAACTTGTAACAAACTGATATTTTCCAGATCCTGCCTCGATTAACTGGTATCCCGGTGTGTTCTCTTTATCTTGAAGCAACCGTAGACTTTTGCCATTTTCTGTTACCAAGCCGTTATTTTGGATGGGGATCTGAATGGTGGCGGTTGCGTTTGCCGGTATCTCAATATCCAGGTATAACTTACCAGCAGATATTTTCCAGTGCGATCTTACCATACCGTAGTTGGTTTCATAATCGGCGTTAGCATAACTTAATGCGCCGCCTAAAGTTGGTTTAATAATAATGTGCTTATAACCTGGGCCATCAGTTTTGGTATCTATACCGGCAATAACGCGGTACATCCAATCGCCAATGGCGCCATAAGCGTAGTGGTTGTACGAATTCATGGATGGGTCTTCAAATGTGCCATCGGTTTTAATGCCATCCCAACGCTCCCAAATGGTGGTTGCACCCGCTTTTATCGGGTAAAGCCAGGATGGATAGGTATCCTGTAGCAATAGTTTGTAAGCAACATCAGCATGGCCAAACCTGCTCAACACATGGCAAAGATACGGCGTGCCCAAAAAGCCAGTAGTTAAATGATAATTGTATTGTTTAATGTTTTTAACAAGCCTTTGCGCTGCTTGCGGCCTCAAACTTTCGGGCAGCAGATCAAACGCGAGCGCCAACACGTAGGCCGTCTGCGTATCTGATGAGATTAATCCGTTTGGCGTTACGTATTCTTTTAAAAACGCGTTTTTAATTTGGGTGAGTAGCTTTGTGTAATAAAGGTCGTCAGCTTTTTTATTAAGCACTTTGGCTGCGTTGATCAGGTTTTGTGTGGAGTAAGCGTAAAAGCACTGCGCTATCAGATACTTATTGGTAATTGCCGATGAACCATCACGATCATTATTTACGCTGTAGAAAAGCCAGTCCCCAAAATGGTCGCCGGTATTCCAAAGGCCGTTCTTGGTTTGTTTTTGGATAAACTTTACCCATGCCTGCATACTTGGATATTGATTTTCCAGGATCTGTTTATCGCCATAGGCAAGGTACATGGTCCACGGTACAATGGTTGCCACGTCGCCCCAGCCTGTGCTGCCGCCGACTTCATGATTGCCGGTTTTAAAAACATCAGGAATTATAAATGGGATACTGCCGCCGGGATATTGGTCTGCAGCTACATCTTTAAGCCATTTGGTGAAAAAGTTGTGCGCATCCATGTTGAAGGTGGCGGTGCGTGCAAATACCTGTGCATCGCCTGTCCAGCCCAGCCTTTCATCACGTTGCGGGCAATCTGTGGGTACATCCAAAAAGTTCCCTTTTTGCCCCCATTGGATGTTATGCTGAAGTTGGTTAAGCAAGGGGTTTGAGCATTCGAAACTACCCGTTGGCTTCATATCCGAATAAACAGCAACAGCTTTAAAATTGGCGGTATCAAGCTTGCCGCGTAACCCTTCCACCTTTACAAACCTGAACCCCTGCCAGGTAAACTGTGGCTCGAAGACCCGGGTCGACGTGTCTTTTAAAATGTATATATTTTGGGCCTTTGCGGCCCTGAGGTTTTCGGTATAGAAATTGCCGGCCTTGTCCAAAACCTCGGCATGCGAGATCTTGACAGAATCGCCCGCCTTGCCCTTTACCCTAATGCTAACCCAACCTACCAGGTTTTGCCCAAAATCAATCACCTGTTCGCCAAGCGGAGTTTTGATGACCTTTACAGGAGCAAAGTTTTCGTGCTTGCGTACAGGTTCGTTGTATGTGGCAATAAGGTTATCCATAGGGTACGATTGCAATTTTACACCTGCCCATTTCTTATCATCAAACATCGTTGTCGCCCATCCCGGTTGCTCCAGCCGGGTATCGATGGTGCATCCGTTATAAATTTCGGCAGAGCGCACGCTCCCGGTCGATGATTTCCAGTTCTCATCAGATAACACCCTTTGGTGCGAGCCGTCCGTATAGGTAATGTCAATTTGTAATAGCATTCCGGTTTGTTTTCCGTAAAAATCCGGCCTTGGGTTATATGGCCCCAGCGGACTGCGATACCAACCATTGCCAAGCGTTACACCTATGGCATTGCCGCCATGTTTTATCAGGTTTTTAACATCGTAAGCCTGGTACTGTAAACGTTTGTTGTAGCTGGTCCATCCGGGAGCAAGATAATCATTCCCAATTTTTTTGCCATTGATCTGCGCCTCGTAAAAACCATGGGCGGTTATATAGGCAGTTGCAGCCTTAATTGTTTTTTGCGAATTAAAGGTCGCCCTAAGCAAAGGGGCAGGGCCATTGATCTCGTTATTTACAGCCGGGCCTATCCATTTGGCATGCCAATCGTTTGTGGAAAGAAGGCCCATTTGCCAGTAAGCACGCCCAGTCCACGGCGATGCATTACCATAGTTATCCCAAACCCTCACGCGCCAAAAATACTTGCTGCCTGCCTTAAGCGCTTTGCCACGGTAAGCCACATAAATTGATTGATCTGAAACTACCTTACCACTGGCCCAATAATGTGTATTAGCTTTGGTTTCGATAGTATCAACCTCAATTTCGTAGGCCTTTTGGGTTACGTTACGCCTGGTGTCCTCCACAATTTTCCAGCTAAAGCGTGGTGTTTTGCTGTCTATACTGATGGGGTTTTCCAAGTTTTCGGTACGTAAGGTGGTAACAGAAACCTGGGCCTGTGTTAACTGGGCCAGCAGGAGGCAGGCAATGCCTGGAAATAGTTTCTTCATTAATTAATTTTCGGTTAGGTTCAGCTTTTTAAATGCTTTTACAACGTTTTTAGTAATCACTTCGTAACCTTTATCTGATGGGTGCAGGCCATCAAAGGTCATTTTTTGTGCTTCGATGGGGTAGGGGTAATCATCCACGCCCGGTTTAAAAGGAATATCAATTGAGTGTGGATATTTATAATTGGTGTAGTTCCCGAGCGCGTCTTTTAACCTCTTAAATTTCACGGTGTTTTTTATGCTGAGGACTTTATTCTGATACAGGTCAACCACGGGCAGGTTTTCATATTTGCCTATTGCAAATATGGCGTTTGCAATAGCTTCTAAAGTTTGGCCGTTCTTTTCTTTGTAATTGCCGTAAGCGTTGTTGTGTGGGTCGTTAATGTAAACAAAATCGTTACGTTGCATCGGGGTTATCAGCACAATCTTGGCGGCTGGGTTAAGGCTGCGGATCTTGTTAATGATCTTACGGAAAGCGCCGGATGATGTACCTATACCGGTGTCGTTTTTATAATCATCGAGCGTGCCGGCGGGCATACCACCCCACCAGTCATTTGTGCCCAGAAAAACGGTGTAAACATCCGCCTTAACAAGGCCAAGGGTCTCAATTTCTTTGGCGATGCCCGGCGTAGACCAACCGTTATGCCCCTGGTTAACGTATTTAATATACGGTAAGGCTTCGGTAACACCTGTTAAATATCCTTTCGTGACCCTGTTTTTTGTTTCGTCGAGATGGTCGTTCAGGTAGGTGATAGAGTCGCCGATGGCAACCCACTTAACCTCTTTTTGGGGAGTAAAAGATAGTATGAATAGTGCTGTAAGTATAAAAAGGGCATTTCTTTTTAAAAGAGTTATTTTGCCGTGAGCCATAGGTATGGGTAGTAATTGGTGATTGGCAAATTAATTAAATGTTAGCAGATAACTGTGTCACACTGTTGCGAATCATCACAAAAAATACAAGCACAAAAAAATCCGCTGTATTTACAGCGGGTTTTTGCATTTAATATATGATAGACTTATAGAAATAAGGCGTCCTATCCGGAGATGGCTAATAAATAATCCATACTCAGGGTGTTTGATGCTAACTGGTGGTTATTATCATATGGTTTACCAGCCAATCGGATCTGCTGGTTTCGGGTAATGCCTTGCAGGTGCACGGTTTGTTTATCAAGGCCAAGCCCGTTAACATCAAGCATATTGTAGGCATATTCCGAGATCAGCATATCGTTATTCAATTCTTTTGTTTTAGCCTGTAACCGCGATGCGATGTTAACAGGTAAGCCCATAACAGAAAGTTGCGCGGGTGCGTCTAATCCAAATTCGCCTACAAAAACACGGCCTGCATGTAAACCAACGCCTATCTGTAATGGGCCACCATGGAATGGCACCGCATAAGCATCGTTAAACAAGTTAACGGTTTGGAACATAGTTTTTGCAGCCTGGTAAGCGTTATTCACCGCATCGCGAAGCCCGGTTTCTAAACCAAATACCGCATATAAATTATCGCCGGCTATTTCTACCACTTTGCCCTGCAGGTTTTTAACGATCTGGTTAAAGGCAGTGAACAAACGGCGCACAACGGTAATAACGGCCTGCTCGGGCTGCGATTCCATTAAGCCGGTAAAATTGCGGATGTCAAGAAAAAGTATAGCTAACTCGCGTTCTTCATCGGGCGCAGAGTGGTTGAGAGCGGGGCAAGTATTTAGTGATAAGCAGGTGTTTTGCATGTTGTTTAGTAGTTGTTATACTGATGTAGACGCAAACCTCACCAAAACATTTTAAATAAAATGGAGATTTTATTTTCCTGAGATAGGGGTGACAGCATTTGTATTTTTAAATGACAGACGATTGCCGTAAACAACAAAAAAGGGCACTGTCCCACTTTTAGTTATATAAGCGAGACGCTTTTTATAAAAAATTGATATTCAGGTAATTGTATTTTTATAAACTTTACTTATACTTAAAGTTATTATTCATTAAATAAATTCAATTATCTGTATAACAAATACTTAAGAATATTTGAGAGGGTGTCCCATTTCATTTTGAATGGGACAGCATGGGACACCTCATTTTTTTGATTAGTAGCTTACTAATTATACTTTTTATTTACTATTCAGCGCTTTCTTTATAGCTTGTTTAGCCAAAGGTGCCATAATTTTATAACCGGCAAGGTTGGGGTGCACACCATCTTTAGAAAGGTTGGCGGGCAGGCCGCGCTTATCATCGGCCATGGCGGTAAAATAATCCAGGTAAACCATATTATTTTTCGCAGCGAACGTTTTTAGCATATCGTTTAAGATCTTTACTTTTTCGGTAGGGACAATCGCCGGTCTCCAGGGGAAAACATTTGCAGGCAATACTGATGACAGCACCACCTTTATGCCATGTGTTTTAGCCAACTCGGCCATGGAAAATATGTTACCAGCCACATCTTTTATTTTAGACGGACCATTGTTTTCGGCGATGTCATTTATACCCGCGAGTATCACTACCGCAGCAGGTTTCAGGTTGATCACATCCTCGCGAAAGCGAAGTAGCATTTGCCCTGTTGTTTGGCCGCTTATGCCACGGTCTACGTAATTGTTAGCTGCAAAAAAGGTTGAATCGTTTACGATCCAAAAATCGGTTATCGAATCGCCCATACACACTACACGCTTTTCTCCCTTAGCAGGTGCGGCCAACTTGCTGTTAGCTTCTTCGTAACGTTTAATATTTGGCCAGTCCTGTGCCGATGCAGTTAGGGTAATGGCCATAAATGATAATAGTAAAAGAGCGTTTTTCATAGTAGGTGCAATTTATAAAATATATGTATTAACCGTATATACGTGATTCCTTTTTATCTATTGCCTTGCACAAAAGATACTAATTACTAAATTAGCCATCCTTACAACAAACTTATGTTAAGACGCAATTTTGTAAAACTCTCTGCCGCCGGTTTTGCCGCGGTAATGTACAGCCGTTTAACTTTTGCCAATGCTATTGGCAATTCGCTTATTAATAACCCCGACGAGGCCTTTGCACAGGTTAACGACCAATGGATTAAACTCGCCGGTAAAGGCGGGTCGGTATTTACCTACCGGGATATAAAAGTTGAAATTAAAACAAGCGGTAACGCGCAATCTGTTCATGTGCAAGCGCCCCTTAGCGACTTGCAGGCAATACGGTTTAAATGGAAATATCAGACTGCTAAATACACCAAAGTTTTTGGCGACCATTGGGAACGCAGCTACGGCGACCTTGTATGGCGCGCGCCTGATGCTAACACTAAGAACCCATGGTATGCACTGTTATATGATGATAACCAAACCGCTTGCTTTGGTGTGAAAACCGGTGCCAATACCATGTGTTACTGGGAAGTTAAAGCCGATGCCATAGAATTAACCATGGATACCCATAGCGGCGGGGTTGGTGTAAAACTGGGTCAGCGTACACTGCATGCGGCAGATATTGTGACAGGCCTGAGCAAAACCAACGAAACGCCATATGCTACGCTAACCAATTTTTGTAAGGTAATGTGCACCAAACCACGCCTGCCAAAACAACCTGTTTATGGTATTAACGATTGGTATGTGGTGTACGGCAAAAACTCGTTCCAAACCATTAAAGACCAAACCACCGCCATGGCCGAACTGGTTGGCGATACCAATAACCGACCGTTCTCGGTAATTGACGACGGCTGGCAGCAGCCCGACGATTTTTCGATAGTGAACGATAAGTTTAAAGACATGCACAAAATGGCAGACGAGGTGAAAAGCCACGGCATGCGCCCCGGCTTGTGGACACGCCCCTTAATTGCCCGCAAGGATGACAGCAAAACCCTGCTTTCCCCCAAAATACCGGGGCGAGGGCAGGATGATGAACTGATCCTTGACCCAACCATTCCGGAAAACCTTGCACGCGTAAAACGCAATATAACCCTGTACAAAAAATGGGGTTACCACATGGTAAAGCACGATTACAGTACCTGGGATATTTTTGGTAGATGGGGCATGCAGATGAAAGATACCTTTACCGCGCCCGGCTGGAAGTTTTACGACCAAACCAAAACCAACGCCGAGATCATGAACCAATTATATGGTTGCATCCGCGAAGCGGCAGGGGATATGTATATTATTGGCTGCAATACCGCCAGCCACCTATCTGCAGGGGTGTTCGAACTTAATCGCATTGGCGACGACACCAGCGGAAAGGAGTGGGCACGTACCAAAAAAATGGGGGTGAACACGCTTGGGTTCCGCTTGCCGCAAAACAATACCTTTTATGCAGCCGATGGCGATTGTGTGGGCATCACCAAAGATGTACCATGGGATAAAACTAAAAAGTGGTTACAACTATTGGCAGAAAGCGGGTCGCCGCTGTTTATATCTGCCGAGATAGGGTTTATTGGTGCCGAACAAAAGGCAGCCATTAAACAAGCATTTGCTAACGCCGCCCGTGTACAACCAAACGGCGAGCCTTTGGATTGGCTGACCAACCAGTTCCCCGAGAAATGGAAACTGAACAACCGCGAAGTAACTTTTAATTGGGATTGATTTATCATCGCCGACGGCAAACTATAGCCTCTATATTAAGTTAATAAATGATGGAAAACGTAGACTTAAACGAAGTATTGATCCACGCGGCGCGTAAAGGAGAAATCCCTGTAATTGAAGAACTTTTAAAACAGGGAGTTAGTGTTGAAGCAAAAGATGCTAAAGGATATACACCCTTAATAATTGCATGCTACAATAACCAAATTGAGGCGGTGCGCTTTCTGCTGGATAACGGCGCTGATATAAATGGCGCTGATTTTGGCGGGAACACCGCGCTTACGGGCGTTTGCTTCAAAGGTTATGCCGATATTGCCCAATTGTTAATAGACAGGGGCGCAAATCTAAATCAAATGCACGGTAATGGTGGTACTGCTTTAATGTTTGCCGCTATGTTTGGCCGTAACGATATGCTTAAACAATTGCTTGATGCGGGGGCTGATAAAACCCTCACGGATGCACGTGGGCTTACTGTCTATGAAATAGCCGCCCAGCAAGGTAATGAAGGCGCGTTAGCTGTATTAAATCAATAAAAAAAGCGCCTTGGTTATCAAGGCGCTTTCTGCAAATATTTAAGTTAAGCCGGGATCTTTCTCGGCTTTTCGCGTTCCCAGAAGCGATGTTGCTTTATGGCCTCGATAAATTCTAAGGCCAAGGTAGCTGCACCATCACCTACAATAACACCTTCATCGTTTTCTATTTTTTTGCTGAAATAGGTTGCTTCTAAAACCTGCATAGCACCTGCATCTGCCGCAATTGCTTTACAATGTTTAAAAGCTTCGTTTAGGAAATGTATAGCATCAGGTTCTGCTTCTATCGAAGCAACGCTATTGCCGCCGCCGGGTACATATACAGCATCAAACAATACAGATGCGGCTGTTAAAAAACTTTCATCGGCCTGGATCTTTTCATCGTTAAGCGATGTGATAAACCCTAACCTTGGTGCAATAACGTTAACCGCGCCACCTTCGTTCTCAATGGCTTCTTTAACGGCGAATAAGGCCGTTTCGTCTACCCCATCAGCAGCCAGTATGGCTACCTTACGGGTTTTGATACTGTCTTTAATGGTGTTAGCCATGCTCAATGCTTCTGATTTGGTTAACGAGCCTTCTACCTGTACAGATTCGTAATCTTCTACCGCGGCATCCGCAGGGATACTTTTGTTAATAGGTTTTTCCGGAGATTGAGGTACATGCAGGCCTAATGCATAGGCAACTTCGGCAGCAATGCCTTTATCAATTAGCGATAATATACCCAACATACGTTCGCGAATGGCAACAGTTTTTACTTTACCCAATTCAAAACTCAAAGCATCAACGATGTGGTTTTTTTCCGGGTCTGACTGGCTGTTGAAAAATAACCTTGCCTGGCTAAAGTGGTCAAGGAAACTTTTACTTCTTGCACGGATCTTAGTGGCCTCTATCCGTTCAGGAAAAGTTACATAACCACCCTGCTCGGCCTTTACTTGCTCCGGCGAATTGTTATTAAGCGAATTTGGACTGTAACTGGTTTTGCCCGCATCAATATTTTGACGCGAAAAGCCGTCTCGCTGGTTGTTGTAAACCGGTACTATAGGCCTGTTGATAGGTAACTGCTGAAAGTTTGGCCCACCTAATCGCAATAATTGCGTATCAGTATAAGAGAATAAACGGCCTTGCAATAATGGATCGTTTGTAAAATCGATACCAGGTACAATGTGGCCCAGGTGGAAAGCAACCTGTTCTGTCTCGGCAAAGAAATTGTCGGGGTTTCGGTTCAGGGTCATTTTACCAATACGCTGAACAGGTACCAATTCCTCCGGGATTAGTTTAGTAGGATCGAGCAGGTCAAATTCAAACTTAAACTCATCTTCTTCGGGTACAATTTGTACGCCTAATTCCCATTCAGGAAAAGCGCCGCTATCAATGGCGTCCCAAAGGTCGCGACGGTGAAAATCCGGGTCTTTACCCGATATGTTTTGTGCCTCATCCCAGGCAACAGAGTGCACACCCAATAGGGGCTTCCAATGGAACTTTACAAAGCTCGCAACGCCTTCTGCATTAACAAAGCGGAAGGTGTGTACACCAAAACCTTCCATCATGCGTAAACTGCGGGGTAGGGCACGGTCACTCATGGCCCACATGATCATGTGCGCCGACTCGGGCATTAGTGAAATAAAGTCCCAAAATGTATCGTGAGCCGATGCTGCTTGTGGTATCTCGTTATCCGGCTCGGGTTTAACCGCGTGGATCAAATCAGGAAACTTAATGGCATCCTGGATGAAAAATACAGGCATGTTGTTACCAACAAGGTCAAAGTTGCCTTCCTGGGTGTAAAAGCGTACCGCAAAGCCGCGTACATCCCTTGCGAGGTCAGTTGAGCCCTTTGAGCCTGCTACGGTTGAGAAACGTACAAATACCGGCGTTTCTGTTTCTGTATCATTTAAGAATAAAGCCTTTGTTACGGCCGACTGGCTTTCATACAATTTGAACACCCCGTGCGCGCCGGAACCGCGTGCATGCACTACTCTTTCGGGGATGCGCTCGTGGTCAAAATGGGTTATTTTTTCACGCAAAATAAAATCCTCTAAAAGGGACGGGCCGCGGTCACCGGCTTTTAAAGAATTCTGATCGTCGTTTATTTTTAAACCCGTATTGGTCGTCATCTGCTGACCAGCGGCATCATCCCTAAACTGGCCTAATTGTTCGCTTTTTTGATTAGTTGGTTCGGTGTCCGGTTTTACGGTTTTTTCGTTTTTTGCCATAATTATGCTTGTGTAATGGTTGCGGTAACTTCGGTTAACTTTTCGTCGGCTGTTTTTTCTTCAGCAAGTGTTTGCTCTAAAATAGCAGCTACTTCTGCTAAACCTAATGTTGTTGCTAAAGATGCTAAGCCGCCATAGGTAGCAATTTCGTAATGTTCTACCTTTTGCGATGCCATAATAATACCTACATCACGCGCATCAGTACCGGCTTCGGTGCTTTCAACAATGCCTTCACCTTCTTTGGTAAGGCCTTCCATTGCATCGCATTTTTTTGCAATGATCTTTTCATCCAATAAACCAAATATTTCTTCAAGCCTGCTAACGTGGCCTTTAGTTTCTTCGAGGTGGTTTTCGATAGCTGCTTTTAAATCTGCCGAGGTTGCAGCAGCAATCATTTTGGGCAGGTTTTTAACGAGGTGGTTTTCGGCCCAGTAAATATCCATTATGCCGTCTTTAAAAAGTTCGAGTAAACCAGTGTCGGTTTTTTCAGGCGACGCTGTCGCGAATTTTGGCTCAGTGCCGGTTTCTTTTTTAGCCATGATGTTTTATGTTGTGGTTGTTTTTAACACAATAAATTGTACAAATACAAGCAGCAAAACAGCAAAATGTTTTAACCAGTTAGAAATAAATTAAGTTATAAAGATTTAATAAAATAATCAACAAAAAATCAATAAAGATGAAAGCATTATCATAATTCTCTTATAAACAAGTATCTATGAGAGTTTATCCAGTTTAAAATAACCCAAATGTATCACATCTTCCGGCAAACCGGGGGATGGGGCTATTTTTATTTGATACTTATCTTTAAGAGCTGGAGACAGCATCTCTTCAATGCGGTAAATGTCATCTACATCTATGCCGTATTTATCATCAATGTGTGCATTGGCACCTTTTACCTGTGCGATTGTATTGGTACGGAAGAACACCGTCTTTTTTGATTCGTGGATGGCAAGGCCGCGGTCATTTTGTACGGTAAGCACTACATAATGCTGTTCGGCTAATTGGTTAGCCTGGTAACCGCCAAGATTGATGAAAAACAGTTTGTTATCAGATTGAATAATTGTATCATCTTTCGGTACTACCTTTATAGCGTACCCATCAACGGCTTTTACTTCGCGCCAGCCATCAATATGCAAACTGGTACCTGTGTTACGCCAAAAGGCTTTTATATCGGGCACTAACTCTTTTAACGAGTTGGCGATGCCGAAAAAAAAATCGTGCTGTTCTACATGCCTGCCCGGCGCTTTCGATCCTAATAACAACATGTAAAGTTTTGGGGTATCGGCTAATATTTCGGTATTCATATCTTGTTTAATTATTCAGGATGCTTTTGATGATATGGCCTGATGCTTCCTGGCAAAAGTCAAGCCCGGAGTAGTCGGGGTTGTAACCGCCAATGTACGGGACAGCCATAATATAAATGCGCTCGTTAAATGCGCCGTAATCATCCACCGCCTGGAAGCTGTCATTTATGGCGATGCCCGGCACGGTTAAATAATATCCGCCTTTACCGTCACTTGCCACTTTCTTATTGTCGTTTTCAAGTGCTTTTAGGCCGTTTTTTGATAATTTAAACCACAGTTTTGCCGGGGTGACCGTGCGGTTTTCGCTTAATCCTTTGTACGGAAACTCATCGAACGTAAGGTGTGGCTGGCCTACGCAATCTACATAGGTCTTGTAGGTGTCGGCGTGTTGCTTTCCGTGTTCATCGGTATAATGGTAGATAGCCCCACCTGTTTCAATTGGCTCTACATAGCTCTCGTCACCAACGGTAACTATCTGCAAAGCACCTGCCTGGTGCAAAGCCATCATCTCTTCCACCGAACTTTGAGGTGCGTAAGCTATAACCACTGATATTAACGGCATTAAGGTTTTTTGCAACCTCATCATATCCTCTGCAGAAAAATATTTGGCCGGATAGTTCATCGCAAAGCTTAACACCCCAAGCATCTCTTTCCAATAAACAGACTTGCGTTGTTCGATGGAAATTTCGGCTTCTTTATATTCCATTTTAAACAGTTCGAAAGGTTCTATGCTTTCGCGTTGTTCCATAATGTCGCTTACAACGTCCTCCATGCGCATATCCTTTATCCGCTCGTAAAAATCTGGTTGTTTCTCTATAAAAGCAAGTTTGAAATCTTTTTCAAACACCAGGTCCAGCGATAGAAAACCATTGTTATCGTCGCGGTTTTGCTTGATGTCTTCCTTCGTAAGTTCTGCACCTGTAGCCAGGTGCGAATCTTCGAGATGGAACCTTACCGCAGGCAACAAACCGTTGCGCGAATGCATCACCATCTTGAAGCCTTTGCTGTCGGGTTGGACGGTGTATTTTACTTTACCATCTTCATCCTTATCAAATATTCCGTTATGGCGCGATAAAGTACGTATGGCGTCAATCGCGGTTAAGGATGATCCTCGTATAGCTATGGCCTCATTGGTTGCAAAAGCAAGTTTTACAGGGGGGTAGGGCGAGTCGAAATACCCGGGTATTTTACTCTCATTTTTTTTTGGCCAGTTGTGGCCGGTACAAATTATGATATGGTCAAATTCATGTTTGTGCCGATTATTTATTTCTACAATAACTGTTTGTTGTTCCGGGTTATCGGTTACGTTACTTACGGTACTGTTAAAGTTGATTTCAAACTCAAGGCCTTGCTCTTTTGCTTGTTTTTGCAGCATGCTAAACTGCGCCGTAAGGTATTGGCCAAACAGCAAACGGGACAACACCTTGTACTCGTTAAACTTGTCAGGGTCGATGTGGAATTTGTCGAGCGTGTCTTTAGAAACGGTTTTTATCCAGTCATTGATAGTGGTGACCATTTCAGGGATCTCGTTACCGGATACATTGGTAACATGCTCATCGTTAGCTCCCCTGTTACTGTAGGGCATGCCAGCGCCCAACACATTATTTTTTTCGAAAATGGTGATGGAGAAGTCGTCGCGTTTAGCGTCAACAAACTGCTTAAACATAAACAGGGCACTCGGCCCACCACCCAAGATTGATACGTTTTTCTTATTTCTCAACTTATTAAATGATAAAGTAAAGTATGCTATATGAATTGCAAACAGGATAAATTGTTTTCGATATCGGGGTAACTTTTAAATTTTTTTAATATCCTATTTTTTGTGCCAAATAAGTTAACATAGAAGAGTTAAAAATATTAAACTATCTTCATAAAGCTGATTTATCCTATTAATTTAAGATTTCTACCTTTTTCTTTTCGGTGAAATTCAGTTATCTTTCAGCACTAACTTTATTACATGAAAAGAAAATTTCTGTTGTTGCTTAGTGCAGCATTCTCTTTTGCAATTTTATTCACTGCTTTTACCGACGATGATTGGCTTAACAATCTGATAGCCAACGTGAATAAATGGCGGGATGCGCATCCGCAAGAAAAAGTGCACCTGCATTTAGATAAACCATTTTATAGCATTGGCGAGGATATTTGGTTTAAAGCCTATGTGGTAAATTCAGAAAACGATGAACTATCTACCCAAAGCAATATATTATATGTTGACTTGGTGGATGAGCGCGATTCTGTACACGAAACCAAGGTTGTGCCACTAAGTAACGGTTTAGGAAACGGCGATTTTGCCTTAAGCGATTCGCTGGTTACCGCAGGTAAGTATCACATAAAAGCCTACACCCGCTGGATGCAAAATTACAGCGACGATTTTATTTTCAATAAGGATATTGAGATCGGTGATGCCCGGGTGTCAACAGATGTTTTTGCTAATGCAAAATTCGAATTCGAAGCTGATTCTAAAGTGAAAACAACCATCACCTACTTAAACGTTAAAGATAAAAGCCTGATGGTTGCCAAGCAGGTAAATTATTCGCTGATATCTAAAGAACGTGAACTTTCAAAAGGTAAATTAACTACTGACGCCGAAGGTAAAATAGTGCTCGAAAAAAATATTAGGAAAGAATTTTTAAACGATGCCTATATAGAAACTGAGATCTTCATAAACAAAGCCCAATCGGTAAAAAGAAGATTTGCGATAATAAACAACTCCGGTAAAGTTGATGTGCAGTTTTTCCCTGAGGGTGGGAGATTTGTTAACGGCCTGCGCTCTAAAGTGGCGTTTAAAGCTACACTGCCGGGCGGTTATGGTGCCAATGTAACCGGTTACGTAGTAGATCAAGCCAATAAAACCGTTGCCGAATTTGAAACTGCGCATGCCGGTATGGGTGTATTTCCGTTACAGCCTGTTGTTGGTATCAAATATACTGCTGTAGTAAAAGATGCATCGGGCAAAGAAAGCCGCTACCCAATGCCCGTTGCTGATGACGAGGGGTATGTACTTGCCGTGAACAACAACCGCGCAGACAGTGTAGCCATTATTATATCAACCAGCAAATTGCTTATTGGGAAGGCAGCCGCGTTGGTTATGCAACAAAATAACGTGGTGAAATATGCCATTAAAGCTAAAATAGACCAACCCTATGTTAAGATAAATGTGGCTAAAAACCTGTTTAGTACCGGGATATTACAGGTAACGCTATTGTCGGCAGAGGCCAACCCACTGGCAGAGCGTTTGATTTTTATAGAACATAACGACCAGCTGAAGTTGAATATCAGCAATAACAAAGCCTCATATGGCAAGCGCGAAAAGGTGCAAATGCAACTGGCCTTAAATGATGCCGATGATGTGCCGGTACAAGGTAACTTATCGGTTGCAATAACCGATGCAGGTAAAGTAAAGATTAATGAGGATAAGCAAACTACCATTTACTCAAACCTGTTACTAACGTCAGATCTTAAAGGGTTTATAGAAAAGCCAAACTATTACTTTAACCCGGCAAATGAAGGCAGGGCCAAATATCTTGACTACCTGTTGCTTACACAAGGGTGGCGCCGTTTTAAATGGGCAGATGCGAAGCTTGGAAAATTGGATGGGATTACCTACCAACCGGAAAAAAGCATTGGTGTAAGCGGTAGGGTTACTACGTTAGGCAACAAAGTTATGCCAAATGGTAAACTGACCCTGTATGGAAGTACGCCGCAAGGCACGCTGTTGGTTGATACGGTAACAGATGATAAAGGTAATTTTGTAATAGATGGCCTAAACTTTACCAATAACGTAAAATTTGTTGTACGTGCCAAAAACGCAAAAGGTAAGGATAGGGTGAGGATAGTGCTTAACAAAGTGCCTGCACCAAAATACGAGTCGTATAATGTGGTGGATGATGCCGCGGCAGATAATTTTATTGACTACCTCATGAGCACCCAAAAGCGTTTCGACCAGTTCCCTGCCGGTATGCCGGGCAGGACAACCATGTTGAAAGAAGTTACCATCCGCGATAGAAAAACATCTGATAATAGCATTAAAGGCTCATCTGCACTTGGTTTAAGCGGTGCAGACCGAGTTATTAAGAAAGATAGGTTGGTGGCCTATTCAAGCCTGTTACAGGCGTTTTACGGCGTAGCAGGGATAGAAGTTAGGAACGAAATTGTTTATCGTATTGGCAGGGTTACATCAATTACCCGCCCAAGAGGCGAACCAATGACGGTAATGCTGGGCGGAATGACGATTGACCCAAGTACGCTAAAAGATATCTCGCCGCTTGATGTTGAAGGAATCGAATTGTTCACCTCTGGTGCAAGTACCGTAATTTATGGTGATGCAGGTGTTTGGGGCGTGATACAAATTACGATGAAAAAAGGAGGAGAGATGTACCGCCTACCGATAACCTACCTGGATAAGATATTGGTGAGGGGTTATTCGCCGCAGCGTGAATTTTATTCGCCCGCATACGATCATCCTAACGACAGGGATGCAGAAACTGATCTTAGATCTACCATTTACTGGCAGCCAAACGTAGTTACCGATGCCGATGGTAAAGCCACCGTAAGTTATTTTACTGCCGACGAGCCCGGCACTTACCACGTAGTTGTTGAGGGCCTTAATTTGGAAGGTAAGCTGGCACGCAAGGTGTTTGATTTTAAAGTAGGGAAGTAACGGCAAGCAATAACATATAAATTAAAGCCCCGCGTCACTTGCTGATGCGGGGCTTTTTATCAAAGATCATATTCCCCCTATTTTTTTAATAGTACGATCTTTTGATATTAATAAACCTTAAGGCCCGCCAGTTTTCGGGCGATAAGCTTTTGCAATTTTTACCCTTGTACCGGTAGTATTGCCTGCAATAAAGTAACAACCATTTTAAAACATGGGCAATACTACATATGTAGTATTTTACGCGCCCTAAAAGCTGTTTTAATGTTAATTAAAAATATTTTTAACGCTAAGTTTTTGCAAATGAATTGGTTAAATAAGCCGCTGCAAATTCTTTTAAAAAAAGTTTGCACAGCTATACAAAAAAGCTACCTTTGCAATCCCAATCGGGATGTAGCGTAGCCCGGTATCGCGCCACATTTGGGATGTGGAGGCCGCAGGTTCGAATCCTGCCATCCCGACAACAAGCGATACCAAACTGAGTCAAAACCCTGTAAATGTCTCATTTACAGGGTTTTTTGTTTATTTAAACCCAATTCATTCAAGTTAGATCAAGGAAAATGTGCCCTAATCGGTGCCCCAAATTTAGATTTTATATTTGGGCACAGATAGCCTGTTAAGTATTGATAGTCAATTCACTCCTTAATTTATTTCACCCACCGCAAAAGCAAATTGGCAAACACATTTCTCAAACGCCACTTTATCCGCCAAACGTCTTGGTTTATCAAGCGATTTTTAAGGAAGCTTTTTACTTAAATAATGGACTCTACCATGATCCGTATGTGCGGGTAAATAGCTTGAACTTTAGCCAGCTTTCATTATTAGTTAGACGTCGCCTCAGGTTATTGCCTGTAGAAAATAATGGAAGAAATTCGAATGAAATTGAGAAAAATTCGAAAGTATTTCCTGTACCCTTGAAGCTTATTTGTGAGAGTTTAATTCGGGTAACAAAATGCTGTTACCTGCATTGGCATTATCATTAAACAACATTAAAAACACCTATTATTATGAAAAAATTCATCAAACCCCTGGTTTATGTCCTTGGGGTATGCACATCCTTGTTATTAAGCAATTGCCAAAATAAAGATAATAACCCCAAGCCGATTCCGCCTGTTGACAGCGCCAAAGTCCAGGCCATGTACCCGGCTACCCAGACGAAGAGCAATGGAGGTGAGACATATACTTTCAAATACGAGTATGATAAGGATAATAACCTCATGAAATATTCACGGACCGACAATGTGGTTATCTATAATATAAGTTCAAACCAGTTGATGTACACGTTAATCAGTATGCATCGTCTAACCAGGCACTGATCCATACCAGTACCACCAGCTTATAAAATATTATCACCTACACATGAATTTGTGATGAAAGATTGCGAAGATGTTTTTGTTATAGCTGACCGTAACAAGATAGGGCAGGTCATGGAAAACCTGGTTAGTAATGCGGTTAAGTACTCTCCGGTTGGCAGTACCATCACTATTGGTTGTAAAACAATCAATAGACAAGCACAAATTTCTGTTTCCGATACAGGTATGGGGATTGATAAGAAAGATCAGGCGAAGCTATTCGACAGGTTTAACAGGGTTGAAAGTGATAAAATCAAAAACATTGCCGGCTTTGGGATCGGACTTTACCTTGTTGCAGAAATATTACGTTTTCATGAAAGCACGATATTGGTAGAAAGCATTGCTAATGTTGGATCGAAATTTTATTTTGAACTGCCAATTTCTGAAGATTGAAATAGGCATTTCACTTCTTAATTCAATTTGCTCACTAAGGTCATAATCATGTTCGTTCCCGTTATGGGCTACCAAAAATAATATCGAAACGTGCTAAACCCTGCAAATAAAAATCGCTACGCAACGAATTGAGTTACGGTCTGGCTTGGCAGGAGCTATAACGCACAGCTGGTATTTAGTTTAATTACTAAAATGTTCCTTTATAGTAAGCACAATTCGTCAGTAACCGTCATAAATATAGTGTGCGATAAAATCACTGAATATTTAATTTTTGTTCTTATAACGAAATGTTTTTTTTAATCATGGGTTTAAAACCTATAGGAGTGCTATAAAAATTAAATAGCAAGTCGATTTGCCTGTAACATCCAGCAGAACCATCTAAAAATTTTGGGGGCATCCGCTTTGCAATGGTACTGTGACATGAACCTATTTATAAAAAACATGGTCGGTAGTCGCTGCAAGGTGATTGTCGAATCAGAGTTCCGAAACGCCGGTCTGATATGCACAAGCATAGAACTTGGCCGAATACATATCGCTGGTGAAATTACCATTGAACAAGCCCAACAGATTGGCCTAGCTTTACAAAAGCATGGCTTGGAACTTTTAGATAATAAGAAAAGTATTTTGGTTGAACGGATTAGGGAGGTCATCATCCAAAGCATCCACTATTCGGATACTCAATCAAAAATAAACTTCTCATCATATTTGAGTTCAAAACTAAACCTCGATTATACCTATCTGGCCAATGTATTTTCAGAAGTGCAGGGTACTACAATAGAGCAATATATAATCCTCCAAAAAATTCAATTTGTTAAGCAACTCATCAATTTTAACGAATTAAGCTTAACGGAGATCTCATGGAAACTTCATTACAGCAGCGTAGCTCATTTATCTCTGCAGTTTAAGAAAGTCACCGGCATCACCCCCTCGCATTTTAAGCAGCTTGCCTTTCAGGGCACGGTTCTGGCTTAAAAGGTGTGAATTATATAACTTTTACAAAAAGTTATATAACAGTGCTGGTACATAGTACATATACTTTTGCAGAACCCATATATCCGATCCCATAAGGACTATAGGAACTTTCACACATTATTCCTTCAAATATTTATTTATGATCAAAAATTTTACGCTGATTCCCGATGGCACCATTACGCGAAAACGCAAAAGCCATTTTAACATTTCAAATACTATTCTTTGTATCTTTCTGCTTGTTACCGTTTTAGTGGCAGGTTGTAAAAAAGACGATTACAAGGGCGAAATTAAAGGTGAATGCCCGGTAGTTACCACTGACCCGGCAGATAAGGCCGTCGACGTTGTGCTTAATAAGGTAATATCGGCAACGTTTAACACGAACATGGCATCAGCCACTGTTAATTCCAAAACTTTTATTATTAAGCAAGGCAACACTGTTATTGCAGGCACCGTGGCACCAACCGCGGATGGCAAAGTGTTTACTTTTACGCCAAGCCAGCCGCTTTTGCCCTTTGTAGATTACACTGGTACTATCACCACCGGCGTAACGGATACCTTGCGTACAGCGATGGTTAGCGATTACGTATGGACCTTTAAAACAATACCACTGATAAAATTATCATCAAGCCCGGCAATTGGAGGCACAACTACGGCGGTGGCGCAATTGCGCACGACTCGCTGGCCACTGTAACTGCTGACCCGAATACTGGTTATGCATTTACTAACTGGACAGAAGGCGGCGTGGAAGTTTCAAAAAGCTCCAGCTACCAGTTTACTATGGCAGGAAACCGTGTGCTGGTTGCTAATTTAAAATTGATCCCTCCGGCACAGTTTGCCGTTGTATTGTCGTCTTTGCCGGTGGCAGGCGGAACAACCGATGGATCAGGCGCATTTAACGCTGGAAGCACGGTTACAGTATCAGCAGACCCTAATGCAAAATATATCTTTATCAACTGGACAGAAAACGGCGTTGAAGTTTCAAAGAGCTCCAGTTACCAGTTTGTTATCACTCAAAACCGCAAGTTGATTGCCAACTTTAAGCTTATACCTCCTTCGCAGTTTGCATTAACATTAAAATCTAATCCCACTATCGGTGGCTCTACTACAGGATCAGGTGCTTATGCGTCGGGTACTAATGTTACAGTAACGGCCAACGCGAACCCAGGCTACAACTTCACATCGTGGAGTGGTGACGCATCCGGTTCGGCCAACCCTTTAACTGTTACCATGACTGGCAATAAACACATTACCGCAAACTTTACGCTTATAGTTGTAATACCACCGCCAAGTTTGGGCAGTGTAGCCCAATTTGGTGCATTTGGTGGAAACGCCGGTATAACCAATCAGGGTTTAAATACAGTTATAAACAACGGCAGCATCGGTACAACCGCCGCATCTACTTTGATAACAGGTTTCCACGATGGCACAACTGCCGAGATCTACACCGAAACACCGCTGAACAAGGGTAACGTTACGGGCAGGATCTATACGGCTCCTCCGGCTCCCGGAACCGCTACTTCGTTTGCTGTTGCAACACAGGGGCTGGCTGATGCTATCGTGGCTTATAACAGCATATCGCCCGCTTCAAAACCAGGCGGTAGTGACCCGGGTGCAGGCGAATTGGGTGGTTTAACTTTGGCACCGGGCGTTTACAAATCTGCAGGCAGTACTTTTAAAATAACCAACGGCGACCTTACACTTGATGCTAAGGGAGACCCGAATGCTGTGTGGATATTCCAGACTGCAGCCGGCCTTACCGTGGGTGTTGCGGGGCCAAACGGTGCTAAAAGCGTTGTATTAATAAATGGCGCGAAGGCTAAAAATGTATTTTGGTATGTGGGCAGCGCAGCAGTAATTAATGCAGCTGGCGGCGGTACTATGACCGGAACCATTATTTCATCGGCAGGTATCACCTTTTCAACAGCAGGTAATGCGGTGCAAACAGTGTTAAATGGGAGGGCCATTTCATTAGTGGCTTCCGTTACCATGGTAAATACCACTATTAACGTACCTCAATAATATTGATGTTTATGATCCCCCACCAGGGGATCTTTTTAACGCTCCAACCAAATAATTTAAAGAAGCAATCATATGTTACCAATAAATAAAATATATAAAAGCATCATCCTTTTTATGATGATACTGATGGCCAATACGTCCGTTAAAGCACAAACCACACAGCCTACCTGGTGGTTTGGCTTATCGGGGGCGGCAAATTTCAATTTTTACGATGGAACAACCCAACGGCTTACCAATTCGCTTATTGCGCCTACGGCATTCCATAAAGGGAACGATGTGCGCCCGTATGGGTCGGTGCTTGTAGAATACCGCCCTGCTGGTATATGGGGTGTAATGCTTAACGTTGCCTATGACGGCCGCGGGGGCAAGTTTAAAGATGTTGTGGCTCCTTGTAATTGCCCCGCTACTTTAGGGACCAGCACCAGTTATATTGCCGTTGAACCAAGCATTCGTTTGGGCGTACCGGCAACGGGGCTTTACTTTTTTGCAGGGCCAAGGGTAGCTTTTAATATGAATAAAGATTTTGCTTACACCCAGCTTAAACAGCCAAATACTAATGGTGAATTAAGTTCGATGCGCAAAACGCTGGTTTCGGGCCAGGTGGGTATCGGTTATGATATCTTAACGTCATCGCCAAACAGCACAACTAAATTTAGCATTTCGCCATTTGTATCTTATCATCCCTATTTCGGGCAAGACCCCCGAAGTATCGAAAGCTGGTCGGTAACAACCATACGTGGTGGTATAGCTCTTAAATTTGGCAAGGCTTCAAAACTACCTGAAAAAGTAACAGCCACACCTGTACCATTGCATGACTTTGTTTTTAACGTGCGCGCGCCAATAGCTGTTCCGTTAAAACGTCAGGTAAGTGAAACGCTGCCATTACGTAACTCTGTTTTCTTTGATGAAGGTTCAACGCAACTTTCAGGCAGATATATCACATTAACAAAAGATCAGGCCACCCGTTTTAAGGAAGATCAATTACAAAATGAGCAATCGGACAACATGACCGGCCGCTCGGCAAGGCAGTTAGCCGTTTACCACAATATTCTTAATATTATGGGCGACCGTTTAAGATCAAATCCGGGCAGTTCTATTACCTTAAGTGGTGCATCAAGTAAAGGTCCGCCGGAAGGCAAATTGCTTGCAGAAGCGGTTAAACGATATTTAGTGGACAATTTTGGCCTTGATGAGTCAAGGATCATCACCCAGGGCCGCACTAAACCGGTTATCCCTTCTGAACAGCCGGGTGGTACAAAAGAACTTGCCGTTCTTCGCGAAGGCGACCGTCGCGTGGATATTGGAAGTGCCTCACCGGAATTATTACTGGAAGTTGGCGGCGACCAGATGAAACCTGTCCAGATCATCGCTACCCAGGCAGATCCCCTTGACAGCCACGTTGTGCTTAATATTGATAGTGCGGGGCTGTTACTTAAATCATGGTCGGTAGACATTACCGATCCGAAAGGCACTTCACAACATTACGGGCCTTATACCCGCGACCAGGAAAGTATATCGGGTGCTTCTATTTTAGGAAACAACCCACAGGGAGATTATAAATTGGTGATGACCGGCGAAACCCGCAAAGGCGTGCCTATCCGGAAGGAAAATACAGTGCATTTGATACGCCAGGATGAGCCGGTTAGCAAAGCTTTACGTTACAGTATCCTATACGACTTTGACAAGGAAATTCCATAGCATCTTATGATAAATTTTTAACCGATGTTGTAGCTACTTCAATTACCGACGGATCCACGGTAATGAAACATGGCCATACAGATAAAATTGGTGATGAAGAACATAACATGAAATTGTCAAAAGAACGGGCTAACGATGTACAAATCATATTACAGCGTGCGGTAACAAAAGCAGGGAAAAGCAATGTAAGGTTTGACGCAATGGGATTTGGTGAGGACGAGAACAACGCCCCATTTGAGAACAATGTTCCTGAAGAGCGTTTTTATAACCGGACAGTTATTATAGATATAATGCCAGCTAAATAATCCGGCACAAATACTAACAAAAAATGCCCAGTTATCGGGGCGTTTTTTGTTTAAAAGCTTTTGTGGCTGGCATTCATAGTGTTAGCATTGCCAACCTATCAGATTTTAATTGGCAGTCTCTTTCACAAAAATAACTGTATGCAATGCATAAAGATCAGTAAGCCGCCACAGGCATAAAGTGGAGTAAAGCAGGCTTTTCTATTTCTTACTTTATTGTTAATATATACCTTTGTAACCTCAAGGCTTGTCCAAGCGTTGCTTAGATAAATTCGCGTGCGCTTTCGCAGGTTATAGGACGGCTCCAATTTAACTTATTTAATGCTTAAGTATATTTTCATCGTGTTCTGCCTATGCCCGGTTCTGTTGTTTGCTCAGGATGCGACCACTATCATTCCGGGCAACAACAATATGGCAAATGATACGTCTCAGCAGAAGGACCTGATTGACATTGCAAAAAGCCTGTTTCATCTTAACCCTGAAAAGGTGAAAGAAGAAAAGGAGAAGAAAATATATTTCTCAATACTGCCGGTTCCCGGAACCGTGCCGGGCGGAAGTGGCAGGGCATTGATAACAAGCACCACTGCAGCCACTTATTTTGGACCAAGGAGTACCACCAATTTGTCCAGCGCGGTCTTTACGCCCTATTGGAATTTCAAAGGCCGTTTCGGTTTGCCATTACGGAACAGCATATGGTTAAAAGATAACACCTGGACCATTCAAGGCGACACCCGCTTCATGGTGTATCCGCAGTATACCTGGGGCCTTGGTGCAAGCCACAGTTACGGGCAGCAGGCATTGATCGACTATAAATATATCCGGTTCTATCAAAGTGCGCTTAAACAGATCAGGCCTTACCTGTTCGCCGGCATCGGATACAACTTAGATTATCACTTTAATATAAGGAGCGATGATCCCGGCATAGACTTAAAGCAATACACCGGTTATTCTAATGGGGTAAGCGGCAATTCTATTTCATCTGGTGTAAGTGTGAATTTCCTATATGATACCCGTAATAACTCAATTAATCCCCTTCCGGGTTCTTATGCTAACTTGGTTTACAGGGTCAATCCAACTTTTTTCGGTAGCGATAACAACTGGCAATCTTTGTATATTGACGTTAGAAAATATATTCCGTTAAATCCTGGTAGACCCAACCAGCAAAACACTCTTGCCTTTTGGTCCTATTTCTGGACTGTATTTAATAACAAAGCACCATACCTGGATCTGCCGAGTATAGGCTGGGACCCTTACAACCGGTCGGGCAGGGGCATTGATCAAAACCGTTACCGCGGCAAAAGTATGCTATATCTTGAAAGTGAATACCGCAGGGACTTCACCAGTAACGGTCTTTTAGGCTTTGTAGTTTTTGCCAACATCAATACGGTAAGCGGGTCTGACTCGATGTTAAAGGCGTGGCATCCGGCCGCCGGTAGCGGGTTAAGGATTAAGTTTAACAAAGGCTCAAATACCAATATTGGAATTGACTACGGGTTCAGTAAAGGATACAGTTCTGTCATTTTAAACCTGGGTGAAGCGTTTTAAGCGATCTCTGTCTAACAACAGATGTGACGGCTCGCTTCAAAACGGTATCCTTAAATGAACAGAATTACTTGATATTAAACTAATATGATTATGAGAAAAGTATATTTTTTATTGATAGCGGTAGCCTTAATGAGCGCAACTTGCAAAAAAGAGAAAATTAACACCGGTAAACTTCCGCCAATTACACAAACGGGCGAAAATACGTTTGGTGCAACAGTGAATGGCAAGGTTTTTTTGCCGAAAGTGAACTTTGGGAATTATACCGTTAAACTGGCTGTATCTTTTTCGCTAAACCCTCAACAGCTACAGCTGACAACGAATAACACGGATTCCAACGATGGATTTAATTTTATATTTAATGATGTTTCGTTTAATACGGGCGATATTATCCAATTATCGCAATTAGTTGTTGGGAAAAGAAATGCTGCCATGGCGGGTTATAGCATCACAAGGGAAACTGGAGGCGACTATGATATAGTTGCTCCACTTACGGGTACGCTCACGGTATTGAAATTTGACGCAACGCAAAAAATATTTGCCGGCATTTTTTCTTTCGAAGCTGTCAACAGCTTAGGTGAAAAAGTCACGGTGAAAGATGGACGTTTCGACATAAAATTACGCTAATTAGCTTTAAACGTAATGCCAACACCACCTAAATAAACCTTATCACATCATGAGAATTAATACAGTCATTATATTTGTTTAACGAGTTTATGGACTATTTTATCCGGACAAATAGGCTAGGAAATCTACCAAATTAAAGCACATTAAATGTGCCTTATTCAGTTCCCGTTCATGTTAATTTTAAATATAATTTATTGAATATTATCGGTTTAAGTGGATGGATAATTGTCCAGCCAACCCGACAATAGCGATACCAAGTATCAGAACCCTCTAAATCGAAAGTTTAGAGGGTTTTTTGTTTTAGTACGGTTGTGAATAATAAGCTTAATATTGTTTAGCATTAATTTCTGTATCTTCAACAACGCCATTTCTCAAACAGCGTCTCAACATTAAATTCATGACCCCAGTTAAAACGGAAGATACTTTAGATACAAACGGTCGGAAAAGAATAATGTGGATAGACTATGCAAAATTCATAGGTATTTTCCTTGTAGTGTTAGGTCACCAGAGCATTTCTAAGCCTTTGTCTACCTTCATATTTGCTTTTCACATGCCTTTGTTTTTTTTTATTTCCGGGTATCTGTTTAAGGTGGATAAAGGAGTTACATACCAAGCGTTTTTTGTAAAAAAACTGAGGCAGTTAATGCTGCCTTACCTAATATTTAACGTTATAACTTATCTCTTTTGGTTTTTTATTGGCCGTAAGTTTGGGAATGATGCTTCCTCTGAAGTATCGTGGCTAAAACCAATAATAGGGATGTTTTACGGCAACGGGATCGACGGTTATTTGATCCACTGCATCGTGTTATGGTTTTTGCCTTGCCTCTTCATCACAGAAAATCTATTTTTTCTTTTAGTCAACAACAAGAACATTAAAATACAACAATTGACATTAGTAATATTGGTCATTGCCGGATACATCGATTACAGATTCAACCTTCCAAGGCTACCGTGGGGATTCAATCTGGCAATTGTAGCTTTAGTGTTTTACGCCTCTGCTTTTTTATGTAAGGACTTTATTAATAAGGTGATGAAGCAAAATGCTTTAATTCAATTATTGATTTTTATTGTCTCTCTTACAATTTGTATTTACATTGCTATGGTGAACCAAAATGTTGATATGAATAGCCGGAGCTATAATAACTATTCGTTATTCTTTCTATCATCCTTTTCGGGCACAATATCAACGCTAATTTTTGCTATGCTTTTAGAAAAGGCGTTTAAAAAGATTTCTTTTCTTGGTTATATGGGTAGAAATACAATATTAATAATGGCCTTCCATTTAATTGCGTTGAGCATTATTAAAGCCGTTGTTGTATTTATTATGAAAATGCCTTTGTCGATTTTCGAGCAGAACGATTTGCTTTGCGTTGTGGCAACCTTGACAGTTTTTATTATTCTCTTTCCTGTCATCTTTGTTGTAAAAAGATATCTGCCTGTAATGATAGGCCGCTAATTAGAAAAGTAATATTAGCGCGCCAATTGTTCAATACAGCACTTTTGTATTCGCGATAAGTTGGAGCCTATACAATATCACTTAATAATTAGCCAATAAAGCAAAAGCATTGTTGGCTGCCATGCTTTTGCTTTGTAAGCCTATTAAAACCAAGCCCATTTGTTAATCTTTATGAGCATAATACCCGGGTGATGATATCAGCACAGTGTTATGTTATTTGGAACAACTGTAAACGGTTATGGGTTAATAGGTTTTAAGGATACGATTGGCTACCTTGGCTTACCGCTAAATTGTCCCACCCTTTTTAAGATTAGTCCATTGTAAACGGCGTGGGTATATTTATTTTTACGTTAAATTATAACCAATTTCAGGTGCGCTGTATGCAGCTGCCCGATATACAGCGGAGCCCGCATCCGAACTATAAATTATTATGGTAGAAGAAGTTAAACGTACTTTCTTACATATCCACCAAGGCGATAACGTGCTTGTTGCACTTACCGACCTGTCCAAAGGTACCTACATTGAGCACGACGGCCTTGGCTTTACCCTTGCCGGCGATGTAGCGGGTAAGCACAAATTTACTATTGAGGCTTTAGAGCCCGGCGGCGAAGTGTACATGTACGGCGTGCTTGTTGGTAAAGCCACCGAATACATCCCGCAGGGAGGGGTTATCAACACCCAAAATTTAAAACATGCTGCCGACAATTTTACCCTTGGTGACCGTAAAATAAGTTGGACACAGCCCGATGTAAGCACTTTTGTTAACCAAACGTTTAATGGCTATCACCGTTCAGATGGCTCCGTAGGTACGGCTAATTATTGGTTGGTTATCCCATTGGTTTTTTGCGAGAACAGGAACATCAATGTATTAAAAGATGCTTTGCTGGATAAACTCGGTTTCTCTAAACCCCGTGGATACGAGAACGAGGTAGACCAATTGGTAAATATGCTGCAGACTGGTAAATCGATAGAAGAAATTTTAAAGGCCGACCTGCAATTGACGCCTGAAGCGGGTGCTACAAATAAATTGTTCCCCAATATAGATGGTATTAAATTCCTGAACCACGATATGGGTTGCGGTGGAACACGTACAGATTCTGACGCGCTTTGCGGATTATTAGCGGGTTATATTACCCACCCCAATGTGGCGGGCGCAACCATACTTAGCCTTGGCTGCCAGCACGCACAAGCCAGTATTCTGCAGGACCAGATAAAAAAGCGCGACCCAAATTTTTCAAAACCCTTAATGATATTAGAGCAGCAAAAGTTGGGCACCGAAAGCCACCTTTTGCACGAAGCGCTTAAACAAACCTTCGCCGGCCTGATACAGGTAAATAAACAACAGCGCCAACCCGCGCCTCTCAATAAATTATGTATTGGGTTAGAATGCGGCGGGTCTGATGGCTTCTCAGGTATTTCAGCAAACCCGGTTTTAGGTTATCTGTCGGATATGATGGTAACCATGGGTGGCAGTGTTATACTGGCCGAGTTTCCCGAACTTTGCGGCGTAGAGCAGGAATTGAGCGACCGTTGTATTGATGATACCACTGCTATGAAATTTATGGACCTGATGCGTACTTATAACGCCAAAGCCGAGGCAGATGGCTCGGGTTTTTACGCCAACCCATCACCCGGTAACATCCGCGATGGTTTAATAACGGATGCCATAAAATCTGCAGGTGCGGCAAAAAAAGGAGGCACATCACCTGTTACAGCTGTTTTGGATTACCCGGAGAAAGTAACCAAACCGGGTTTAAATTTGCTTTGCACCCCCGGCAGCGATGTAGAAAGCACCACGGCTGAGGTTGCATCAGGCGCAAACCTGGTTCTATTTACCACAGGCTTGGGTACCCCAACGGGCAACCCGGTTGCTCCTGTAGTAAAACTATCAACCAACACCGCCTTGTTTAATAAAATGCCCGATATTATTGATTTTAATTGCGGTACGGTTATAGAAGGCGCGGAAACCATTGAGCAATCGGCACACCGTTTGTTAAATTATGTGATAGATGTTGCCAATGGCGATATCAAACCAAAGGCGGTACAATTGGGTCAGGACGATTTTATTCCATGGAAACGTGGCGTTTCATTATAAACCATATAAATGTTCAGCTTAAAAAATAAAATAGCCGTAGTAACAGGTGGTGGCAGCGGTATAGGTAAAGCAATAGCCCTGCTGTTTGCCAAACAAGGTGCTACCGTTCATATTATCGAGTTAAATACCGATGCTGCTAACGATGTCATCGCAAAGATAAAAAGCAAAGGCGGCGATGGGCAGGCGCATGCCGCTAACGTTGCCGACCAACAAGCGGTGGTAAATGTATTTAATACCATTGGCAAGGTTGATATCCTGGTGAACAACGCCGGCATCGCCCACGTGGGTAACCTCGAAAAAACATCAGAGGCCGATCTTGACCGCATTTTTAACGTGAACGTAAAAGGTGCTTATAACTGCCTTTTCGCGGCTGTGCCATTAATGAAAATAGGCCGTAAAGGTGTTATCCTGAATATGGCTTCGATAGCCGCGCATGTGGGCATTGCGGATAGGTTTGCTTACTCGATGAGTAAAGGCGCTATATACGCCATGAGCATGTCTGTAGCGCGCGATTATTTGTCTGATAATATACGCAGTAACAGCATCTCGCCTGCACGGGTGCATACGCCGTTTGTGGATGGCTTTATCGCCAAAAACTACCCTGATAACCAGGCAAAAATATTTGATAAGCTTTCTAAAAGCCAACCGATAGGCCGCATGGGGCAGCCGGATGAAATTGCCGCGCTGGCACTTTACCTATGCTCTGACGAGGCAAGCTTTATTACAGGGGTAGATTACCCCATTGATGGCGGATTTATAACATTGAACAACTAATACAACATGAAATTTATAAGATACGGCAACGCCGGCGAAGAACGTACAGGTGTACAGATTGACGGCGTTAATTACGATACCTCGTTTTATGGCAAAGATTACGGTGAAAAGTTTTTTGAAACTGGCGGCCCGGTACAACTTGCCGTTTATGTAAAAGAACACAAAAGCGAACTGCAGGTTATCCCTGATGGCGCGCGTTTGGGCAGCCCGATTGCAAGACCGTCGAAAATCGTATGTATTGGTCTTAACTACGCCGATCACGCTAAAGAAACTAACGCACAGTTGCCTTCAGAGCCTATTATCTTCATGAAGAGCACCACCTCATTGGTTGGGCCTAATGATGATATCATGATGCCAAAAAATTCCGTAAAAACAGACTGGGAGGTAGAGTTGGCGGTGGTTATCGGCAAAAAAGCATCTTATGTGGAAGAAGCTGACGCTGCGGATTATATAGCCGGATACGTGTTGCACAATGATGTATCTGAACGCGAATTCCAGTTGGAGCGCAATGGTACCTGGGACAAAGGCAAGGGTTGCGATACCTTCGCGCCAATGGGCCCGTACCTGGTAACACCAGATGAGGTTTGCGATGTAGATAATCTGCGCCTTTGGTTAACCGTTAATGGCGAAAAGATGCAGGAAGGCACAACCGCTAATTTTATATTTAAAGTGCCTTACATCATATCATACGTAAGCCAGTTTATGACCCTACTGCCGGGTGATGTGATCTCGACAGGTACGCCTGCAGGTGTTGGGCTTGGTTTTAAACCACCAATTTATTTAAAAGCAGGCGATGTAGTCGAATTAGGCATCGATGGCTTAGGCACATCCAAACAAAATGTGGTTGCTTACGCCAAAGCTTAGTTACAACCATACAGTTAAGTACAGTTAAATGCTGCGGACTTTCTAATTTACGCCCATAAACCACGGCATTATTTCAGCCGGAACCGATATGAAAGTAGGCCTTTTTATACCCTGTTACGTAGATCAGTTTTACCCCAATGCGGCTATAGCTACTTTAGAGTTGTTGGAGAAGCTGGGCGTAGAGGTGGGCTATCCCACACAGCAAACCTGCTGCGGGCAACCTATGGCAAACTCTGGCTACGAGCATTTGACGGGAGGCTGTAACGATCTGTTTATAGATAACTTTGCCGGGTACGATTACATTGTTTCGCCATCGGGCAGCTGCGCTTTGCATATCAAAGAGCATTTACATTCAGAAACTAACGAACCGGTCGCACAATTTATTCGCAAAAGAATATATGAACTGACGGAGTTTTTAACCGATGTGTTAAAAGTTAAAAAACTGGATGCAGCATTCCCGCACAAAGTTGGTTTGCACCAAAGTTGCCACGGGCAACGGGGCCTTAAACTTGCCCAAATGACGGAGCTTACCGCATTGCCATTTTCCAAACCTGTGTCTTTATTAAATATGGTAGAAGGAGTGGAGCTCATAAACCTTACCCGCCCTGATGAGTGCTGCGGTTTTGGCGGTACATTTTGTGTGGCCGAGGAAGCCGTATCGTCAAAAATGGGGAAAGATCGCGTAGCTGACCACGAACATAACGGGGCCGAATATATTACCGCTGCCGACCTTTCCTGCCTGATGCATATGGAGGGCATCCTGAAAAGAAAAAACAGCAGAGTTAAAGTGATCCACATTGCCGAGATTTTGAATGGTGTAAAGGAGATAGCATTATGAAAGACCACGCCGAACTTGCCGAGGTATTTAATAAGGACGAACAACGTGTAGACTGGCACGACGAAACCCTTTGGTTTGTGCGCCAAAAGCGCGACAAGGCATCGCACCAGATCCCAGACTGGGAAGAACTGCGCGAAGCCGCATCTCAAATAAAACACAACGTATTATCTGACCTGGGCAATTACCTGGAGCAGTTTGAAAAGAATGCAATAAGTAATGGTATAACCGTGCATTGGGCTGCCAACGCCAACGAACATAACCAAATCGTTCATAGCCTGTTAAAAAAAAATGGTATCACCCAGATGGTTAAAAGCAAATCGATGCTTACCGAGGAATGCCACCTTAACCATTATTTAGAAGAACAGGGTATTAACGTCGTAGATTCTGACTTGGGCGAACTGATCGTTCAGTTAGCTAAAGAACCGCCAAGTCATATCGTGTTGCCATGCATCCATAAAAAGAAAGAGGAGATAGGCGATATATTTTACGAGCACCTGGGCAGTGCAAAAGGAGAATCAGATCCGCAGGTACTGACCGAAACAGCGCGCATTCACCTGCGAAATACATTCCTTACCCGTAAAGCGGCCTTAACCGGCGTTAACTTCGCGGTTGCCGAAACCGGCGAGTTTGTGGTTTGTACCAACGAGGGTAATGCCGATATGGGCGCCCACCTTTCTGATATCCACATCGCAAGCATGGGTATCGAAAAGTTGATCCCGAGGCGAAAAGACCTTGGCGTGTTTTTGCGCCTGCTTACCCGCAGTGCAACAGGGCAGCCAATAACCACTTATTCCAGCCATTTTAAAAGGCCAAGGCCGGGGCAGGAAATGCACATTATATTGGTTGATAACGGCCGCAGCATTCAGTTAGGCCGTGAGGATTTTAGGAACTCGCTTAAATGCATCCGTTGCGGGGCGTGTATGAACACCTGCCCGGTTTACAGACGCAGTGGTGGGCATAGTTATCATACGGCGGTTGCAGGCCCCATAGGCTCTATATTGGCGCCAAATCTGGATATGAAGCAATATGCCGATCTGCCTTTCGCGTCAACGCTTTGCGGATCGTGTACTAACGTATGCCCTGTTAAAATAGACATCCACGACCAGTTATATAAATGGCGACAAGTAATTATAAAGGAAGGGTACGGAGATAAAAAGAAAGCTGCGGCGATGCAGGCTATGGCTTATACGCTTTCATCACCACAAGTTTATCGCCTTGCGGGTAAAGCGGGCCGGGTTGTTTTGAAATATGCGCCATTCGCATTAAACAATGGTTTAAACCCATGGTACAAACATCGTGATATGCCAGAGCCACCAAAAGAATCATTTGGAGAATGGTACAGAAAGAATAGAAGTTAAATTCAAGAGACAGAATCAAGAGACAAGAATCAAGAGGCAAGAACCAAGAGATAAGAATCAAGAAAAATCCGATCCCGATAGCTATCGGGACGAACATCGAAATTCTAAATAATTATATGACCACGCGAGAAAAAATATTAGCAGATGTACGCAAGAACCAGCCGCCGTTGGTTGCCGCGCCTGATATTGCCGTGTGGGAAAATAAGGTGCAGGCAAATGCCGCAACCATACAGGAAACCTTTAAAACGGTTGCAGGTAATGTTGGGGGCAAGGTAATATCGGTTAAAAGTATATTCGAGATTAAACCCTTTCTTAATTTTTTGCCCGGCACACGTGCGCTTACTACAGTGCCGGGGTTATTTGATTTTGCTGATGACGCGGCTTCATTTGCCGGTGCAACTCCACACGAATTGGAAAACGTTGAATTAGCTATTTTGCAAGCCGAGTTTGGCGTAGCTGAAAATAGCGCCCTTTGGGTAACCGAAAGGCAGATGGGTACACGGGTGCTTCCTTTTATTTGCCAGCACCTGGCTTTTGTTGTAAGCGCGGCGGATATTGTGCCCGATATGCATGCGGCTTACCTGCGTACCCAAGGCACCGACCATGGGTTCGCATCGTTTATAGCCGGGCCATCTAAAACTGCGGATATAGAGCAATCGCTTGTTTTGGGTGCACACGGTCCGCGCAGTTTAATGATATTCATAGTGGGATAAAACTATTTTATGTAGGTCTTTTGATAAGTGAGCGGGCTTTTGCCGGTTATCTCCTTAAAGTATTTATGAAAGCTCGCAAAGTTGTAAAAGCCGCTATCGTAACAAATCTCCTTAATATTTTGTTGGTTGTTAATAAGTAACTTACAGGCATTCCCCACACGAATCTCGTTTATAAACCTCGAATACGTTTTCCTGCTGCGCGATTTAAAGAACTTACAGAATGAATTAGGGCTGATATTGGCCACCGCTGCTATCTCCTCCAGCGAGATCTTCTTTTTAAAGTTAGCTATCGAATAGTTGTAGATGGCGTTTATCCTGTCTTTCTCCGCCTCCAGGAAGTTGTGCTGAAAACCCATGGATGCGAGCAAATTATTCTCCGCGCTATTGCCAATGGCCATCAATACTTCCATCAGCAGGATTATTTTACGGGCGCCGTCAGCATAAATTATCTGCTCTATCAGGTGGCCTATTTCTTTCAAATTCTCGCCGGTTATCTGGATGCCACGTTTTGATTTTTTTAGCACGTTATTTATCTCCTGCGTTTCGGGTAATAGCAGGAAGGCATCGCCCCAAAAGTTTTCGATAAAATGGATAACGCTTACATCGGCACTTTCACCGGCTTCCTTGTCAAAATAGCGCTCGTCGAACTGCCAGTAATGGGGTAGGTTTGAGCCAACCAAAACCACATCGCCTGTATTGAATTGGGTGATGCGATCGCCAATAAATTGCGTGCCGCTCCCGTTTTTAAAGTACACCAATTCCACCTCGGGATGATAATGCCAGCGGTTGTTTACGTTGGGCATAATATCCCGGCGGGCACTAAAGGAGTGCACCATGTCGGTAGATACTTTTAGTAACTGAGGCTTCATGAAGTGTAAATTGGTTATTTGAATGTACAATAATTCAATTTAAAAGTCGTAAATTCTACAAATCATTTCATTGATTTCCAATATCGTTTAATAAATTGCCAAAAGGATAAAATTTTGAGCTTGCAACAAAGCCTTAATTTGTATATCAGCATACTACCAATTGGTATTTTTAGCTAAATTATCACCAGTTATCCGGTACACCAGCCGGCCAAACCATTATGGATCTACAAATAAAAAACAAAGTAATTATTGTAACCGGCGGCGCGCGCGGTATAGGCAAAGGCATTGCTGTTTTATTGGCGAAAGAGGGCGCTATACCTGTCATTTTAAGCAGGACCGAAACGGAAAATATTAAAACCGTGCAGGAGATAGAGGCCTTTGGTGGTAGGGCGTTTGCTGTACAGGCCGAACTTTCAAACCCCGATGAATGCCGTACCGCTGTTGAAAAAGTAATGAATGAGTTTGGCCGTATCGATGGTGTGGTAAATAACGCGGGAGAAAATGATGGTGTAGGTTTACAAAACGGCAGCTACGAAAAGTTTATGGAGTCGCTGCATAAAAACCTGGTGCATTATTATTTGGTGGTGCATTATTCCTTGCCGGAGTTGATCAGATCGCAAGGGAGCATTGTAAACATCAGCTCAAAGGTGGCAGATACGGGGCAGGGCGGTACATCTGCCTATGCTGCTGCCAATGGTGGGCGTAACGCGTTAACGCGGGAATGGGCAGTTGAGTTATTGCCGCATAATATCCGCGTAAATGCTGTTGTTGTTGCCGAATGTTTTACGCCACTTTACGAACGTTGGTTGCAAACCCTGCCAAACCCCGAAGATAAACTTGCATCCATCACCCAAAATATCCCCTTAGGCAAACGTATGACAACCGTTGAAGAAATTGCTGCACAGGTGGTGTTCCTGTTATCACCAATTGCCAGTCATACCACTGGGCAAATTACCTATGTTGATGGTGGTTACGTGCATTTAGACAGATTGATATAATAACCTGCCATGAAATATTTTTTTGTGCTGCAACCACCCTGCTTATTGCCATGCTATAAACCAGCACCAACGCCCAGGATTTGAAGTTATGGGATAATAAACCCGCTAAAGACTGGATGACCGATGCTTATCCAATAGGCAATGACTGAATGGGAGGGATGGTGTTTGGTGGTGTTGCCACTGAACATGTCCAGTTTAACGAGATAAGTTTATGGACTGGCGATAGGGCTTTTATGGTCGATAGCAAGTTTCATAAATGATCCCGATGTTAGACTGGTATGTATGTCAAAATTAATAATTGGTGCCTGTTTGGCAATCGCCAATTTGAGCCTATGCTAATGTATCAATAAATATAATATTCTGCATATAAAGCCATTACCTGTTGTAATTACTCGTTACAAAAAAGCCGTCGGCTGTTTACCGACGGCTTTAATATTTCAGCATATGAATTTATAATAATTTCCTAACGCCTGTTTTGCCAAAACGGTAGCTTAGGCTAACCTCGTGTATGGCTGTGTTAAACCCACCAAGTGTGTTTGATGATGTACCAAACTGGTAAGAGTAACCTACTTTGTAAGTATCGCCTATAACTGATAGGATGCCGGTAGCCCTTTTATTTGTGCGGTAACCTGCGCCAATACCCAACGTTTCTTTCAGATAAATGGTGCCGGTAACATCAGTAATCAGGTCGGCACCCTTAACATAAGCTACCAGTGCCGATGGTTTAAACTTCATATCCTCGCCCATATCCAAAAGGTACGCGCCCGAAAAATAGAAGTGATTTTTAAGATAGTTAGCTTGTTGTACCGAAGCTGTCCCAAGGCTACGTATGGTAAGCTCAGGTAAGGAAAGACCTAAGTAATACCTTTCGCTGTAAAACATTACACCAAAACCAAGGTTGGGGCTGGTTTCACGCACGTCATCTTTAAATTGCGGATCAAAGGAATCAAGGGTTGAATAGTTAGCGACGTAGTTACGGATCCCCGCGTTAATGGATACTGCTAAAAAATCATTACCGCTAAGCTGGATGCTTTTTGCAAAAAATGCGTTTATTTCCAGTTGCTTTTCTACTGCTACCTGGTCATTCAATACATAAATACCCGCCGCACCGGATATAGATTCAATTGGTAAAACTCCACTTAGCAATAAACTTGTTGGGGCACCATCAATACCTATAAACTGCCTGCGGCCCATTACATTTACCGATCCTGCTTTGTCCAGCATCGAGTAAGCGGCATTAATGGGGGTAAGGTTATCAGCATACTGCGCGTACGAATAGATCTGCTGCTGGGCCTTTAGCCTGCTGCCGCATAACAGCAGCAGGCCTGTGGTCGTTATAAATGTTATTCGTTTTAAAGTAGCACTAAATATAATAGCCTTCACACCAATCGTTGTTAAATTATTAGAGCTTTTTAGAATTTCAGTATGATGTATCCTGTTTTGCGTTTGGTTGTTTTCTCAACCTGGTACTCTAACACGTAGTAGTAAGTGCCTGGTTTTAACTGCGTGCCATTTTTGTTAGAGTGGCCATTAAACAGGTTGTTGCCGTCTTTACCGTAGTCTTTGGTCTCGAATACTAACGAGCCACTCGTATTCATGATAGACAATTTGTTGCCCGCATAAGCGCTGATCCCCTCAATATAAAGGAAGTCGTTAGCGCCATCACCGTTTGGCGAAACACCCTTGTGAACAACTACCCCGTCATCACCTGTGGGTGCAAAACTATTGGTTGGTTTATTGGTAAACATATTACTATCTGTTTTATCAACAGCTAACAACACAGGCGTTGGCCTGTTAACTGTAACAAAATAGGTACGTTTAGTTACGCCATCCTGCGCTGTTACCACAAGTTCGATAACTGTTTGCCCGGTGCTTAATAATATTGGCGCCGAAGGCGACCCACTTGCTACGGGTGATCCGTTAATAGTCATGGTCGAATTTAGGTCCTGCGCTATGGCGGTTAGCGTTACGCTGCCGGTATTAACTGCTACGGTACTGGTGTAATTAACCTCGGTTAACGATACAGTACCTTTTACTAAGGTTGATGCAGGCGTTAATCTTAAAATAGACGCATTGGCAATATTTGCGCCCGTACGGTTTACCGTTATGTGGTATGCACGTGTGGTTACCCCGTCCTGCGCGGTTACTACCAGGTTTATAACTGTCTGGCCTATGTTTAATACTATCGGTGCAGAAGCTACCCCGTTGGCCACTGCCGATCCGTTTACCTTCATGGTCGAGTTCTCATCCTGCAAAATTGAGGTTAGGGTAACCGTATTTACATTTGGCGCAACTGTGCAGGTGTAATTGATATCAGTTAACGATACTGCACCTTTTACCAGTGTTGATGTAGGCGTTAACCTAATAATAGTTGCGTTAGCAACATTTGACCCTGTGCGGCTTACTGTAACGTGGTAGGCCCTTGTGGTAATACCATCCTGTGCGGTTACTATAACATCGATTACCGTTTGCCCAATGTTTAACGCAATTGGATTTGAGGCGGCTCCGCTGGCTACATTTGTTCCGTTAACCTTCATGGTCGAGTTAAGGTCCTGCAAAACGGAGGTTAGCATTACACTTGTCACATCAGGGGCAACCGTGGTGGTATAATTAACATCAGTTGCTGAAGCCGCGCCTTTTGTTAGTGTTGCTGTAGGTGTTAACTTTAATGTAAGCAGGTTGGCAACGTTTGATCCAGTACGGTTAACCGTTATATGATATGTTCTGGTGTTTACACCATTTTGAGCTGTTACCACTAAATTTACAACAGTTGGCCCCATATTTAAGGTTATTGGTGCCGAGGTAGAATCACTTGCTATTGCCAAACCGTTAACCTGCATCGTTGCGTTTAAGTTACGTGCTTTTGGAGTAAGTGTTATGCTGCTAACATCCGGCGCAACGGCGTATGTATAGTAAACATCGGTAACAGTTGCCGAAATTTGAACAAGGTTTGCCTTTGGCGATATTTTAAGATCGGCATTGGTATTGTCGCTTAACCCGCGGGTTACCCTAACAGTATATGTTTGTTTGCTAACACCATCTGCGGCGGTTACTACAATATCTATATTGTTTAAACCCTCAGTCAGATTCACTGTAGCCGTAGGGGTAGATGCATTTATAGTGGTGGCGCCGATTTGTACCGTGGCTGTATTAACAGCTGCTACCGGTGTTAATACCAGTGTTTCTTCCGTATTAGGTACCGTTACATCGTATGTTAAGGTATTTGGTAAAAATGCCGGTGCTAACGTGCCTTTATTTATAGCTAATGATTGAAGTTTAATATCAGGGAAGGCCAGCCGGGTAACATCTAATGCGTAATTCCTTATATCGCCGTTTTTAGCAGTTACCTCTAAAGTAATCGTGTTTTGGCCTTCTGCCAGTGCTACTGTGTAAGGTTGGTAGCGGTTTGGAAGAGTGTTTCCGTTTACTTTATACCTTGCTGTAGTATCCGATACGAAACCCTGTACGTCTATACTCGTAACATTACCCGCAACAGTGGTGGTATAGCTTAACACATCTGTATTAAAGCTTGGTGAAAGTGTACCTGCGCTTATGGTTAAAGCCGATAGCTTGTTGTTGGCAGATATAGCACGTTTAAGGTTAAGCGTGTAAGTTTCAGATACCGTCCTGTCCTGTGCAAACACTTCGATACTGAAATTATTGTCCTCACCGGGTATTAGTAGCCCCGAGCCATAATAACCTTCGTAAGGGGTGCCGTTTATTTTAATGAATGCATACTGTGCGGCCGTAAATGGTATGATGCGCGTGCCCGTAACCTCGTTAGGTAAATTAACGGTATAAGCATGCACTTCGGGATCAAAGGCTGGTACTTGGTTAAAGGTCTCGTCATATTGTAAGTATATGCCTGCAAGTTTAGAATTAGTATCTAAAGGTTTGCTTACATTAATGGTGTATGTGTTGCTGGTTGAATTATCTTCTGCAGTAACCAATACCTGTATCTCGTTATCGCCGGGGTAAACAGATATATTACTTGGCTCGCCCGATGTAGCACCAAAGCCATTTATCCTGAATAATTTAGCGTTTAAATCAGCAAGTGTTGCTGTTACATTAACCTGATTAACATCAGCGCCAACAGAAAGTGAATAGCTTGTAGTTGCCGCATCGAAAGTAGGAGCAATTGCGCCTTCTGCAACAGATAACGCTGCAAGGTTTGCATTTGCTGAAGCCTCTCTGATTGTTAACACACCCGATTGTTGCGTAACATCGTAATTTTGGGCGCCAACATTAGATAGATCTATTGAATAAGTGCCAGCAGGTGCGCTCGATAACGGTAAGTTAAAGAAGGTTACCGGGCTGTTTAATGCGCTTTCGTCGTCACCGTTTTTAAAGCCGGTAATAGCGTAAGTAAATGTAGGGTTTGGTGCGTTTACTAATTTTGTTTTATTGTCAGCTGTGATGGTTAGCGGCACCCTGTCAATCTCAAAGTTCCCCAGTTGATAGGTTACATTATAATTTGAGCTGTTAACGGCTACGGTTCCCTGGCGCACGGCATATGGGCCGCTGTTTTCGCCTGCGTCGCGCAGTAATGCGCCGCTAAGTGCATCTCCTGCAAGTAACGATCCTGAAGTGATGCCGTAAGAAAGGGCAGGGTCGGCATCACCGTAAAGTTTTGTTGTGAACGGTGAAGATATCGTAATAGGCCTTGCTATAATGTTATACGGAGAACTATTAAAGGTGAGGTTATAGCTATTGCTGTTAGATAAGGTTAAACTACCTTGTGTAACAGCGTATGTGCCTATTGCAGTACCCGCAGCGCGGCTTAATGCGCCTGTTATAATATCGCCGGTAACAAGGGCACTGCCGGTAATGTTGTAACCTATGGTAACATCAGCATCGCCGTATGGTACGTTTAGTGCCAATGCGTTGATCGTAACTTCGCGTTTATCTATGGTTAGGTTTGCGCCTGTATAGTTTAAAGCATAGTTGCTGTTTAGTGCTAACGAGCCCTGGGTGATAGGGTAGGAGCCGGCCAACTCGCCTGCGGTACGTGTTATGCTACCGGTAAAGGCATCGCCGCTTACTAACGCATCGGCATTGTATGTTAATGCGGGGTCTGCTTCGCCATAAGTTTTTGTTGCTGCATTGGCAGTAACATTTACAGTTTTTGTACCGATGTTAAAATCAGCGCCTGTAAAATTTAACATATAGTTGCTGTTTAACGCTAACGACCCTTGGCTAATTGCATACGCGCCAATGTTTTCGCCTGCAACCCTTGTTAAACTACCAGTGAAGGCGTCGCTAAATGCTAAAGCATCGGCGATGTAATCCAAAGCAGGATCAACATCGCCATAGGTTTTCGTTTTGGCATTTGCCGTAACATTCACTATTTTTTTAGCGATGGTTAAGTTATTTGCAGTGAAGCTTAAAGTATAGTTGGAGCCTGCCAAAAGCGAGCCCTGACTGATAGCATAAGTGCCAAAGTTTTCGCCGGCACTTCTGGTTAACGCGCCTGTGAAAGTATCGCTAAATGCAAGGCCGCTATTGCTATATGTAAGTTCCGGGTCGGCTTCGCCATAGGTTTTGGTTTGCGCAGTAGCGGAAACCGTAATTGGTTTTGCTGTTATAGTAAAGGTATTAGTTATAAAAGTGATATTATAATTAGCCGACATATCATCTCCGTTGTTAACGTTTACCGGGCGTTTAACCCCTTTTGTTAACGCATAAACGCCTACATTTTCAGAAGTGTTATCCCTTCCGAATAGTCCTGTCATACCCTCGCCGGGGGCGATAGATGTACCGTTGAAGGAATAAGGCGCCCCGTTTGCAAAGTCGTTGGTTCCATAAACTTTTGTAACCGGTAGTGGTGCAATGGTTAACGGCCTTTTGGTTATTGTTAGGTTAGCGGGTACAAACGTAAGGTTATAATTATTTCCGTATGTAAGCGAACCTTGGCTAATAGGATAGTCGCCAATAGTTGTACCTGTTGCTCTCGTTAATGCACCGGTCGGGGCATCGCTGCCTACAACGCCGGTTGCGGTAAAGGTTAATGCAGGGTCGGTATCGCCGTAAACTTTAGTTTTGGCTACTGCTGTAACGGTAACTGTTGCTTTGCCCACGGTAAGGCTTTGTACAACACTCGTTGCTGCCAACCTGTTACCATCACCGGCTTGCGAAGCCGTGATGTTTGCTGTGCCCTGCCCAACAATATGTACCTGGTTGCTTACAATAGTTGCTACCGAAGCATTATCGCTGCTGTAGCTTACTGTAAGGCCGCTGTTGGTTGTTGCACCCGGGGCATAATCGGCATTGCCGTAGGTTTTAGTGGCTGTACCGGCAAAAGTTATGGTTTGTGAAGCTTTATTTACAGTAAGAGCTTGCACCACATTACTTGCCGCTAACGTGTTGCCATCACCAGCTTGTGACGCGGTGATGTTGGCAGTACCCGCGCCTACTATATGTATCTGCCCGCTTACTATGGTTGCTACGTTTGTATTATCGCTGCTGTAGCTAACACCCAAGCCGCTGCTTGCTGTGGCGCCAGGTGCAAAATCAGCAGCGCCATAGGTTTTGGCAGCTAAGGCATTAAATGTAATAGTTTGCGGCGCTTTTGCGCGGTTAACGGTTAATGTATACGTTTTAGTAGTTAATCCATCTTCAGCTGTTACCACGGTGGTTATGATGTTATCCCCGAAGTTTAAGGCAATGGCAGTAGCACTTCCTGAGGTTGCGGTTGCACCATTAACTTTTATACTGGCAAAATTGTCTGTTCTGGTTGGTGTAACATTTATTGAGGATACATTATAGGCTACCGAAGCTGTATAGGCTATAGTACCCGAAGAGAAACCTGGTGATAATGTGCCGGAGTTTATGGTAAAATTAGCTAATGTAGCCACTTTGGAAGCTGCAGGAATAGCTATTGCGGCAACTTGATTGCTTACATTGAACCCCGGGCTAATTGGAAAAGAACTTTGTGTACCCGAAGCTATATCGACCTTAACTATTCTCCTGTCGCCTACTGTAGAATTCCAAACGAATGCGATATTATTTACCCGTTCTACTGTCACAATACCCGGGTTAGCTGTAAGGTTTCCAATTACCTTTGTCTGGTTTGTGCCATTAGGGTGAATTTTCCATAACGCATCATCCGTTGTTAAAGCTGTTGTGCCATTATCTACAGTGTAATAGATCCAGTTATTTACCGGATCATAGTCCATCCCCTTAATAACGGGCATATTGATTGAGCCAGTAAATGTCGCAGAGTTACCGCTCAAATTATACGTCATGAGTTTGGGAGCGGTTGTAACCGACTCATAGATGTATATCTTGCTGTTAGGGATATCTACTCCAAAATATGTTGGTGTTGCGCTAATGCTACTGGCTAAAGTTGTATTACCGCTACCGTCGCCTTTTATACGGTATAGTCCATCGGTAGCAACTGTAGTAGAACCGTTACCGTCGTTAGAAGTGTAATATAAATAATCGTTTACCGGGTCGTAAACTAAATTTGCGGCTCTAAACGAAGTATTAGTAGCGACGATACGTGTTTTAGTGCCTGTACCCAGGTCGATTCGATAGATGCCATTGGGTGTAAGCTCATCGGCTGCATTTGGGGTAAAACTCGAAACAAATGCCCTGTTGTTAGGAATATCTAAAGCCATATCTTGCGGTGCCGAAACGCTATTGCAAACCCTGGTTAATCCGCTACCATCCTGGTTAACCTTGTAAATACCGTCATTGGTGCCATTAGAAACTGAACCGTCGCTACCCAAATAATACACGGTTTGCGCATGGCTTTGCTGATTAAACCCTACTACGAGCAACAAAGTAAACAGGCTCGGCAAAACAAAGCTCAGCTTTTTGCCTGTAAATAAATTATTCGTTAACACCGCCAAGGTCGCGCTGAATTTTGAATAAGAATTACGTAAAAGTTTTTTCATAATTAACTGATAAAAGTCTTTTTGTTGTTGCCGACAACGCCGCTATATTTTGTTTATAAATACCTGCCCTGTTTTTAAACCATAAAAACCTGCATGCCGGGCCGGTACACAAGTATTATTTATATAAAAAAAGTTTATGTTTAAACCCTGCTTATTAATGCAGGCTACATTAAACATGTTGTTTGCAATCGTAATCGTTCCGGGTATGTTATTAACCTCTGTTGAAGCGTGTTCAGCATCTAAAATTTTTAGTTCGTACCCGTTTATTAAAGTGCTTGCCCCGTTATTCCACGATGTGCATGCTTTTATCAGGTCTGTTATTTCTTTCGCTTCCATCGTATCCCAGTTTATCATTACATCGGCCAGCTGGGGCTTGCTGTAATACCGGGCTTCGGTTTCGGCTTGTATTTTACTTTTTGGCATTTGCTTGCTGCTTAGCGTATTAACTATTTCTGCTACGCCCTGTACTTGCAATTGGCTAAACGCCTGGTTTATATAGTTAAAAGTATGATATTCTTCGTTCTTTATAGTTTGCTCCCAAACAACCGCTCCGCTATCAAACTTGTTAGTCAATTGGTGTATGGTTAATCCTAATTGTGCTTCACTATTCTTTAATTGCCAAAAAACAGGTGATGGCCCTCTATACTGAGGCAGCTTCCCAAAGTGTATGTTAAATATTCCCTTTGGCACACCGCTCAGTTCGTCAACGGTTATTTTATGAGTATACCCGGTAATAAAGATCACGTCCGGTTGGTTCATTTGCTGCCAGTTGTACAGATCTTTTATATCATCTTCGGCATAGAACGATATATTATTCATACTGCAAAAGCCGGCAAGTTCGTTCACGCTGATATCAGCCAGGGCCGATTTGCCAAAGTATAACATAACCCCTGCTTTTATACTGCTTAAGTACGAAAGCAGGGGTATGCATGTTTTTGAATTTGATACAATGCCAATTTTCATCGGCACCTGTCAAAATCAATACACTTAATATTCATTTATGTAATTATGGTCTTGAAGGATATATCCCTGTCCAGGCTATAATATAATTTATACCTAAGTACGGTGTCACTACATTTAATGGTTGGTTGCCACCTGATGCCGCAACAGCAGTAGCGGCTAAAGTTCCATCCGCCGCATTGGCAGAATAGGTATTTACTTCAGTACCGTCCGTAAAAAAACCCGAAGATGCAAGAAGGCCACCATTTGGTGTATATTGTTTTGCAACTGCGCTTACAGTATTTATAAGGTGATTATGCGCAGGCATTTGCTGCGCAGATATGGTAACGTTTTCGGTACCGCCTATTTGGCCAAGTTGGTATGGTGATACTCCTCTTCCTGCCCCGTTGCCGCAGTGGATAGGTGTACGGCCCCTAAGATCTGGCAATTGGAAGGTTGATTGCCCATCGCCGCCATAAGTTATGCCTAATAATGAAAACAGGGCGCTGTTTTGCGCGATTGACAATAGCGCTCCGTCGCAAAAATACCATCCGTTAGGTGCGAAGGTGCCTGCAAACATTTTAATTTCTCCCATTAAAGGTTCCATAGTATAAAGTGATAAGGTTTAGGTTGTAAATTTTGTTAATTGTGCAGTAAATATAAATAATTTAATTAGTTCGCAATAATATTTTGGTAAAAACGTTAAGCGCAACACTCACCTATCACTTCACTAAAACCCGCCAAATATTTCCCACAACAAAAATGTGTTAAAGTTTAGGATTAGTATAGGGTGAAAATAGCTTTTTTTCCTTTTTGTGGCAGGGGTAAAACCCTCATTGTCTTTAAGGTTATATATTATTATATATTAAGATAAATGGTGCTTAGGTTGATATAACCCAATATTTTCAAACTTGAGTATAAATAAATAAATAGCTCAATCGGTTAAAGAGGCCATTCACTCGTTTGGTACTTGCCCGTTACTCATTGGCTAAAAATGGTGTTTGCCACGCAGATACTTTTGATTAATGAAAAATTCAAAGCATTAATTAAAAAGTAAAACACCATGAAAACCTTTAAAAACATTTCCTTCGCTATTGTGCTGCTCCTGGCAGCTACACTAACATCCTGTAAAAAGGATGGCAATGCCCAACCCGGTGACCAAAGTGGAAGCCTTATCAATTCGGCACAATTGTTTTTGGATGATAACAGCACCGTATCTCTGGAAAGCAATACCGATGTAAAAGCCAGCTACGCCGATGGCAAACTGAAAGTTGCGTTTAACCAAAACGGTAACGATGTGACCCTCGAGATCCCCAATTACGACATCAATGCAGAATCGGCCGAGTATAACAACGGCACCGCAGCGCTCAGCGTGGTTAAGGGTGGTAAAACGTACAACTCATCCATGATATTTATTCCGGTAATAGTTGGCAATCCGCCACGCCCTGTTTTTGTGACTAATGAACTACTTACCATCAAGACTAATAATATTAAGGTAAACCAAAGTATTACGGATATTTCTATCCTTATCGTCAGCGGTAGCGAATTAATTACTGTGCCAGTGTCAAATGGTAATGCGCCAACCTACAGTAAAATAACTTTTTTACAAGGTGACGGTGGCAGGCCAAATATGATATTCCTACGCATAAAAAAGTAAAAATCAATCCTTTTTATCATACCGATCATGAAAAATACAACCTTAACCCTGGCACTGCTATTTGTGGCAGCTTCAGGAATGCTAACCGCCTGTAAAAAGGACAACAAAGGCGATAGCGCCTGCGCCAAGGTAGCATATGAACAAAAAGCCATAATTAGTTACACGCACCCCTGCGCGGTAGCCATATCCAAATCGGGTGTGGTTGCAGTAATAGAGTTCAACGGATTTGTAACCTATGGTACATACGGCACAACATCTATATACAATAGTGTTGACGATTTTATAACTCAAAAGGCACCGGCCCAAACCTTTTTAAGCAGAGGTGCCGAAGCGGCCATATTTGATGCTAACGAAAACCTTTACATAGCCGAAACCGAAGCCACAGCAGGCATAAGGGTTTTTGCTAAAATAGGCCCTGCCAAGTACCAGTTTAAAACCCTTATAACCGGAGATGGTATAACCGGTGGCTTTAGCAACCCACGCGGTATGGCATTTGATGACGCAGGCCGATTGTTTATTGCTAATGATGGCAAAGGCAATGTAGTGCGGATAAATGATGCTTATAACAATGGTGCAAAGCAGATCATTGCCGGCGATTTTGGAGAAGTAAAAGGTGTTGCTATAATAGGGAATAACATGTTTGTAACCGTTTATAATAAAAACCAGGTTTGGAAAATAACCCTTAAACCTAACGGCGACTACGGCGAAGTGGTAGCATCGTACGATATTGACAAACCTGTTGATATTGCAGTAAAGTACGGCGTACTGGCTGTATCCTCGCCAAATTCGGGTAAAGTTACCCTGCTCGACCCCGACAAGTTTGTAAAATCGGGCGAAACATACAGCGGTTGTAAAAGTGAATTAACCGTGGGCAGCAACGTTTTTGACATTGCCTTTAACCCTTTGGAGAATGGCTTACTGGTAGCCCATCTGGATCAGAACCGCGTTTTATACTTCAAAAATTAATCACACACATAACTATCACTCAACACATCATGAAAAAGATCACAACTATTTTATCCATTTTAATTATTGCCCTTAGCCTGCAGGCATCGGCACAAAGCAAAAAAACTAAAGCGAAGGCAAAGCCTAAAAGACGGTCGTCGCTACTAAAACCACTTACACTGAAACAGCACCCGCAAAAACAGAAACAAGGGTAACCACCACCCAAGCCGCGGCCGCAAAACGCACCGTTGCTATGCGCGAGGATGATTATTACAAAACGGCTGTAGGCGTAAAGTTCCTGTATGGGATAGCGCTAACCGCAAAGCATTTCATAAACGACAAAGCCGCGCTGGAGGGCATTATCCAATACCGCAACAACGATGGCTTTGGCAAGGAGTTTAACTTCACCGGCCTATATGAGTACCATGGTAAAATTTCAGGTGCGACGGGTTTACGTTGGTACGGTGGTGGAGGAGCATATGTGGGCTACTATTCGTTAGATAACGGCTCGAGCACAACGTTTGCAGTGGCAGGTGTGTTAGGATTGGAATACAAAATTAAAGGCGCACCAATAGCCATCAGTGCCGATTGGCAGCCACTTTACTTTTTAAACGGCAACAGCGGTTTTGCTGCGGATAACGGCGGTTTAGGTATCAAATACACCTTCTAAAGAAACGTTGTCGGTTAGAAGTTTAAAAGGCGGGGGAGTGCAAACTTCCCCGCCTCTTCTATTTTAAACCTGCGACCTTACATTGGTAGTAAGTTTATATTGCTCGGGCGACATGCCCATGTATTTCTTAAACACCCGCGAAAAGTAGTAAGGGCCCTCGTAGCCAAGGTCCATGGCGATGGTTTTTATTTTGGCCTCGTTGGCGTAAAGAAACTGGCAGGCTTTCTGCATTTTTAGGTGGATAAAATAATCGATAGGGGCATGCCGGTAGCTTTACGGAACAAACTGGAGAAGTGCGAACTGGAGAGCCTGTGCTGCCCGGCCATATCATCAACTGTCATCTTTTTCTCAATGTTGTTTTTCATATTGATGATGGTAGCCGTAATAATATCTGCTTCATCAACCTGCTCGCTTACTACATGCTTATCAGGAAATAAAAATGTCGCTATCAAATTATAAAGGCAAAAACTGGCATTGCACAGGTTTTCGATACTATAGCCCATCTCGAGGTTTTGGTAAATGTTTTGCCAGATCTCCAGCGCCTTGTTATTGAACGGGATCTGCATCGGGCCTTTCAAAATATTAAGGTTTAATGATGAATTGAAGTTGGCAATATCATTGCCGGTAAAATGCACCCAATATATCGTCCAGGGGTCTTCCTCATCGGCCCAGAAACGCTTATAGGCATCGGTGGCAGGGAGTAGGAAAAATTGGTTTGGGGTAACCTCAAACTTCTTCTTGTCTATCATATAATATCCCTTGCCCTTAAGGCAATATATCAGGATGTTATCATCGCAACCCTTTCGGCGCTCTTTATAGTGGTATGATGCCTTAGGGAATAACCAATATGGGTAATGTAAATATTAAACAGGGCCCGGTATACTTAAACAGTTAATTGGTTACATGAAAGATTCTGCAATATCATTAAATGTATTGACCAAGACTAACTACCTTTATAACCGACTTGGACCAAAAGGGCAAGGACAAAAAATTGTTATAACATGCAATGTTAACTAACTTGCTTGTGCTTAACATAATGATAATATTGAATTAACCTTACTGTAACCTACTTTTGCACATATTATCAGATAGATACATGAAAAACAAACTTAAACCTCTCGTTAAAGAAGCAAAAAAAAACGCTCAAAAATCTTTACATCAAACACTTGTTGCCCAGTTAAAAGAAGCAACCGCTAAGTTTGGCGTAACATCTAAAAAATTAGATAAAAAGATTGAGAAAGAAGCCAAAAAACTCGCTAAGAAATTTGCTAAAGATATCAAAATAGACACTGCTACTTTAGTTAGAGCAGATGAGCAAAAAGCGCCTGAAGCCCCAAAAACAACAAAACCGGCTGTAATCGCGAAAGCAAAAACTACACCGGCTGTCAAAAAACCTGAAACAGTAGTTACAGCATCTTAACTAAATTTTTATCAGCTCGTTTTTTAGGGCTGATATTACCAGGCCTGTTCTTGATTTTACCTCAAATTTCTGGAACAGGGCCTCGCGGTAATTATCTATGGTATGCGGGCTTAGGTTCATCATATCTGCGATTTGTTTGTAGGTAAGGTCAGAGCAGCATAGCTCCAAAAACTTCAACTCGTTTGGGTTAAGGCCAATTGGCGCATTTTTTACCGGCTGGTTATTCTGGATATTACGTAGTAATTTGCCAGATACCAGTTCGTTAATGTAAAATGATTGCAAGGCTATACCTTTAATGGCACTCACCAGGTCGGCAGCTTTAGATTGTTTAAGCATATATCCACCTGCACCGCTCTTCAACATCCCGATGATCGGTTTATCCTCCTCAAACATACTTAACGCCAGCACATTTATCTCCGGGTGATTATCCTTAAGCCATTTGGTTGTCTCATACCCATCCATAATAGGCATGGTAATATCCATCAATATTACTTCGGGCATTACTTCACCGCAAAGTTTTTTGATCATATCGGCACCGTTATCGGCATCAAATAAAACGTTTATCTCATTCGATTCTGTTAATAAATGTGCCAACCCCTGGCGAAAAAGGGTGTGGTCATCAACAATAGCAATGTTTATTTTATTGGTTTGCATGTTATTTATAAGGTACGTTTATAGTTATGGTTGTGCCATTTACCGGCGTTGAAACAATAGAAGCGTTACCGTTTATCATACCGCTTCGTTTAATAATATTATGCAGGCCCATACCTGCCTTGCGCGCTAATATCTCTTCTACATCAAACCCCATCCCATTATCGCTGATGATTAGATTGTAGTTTTCTACGGCTCCTTCTAATTTGATATTTATCTCTGTCGCTTTAGCGTGTTGGATGATATTGTTAATAATCTCCTGGAAAAGCCTGAATAGGATGGTCTCCTTAGCAGTATCGCCATTAAAAGGTACATTGTTATGGTCAAGGTTCACCAAAAATTTATCGGATCTTTTTAACCATTCCAACTCAAATTCAATAGCTGCTTTTAAACCGCGGCTTACAATTTCTTCGCCATGCAGTAAACGGGAGAGGGCCTTTACTTCTTTAATAGATCGCATGGTAAGGTCTTCTACCAAAGCTATCTTTTCGGCTGTGTTTTTATTGTCATCGAGGTTTATCGAGCTTAGCGTGATGGTGGTTAAACTTAGCAGCTGCCCAATATTGTCATGCAGGTCGTAAGCAACCGTTTTAAGTGTTTGCTCCTGTACCTCCATTTGCGTCTTTAAAAGTTCGGTCTCAAAGTTTTTTTGAAGCATAACTGTTTCCTCCTGGTGTCTTTTTTTCCGTCGGTTATACGATAGTACATACAGGATCAAAAACAAAGGCGCTATTAAAAATACGATCGACGTAAGCCCTATAAGGGAGATGATTTCCTTTGAAGATATCTGCATAAGAAAGCGTATGACCAGAAAATGTACATCGTAACATCCAGCACGTTAAAAATAATATACCTCATAGACCGGCTATAGGTAATTACCTCGTACATAGATAGGTAGTAAAAAAAAATATTGCAAACGGTACTGCCAAAATAAAAGAACAGCGTACCGCCAACCCACCAGAACGGTGCCGAGTAAACCAGTGGTTCAAAATGCTCATCTTTTAGCTTAAGGTAGTAAAAGTAAAGGCTTGCCAGTACAAATATTACCGACATTACCGTTGCCGTATCCCCGGCAAATAGTTTACCGTTATGTGATACCAGGTCGGTAGCGTACATAACGGTAAACAAGCTTAACCAGGTAAATAACCATATTGGCCTGTAGCGATATGCTTTGTACAAGTGGAAAAAGAAATAGCTGGTAAAGCCACACTCAAACAACAGGTACAGGTTATAAATAGGGTAGTTGCGCACCTGCATAATTTCGCGGATGTAAATGCCGGCTACCTCAACACAACAGGTTAACAGTAAAAAAGGAATAAATAGCTTCCAGGCAAGGCTTTTTTCTTTACGCAAGAAAACAACCGCTGTTACAAGGCATAAAAACTCTGATACTGTATTAAAGGTTAAAAATATCATTTGTACTATTAAGGGATAAGCAAAGCGCCTATATCGTTACAATTTTTTGGCGGTGGGCAAAGTTCGCCGCGGTTCTCAGGAGTACCGCCTACTACAAAACCTAACACAGGTTTATCAGACCCTTTAGCTTTGCTGGTGAAATAATCGCGGTGAAATTTCTCTTCTTTTTGGTTGGTGCTGTCTTTTGTAGACACCATAACAAGCGTGTTGTAACCCCAGTACATTTTCGGCGGAGTATTGCTACCAATTACTTTCGGATAAATACTATCATAAGTGGCGTAATAAAAACGGATCCCGTCGCCACCTTCGCTTTTGATTTTATCAAGCAGGGTTTGTAAACGCTGGGCACTGAACCAGACACATCGCGAATCCGCCTTTTTTTTTGCGATCATTCTGCCGTCTTTGTCTTTGTAAGTCGAATCTACCACACCGGCACGTTTTTCATAATTGGTAACGTACTGTTTTGCTTGTGCGTAGCTCAAGCTATCGTAGTTGAACGGGGTGCCGCCACCGGCATTAACGGGTAGATCGGCATGTTGGTTTTGGCAGGCGCTAAAGGCCAATACCACACCGGCTGCAATAAGCAAGGTTTTTTTAAGTGTCATAGTGTTCGGATTTAAGTTTTACCGAAAGTGATTATTTATAATAGGATATACAAATTAATACCTTGCCTTTTTTCCACTTAAACTAAGGCCAAAAAAAGCTGTTTTTACCCTATAGAGTACGTTATTTATAATTGAGATTTGTTTCAGAGATTATAGCTTTTGGGAATGATCCGGGCTTTCGCTCTAAAATATCTATGCTTGCTAACGCCGGCATTTGGGATGGGATATGTGTACACGCGTTTTGATTAATGATCATACAAATGGCGGTTACCGAAAAGCCTTTAAAAGAGTAGGTATAACAACCTAAACCCAATATCACAATGGACCCTATCAAAAGTATCCCTGCTGCCGAGCAGCAGCACATGCTGTTTCTTTTTATGCCGCTTAAAAAGAAAACATCACCAGCGGTTGTAAGCCAGGCTATTAGCAGTCTGCAAACTGAAATTAAAAACATTACCGACCCCCGCGCTGCAACCGGTGTGCATTTTTTTATGTTTTACCATTTGCTTGACGGGCAGGCCCCCCAACCCGGCCTGCCTGTAACAAGTTTCCAAACCATGCCCGGTAAAGACCTGCTTGTGGTGCAATCGCTTTACGATGCCGATTTTGCGCCCTACATCAGTTCGTTTGTAACAAACCCGGTTATTGCCTGGGGTTTAGATCAAATTGTTAATGCAATGGACGAAACGGGGATCTTCCCGGCATCAGATCCCACATCCGCCATCTCTATTAAAGAAAATGGTGGCGTAGCCCAAAATCCGGAAGCGTTCAATTGCCTGTTAATGCGTTACAATTTTGCAGACCCAACAATCCCTGCATCTGCAAAAATACCTGCAGATACTAAATACAAGTACACACTTGGTGTAACTTTCCCCGGTTTAACAGTGGGCAAGGTTCTACAGAATTATCCCGATGCACCGGCTTTATGGCCGTTCCCGCCGGCTGATATTACTTACGAGCAGTCAACCCCGCCAACACCCTGCTAAATATCATTCCGATCCCCGCTTAAGCGGGGATTTTTAACTTGTTTAAACCCAATTACAATGAGTACATATTTGAATGATGTTGCAGACCCTGCCGCCCCGCCATTGCAACTTAACGATATACAGGGCCTGATACTACGGGGCTATAATTTCGATTACATCCGCTATCTGGTTTTTACTATCGATAGCAATAACATACTTGGTGCTCAGTCATTTTTGTCTGATTTGTTACCCGGAAGCGGGTCGCCGCTAAACATAACTTCGGCCGCGCCCTGGCCTAACGGGGTTAAACCATCCTATTGCTTAAATATTGGTATTACAAGCTTTGGGTTTAAAATGCTGATCGATAAAGATGATTATACTACAGTGAAAAACGGTAGTTTCCCATTGTTTAATTTATATGACGGTGGTGCTGCTCTCAATGCCGATGCGATAGGCGACAAGGAAGATAGCGCACCCGCAAAATGGTGGAAAAGATCTAAAGGGTGGAAACTACCTGATGACCCCAAACTTGATGGATCTGACCTCCACATTAAATTAAGCATTTACACCCAAAGCGATAAGGAACGCGAAAGCTGCTACAACACATTATTGGGGATGATCCCTGTAAAAGACAATGTGCCTGCTTTGGCTTTAGCATTCTCAAAAGATTCAAACCCTTTAATAACCGGCCAAAACTATATACACTTTGGGTACAAGGATAGCTTTTCGCAACCGAGGCTTAGCAAGGTGCCATGGAACACCAAATCGCAACGGATGCTGCTTGGCGTAAGCACGGTTGACGACAGGCCTATTGTACCTCCTTACAACTTTGTTATCACCCCCAAGTATTTTGATGGTAAAGCTACTGTACCTAATTACCGTGCGCACCCGCTGATATTAAACGGTAGTTTTGCTGCCTTTAGGTTACTTTATCAGGATGTTAAAGCCTTTAATACTTTTATTAATAAAACAGCGGGTATAAGTCCCGCACTTGTTGCGGCAAAAATGTGCGGGCGCTGGTTTGACGGTACCCCGCTGGTAGTTTCGCCGGAAGGCCCGGATCCTAAACTTAAAGATTTTGATTACACCAATTTTAACTACCTAAACCATACCGAAAACCAGCAAGGGGTGAAGCAGAATGATGCATTAGGTGCTTTATGCCCCTATGCTGCCCACATCCGCCGTACCAACCCAAGAGATGATAATATGGTTACCGGCAACCAGGATAATCTTGACGGTACACCAAACTACGCCGAAAGCCGCAGGATTATGCGAAGGGCAGGTGCTTATGGCCCCGATTATGAAAAAGATGAATGCCCCGATACGCAACGCGGCCTGGTGGGGTTATTCATCTGTGCTAACCTGGCATCGCAGTTTCAATTTATTATGCAAAATTGGATAATACGTAACAGCTTCCGCCAACCTGATGCCAGCCCAAACAGCAGCGGGTTCGAACCATTGTTTGGCCCCCCGGATGATAGCATACAAGCTTATAACGAATTTGATTACCTGGATGCCGATAGCAAGCCGCCGCAATACAAAAAGATAGATGGCCTGGAGCGCTTTATACGCACCGATGGCAGTTTGTATTTGTTCCTGCCCGGTATAGCCGCATTAAAAAAACTTTCGGAAGGAAAAATAGCTTAACTTAAACCCATAACCTAAAATTAACCTTATCATGAAAACAACGCTCTTGTTTACTGATGATAACCGACTGGCAAGCCGGCCGGTATCTTACAAGGATATTGATGAAAAAGCGCTGCACGCCATGGTGCAGTCGGCCGTCAATGTCGAATTATTTACCATACCGCTGTATATGACCTCGCTTTACTCGCTACAGGGCATGCACGAGATCAACAGCAAAGGCAGCAATTTTTACGAGGGCCGCAAATGGCCGGGCATGGCTGCATCGGCACACCCACAAAACGAGAATGAGCAGGCATTTAACGCGGTGTTCAGTGTGTTTGTTGCCGAAATGCTACACCTGCAGATCATCTCTAACCTGGCGAAAGTAGTAGGCTACGACCCTAAGTTTACCTGCGAGCCTTTGCAAGACGAGAAAACCTATGCCTGGAAATGCTACTCGCCGGACTCATCCATACTGCCCGGCATCCTTGATTTTAAGGATACTGTTAAAAGTACCCATATTAAAGTAAAACTGGGGCCAATGGATAAAGATCAGTGTAACCTCTTCCTGGCCATCGAGCAAACAGAAAAAGCTGCATTAGCAGATATCCGCGAAGATAAAAAAGCTAAGTACGAAGAAAAGGCGCCCTACAATAACTGGAAAGAAGGCGAGCCTTTACCGATGTTTGGATCTATAGGTAATATGTACCTGCAATTATGGAACTACCTGTCTATTGAATATGTTGACGGCACTACCCTTTGGGAGATAGTTTACAAAAAAGGATTGGCAAAATCTCAGGCGGTATCAACTAAAGGTGGCGATAACAGGAAGCTGGAGTACGCCATTCAAAAAGAAGTATTTAATCCCGGCAGGCTGGATTCAACACAAACAAGCCAGGACGAGTACCCGTATATGCCAACCAGCATCAATACCGGCGATCTAGAAAAAGCACTGCATGATGTACTGAACATGATAAACGGTATTACCGACCAGGGCGAAGGTGGTGGTGTAATTGATGAAATATTGCGTCGTGTTAGTAAAAGCCGTAATTTAAAAACGCCGTTAACTTTAATGGCTGTGCAGGATCTGTTTCAGCCTAAGTGCCCGGTGCTGCGCGCCAAATACCCATCATATAATGCCAAAGGTGGCGATGAAGATTCGGCTAAAGCGGAGGCCCGTTGCCACTTTGGTAAAATGGACCATTACGAAACTTTCGCTTTTGTGTTAGAGCTGGTTAGAAGCGGTAAGATCGAAACCTGGGACCAGTGGCATGCAAAAGGCAACAAATGGACGCCAGAAATGCTGCAAACCAAGGCTTATAACCCCGCACTTTACCCGCAATTGCCATTATCTGGAGATATTGCCGGGGCGCTTAACCGTTTAAAACTAAACGATACCGATGGTAAGAACTACGATCTGTTCAGCCGGGCCTCAACCGGCGCTATAGCGGGTGTTACAAGGGTATTAAACGATTACTTCCAGAATCCTAAAACTGCGTTCCCTTATCCATCAATGGGTGGCTCGGGCGACAGGTTGTCTATCTGCTGGGCGGTATTTGGCAAGATCCCGGATCTATCGTTAGGTGTAACCTCAAAGGATTACCCACCTTTGAACCGAAACGAACATTTATACCACGCCTGCCAGGGCTTAAACCTTGACGAGGATATAGTAAAAGACCCTGCAAGTTGCGCGCCTGTACAACTATTCCACGCTTGTAAAAGCTCTAACGAGTGCAAGCGCGAAGGCGGTTGCGGCTTTGTACAGTCTACAGGTGGCGGTGGTGGTTGCGGCTCGTCTGCAAATAATACTTTCCTGAAGGCTAAAGGTGATAAGGTATCGCCGTACAGCCCGCCATCAGATAACGCATGCGGTGGTTTAGGCGGTTGCGCCGTGCCTATGTCTGCCTCGCAGATGTATCCATCTATTTCTCCACCAAACGAATTCAAAATGCAGTTGAATGACTTTGGCCCAAAACCAAAATACCAACCAACGCCATTTGCAATAGTTGATTACGCACAGGGCGACCTGGTTTATGATGTGGCCTGGAATGCTTATGCCGCTGTATTGAAAAAACGCGGCGTACCTGTTCCCGAAAAGCCAAAACCAAGCGACTTGCGTTTGGCGTTCCCACCATCAACCTAAATAATAATTTTGCCATGAGCATTAAAACTACACCACGCCTGGGCCTGCCAAATTTGGGCCTTGGCGTGGGTTTACGAAACAAGCATTTTAATTACCTGCTCAACAACCCGGCAGGGGTAGATTGGTTCGAGATCATCAGCGAGAATTTTATGGATGATTTTGGATTTGCAACCCACGTGTTGATGCATGTGCGCAAGCAAGTGCCGGTGGTAATGCACGGTGTGTCTTTATCCGTTGGTAGTACCGACCCAATCAATTACACCTACCTGCAAAAGCTGAAAGCCCTGGCCGAAGCTATTGAACCCGAGTGGATTTCTGACCACTTATGCTGGACAGGAGTTGCCTATACCAACACGCACGACCTGTTACCTATGCTCATGACCGAAGAAAGCCTTAACCATGTAGCCGAACGTGTTTTAAAGATCCAGGATTATTTAAAGCGCCCCCTGATATTAGAGAACCCTTCCACTTATCTGCAATTTAAAGCATCAACCATGCCCGAGTGGGAGTTTTTATCTGCCTTGGTTAAAGAAACCGGCTGCGGTCTACTGCTCGATGTAAATAACGTTTTTGTATCGGCACATAACCATGGCTTTGATGCGGTGAAATACATTGACAATCTGCCCAATGAAAGCATTGTGCAAATGCACCTGGCCGGCCCTACAGATTGCGGCGATTTGCTGATTGATACGCACGACCAACCCGTTCCATCAAAAGTCTGGGAACTGTTTCACCAGGCATATAACCTAACAGGCGGCGTAAGTACCTTGTTAGAATGGGATGCCAGGATCCCCGAATATCCCGAATTGCTTGAGGAGCTTTTTAAAGCTAAGGAAGTTTTAAAAGGAAATATCCCGCAGGAAGGGGTTTACCGCTCACCACATTTGCCGGTATCAAACCCGGTCGATTTTCAGTTACAGGCATCAAATGGTTAAGCAAGATACCGCAATGCTGCAAAACTGGCTTCGCACCGTGGTGATGGCGCCCGGCTTCCTTAATCAGAAGATAGGCTTCGCTAACCATACCTATCAATTGAGCGAACATGATGTAGTAACTGATAACGATATCGCTTCGGTACATTCCCGTTTAAACGTTTATAGCTCCGGCTACATGATGAGGTTGCTGGATTGCATGTATGCAGATTATGCCATCAGCAAAAAATTTATGGGGGATGAGTTGTTTGATAGCTTTGCGAAGGCTTACCTCATGTACCACCCGTCTACATCTTATACTTTGTATGATCTTGGCGAAAAATTCCCCGATTTTTTGGATAAAACCAAACCGCAATTACCTGAGGGTGAAGATAGCAGCGCTTTTGACATCCCTGCAACGTTAGCACGGGTTGAACGTGCCCGTCAAGTTGCCATGCGTGCCCGGGGGACAGAAAATGATGCCGTTGATGCCAACCCGGCTGATGTTTACCAGATGTTCGCTACTACGCTGAATATCCGCATCCCCGAATGTTTACAGTTACTGGAGTTAAACCTTCCCATGAAGCAATTTTTTGAAGCTGTGCTGCGCGATGAGGAATATGAATTACCAACGCCACAAAAAACCTACATGGCCATCAGCAGGAAAAATTACAGGGTGGTGCTTGACGAGATCACTCAAATCCAATACCTGCTATTGCAGGAATGTAAGAGCCAACTCAATTTATACGACACGATTGCCGCGCTAAGTGCAAGCCAAAATATCCCCACGGCTAATCTGTTGGCTGACGCTTATTTATGGTTGCCGTATTTCCGTAAATGCGGGTTTGTGCAGGTTGTTGGCTAAATTTGCGCCTCCATTAGTACATCATCCTTACGCTTCTGCAATGTTTTAGAACGAAACATCATGTAGATGATAGCCAACATGCTAACCGCAGCCGTGGCATATAAAATGCGTGGCACCATACCAATAACATCCTGGTAAAACCAACCTGAGATCAACGCGCCTAAGCCTATCCCTGCTTCTAAAGAAATATACATGGTTGCCATTGCCTTACCTCGGTGTTCGGGCTGGCTCATGTCTACAGTCCAGGCGTTTAGGGCAGGGGAGAGGATGCCGGTTGCGACACCATATATTACACCACCTGCCAATAGCCCCATGGATGTTTTTTCATACCCGATAACTATAAGTGATACGACCAGCAAAACCAAGCCTGCTTTAATAACGCTTATACGCCCGTATTTATCAGATACTCTTCCCGCCCCAAAACGGATAAGCAACGATGCAATGGTAAACACCATAAAAAATAAACCCTTGTTCATGATACCCAAGTGGCCGCTCCAATCGGGTATTACAGTCAATATCGCGCCATAAGCAACGTATGATAGTAAGGTAACAATAGCGGCAGGCAAAACTTTTACCGCGATAATATCCTTACGCGAGATCTTTAAAATGGACAGGGTGAATTTCTGTTTTACCTTTAGTGTTTCTTTCATGTTCATCAAGATGATGATTGACATGAGCGCTAAAAAGGATGACGTATAAAAAAGGGTGTTCAACGAAAAGTATAGCCTGATAGTACTGCCAATAAACGGCCCGATAGCTAAACCTGTGCTAAAACAAATGCCATGCAGCCCCAAAGCCTCGCCCCAGCGTTCGCGGGGAATGATATCTGCTACATAAGCCGCGGTGGCCGTTGGTTTAAAACCGGTGGAAAAACCATGCAATAACCTAAGAAACAGGAAACCCGAAACAGTACTTAATACAGGGTACAAAAAACCACAAATAAAACAAACTACAGAACCCACAGCCATTACGGGCACCCGGCCAATAGTATCTGTTAACCTGCCGCTAAAAGGGCGCGAGATACCCGCTGTTAAAGTGAATAGTGCTATAATAAGGCCTTTGTGCTCGCCGCCGCCAAGGCTGGTAAGGTAGGATGGTAACTCCGGGATCAACATATTAAAACTTGCTGAAAACAGTAACGAGCTTAAACAAACCAGCGCGAAATGTAAATTATAAATAGACGGTGCCGGTTTGGTCATACGTAGAATAGTAGATATTTGGCAAGTGTACCAAATTGCAACAAAAATTCACTTGCTGATTTTTAAATATCAGCAGTGTGGATATATAATTAAGACTGAACAATCACAAATGTGTTACTGCCGCCAACAAAAAAGGGCTTATTAAATAAGCCCTTTCCTGTTTTATAAAGCATTGAGCTTATTTCTGGAGTACCATAACGCCATTCATAATTACAGTTGTACCACCATCGGCAACAATGTTATAAACTTTTTGGGTGCCGCCGGCATACTCTGTTTTTAACAGAACGGTAAAGCTTTCGTACTTGCCGGTTTGATCGTTAAGGCAAAGTACATGCTGCCCAATTTCTATGTCGCCAATTTTTTGGTTGCCTTGTTTGGTTAGCATAGGGTGGTTTGGCGTAGCTTGCAATACTTTGCTGTTTAGGGTAATGTTATTGCCTTTTGTTTGTGCCGATACAAGCACCAGCTTTGTTAAAGCGTAGTTTTTAGCATCGTGGGTGGTAAGCTCTTTAACTTTTACGGCAGATGCAATTTTGGTTGCAGGGTCAATGGTAATTACCTCATCGCCGCTTCTAACATCTTTTAAAAGCTTTTTAGCGCCGTTTGCCATTGTTACCAATTCATCACCCGGGAAACAAATATCATTGCCATAGGTAGCAGATTCATCCTTCATATCCTTGCCGCCGTTTAGTAGTTTATATTGCTGAAAGCTAAGCTCTTTCGACAGGATGTATGATAGCTTTAGGATAAAATTGGTTTCTACTTTGTTGATGTTATCGATATCCTCGAAGTATTTTTCCCACACTTTGGCATCTGCCGTAAAATCCGGGACGAGGACTTTGTATAATTTCCCCTTTTCGTTGGTGTAGAAAACCATGGTGCCAATTTCTTGCATGCCCTCTTTGGCGACCAATTTATACAGATCGATGCGTTTTTTTAAGCCATCGCTGCCGGTAATAAAGTAGGGTTTGCGGCCTTCGTACCTGTCAAGCACGTAGGTGTTCTCAAACTTTACGTAGGTGTCCTTGTCCAGGTCGGCAATGGTGAAAGTTTGCGCCTTGGCATATTCTGCCATGGTAAGCGGCCTTGGTGTTACGGTTTGTGCATTGCCGCAATACGCAAGGCCCGCAAGTAGTAGTGTTATAGTTAGTTTACGCATATTAATTTCGAGTAAAGATAGCAGAGGTATGATTTCAGACCTTTTAACATTTCTGTCTTGGCTCTTGCTTCTTAACTCTTGCTTCTTTTTAATTAAGATATTTCTTTAAATGCGGCGGCAAAGGCTTCCATTTCGTCCATGCGGCCTATGCTTATTCGGCACCAATCCTGGCCGTTCAGTTTCCAGTCGCGGATGCCTATGCTCCGTTTAAACATTTCGGTGCTGAATTTTTTGCCATCCATTTTTATCGGGAACATCACAAAATTAGCCGACGATGAGATGTAGGTATAACCCTCTTTTTTCAAAACGGAGTACAGATACTCTTTAGATTCGTTGGTCTTTTTCAGGGTTTCGGCTAAAAAGTCTTTTTCCTGGTAAGCGGCTACAGCGGCAGCTAACGTTGTACTGCTTATGTTAAATCCATCGCTTCCGTACTGTTTCAATGTTTTAATGGTTTCAGGCTGCGCGATCACATAACCCAAACGCAAACCTGCAAAGCCATAAAGTTTAGAAAAGGTGCGGGCTATAATAATGTTATTGCCGGCCTTCAGCTGACTGATCATGGTGGTGCTTTGTGGATCGGGCAGGTAATCTATATAGGCCTCATCCACAAATACCATTGTCTTTTTAGATACACGGTCGCAAAATGCTTTAAGCTTTTCGGTATCAACCACCGTAGCTGTAGGGTTATTGGGGTTGCAAATGTAAACCATACCGGTATTGGCATCCACCTTGGCTTCCATGGCATCAAGGTCTAACTTATAGTCGGCAGTAAGCGGCACTTTAACCCATTTGCCGTCAAACTCCTCGGCGTAGGTGGGCAGGTCATCGTATGAGGGGTCGCCGGTTATAACGCTTTTGCCACCCTTGGTATAGCATATAGCTGCGGCGTGCAGCAACGGGGTAGATCCGGAATCAAGGATAATGTTTTTCATTGCCACACCCTCGTACTTCGCTATTTTACCCGATAGCTGTGAGCCCAACATAAATGGGTATTGATAACTTTTATCAAGCGAATCTGCAATGGCCTTTTTAGCCGCAGGCGAGGGGCCGAAAGGGTTCTCATTAGCCAGCAGCCTTGCCTTCAGGTCAAATGGGGCTGCTGCCGCCACTTCGCGATCTGTTAGCGCGCGCGGCGATTTTAGAATACGTTTAGGCATAGCCGATAACTTACTGATGGTGCCCGAACAAAAAGCCAGTCCCCCGGCTACAAATGCGCTGGACTTGATCCAGTTTCTGCGGTTAATTGAGTTTGCCATTGTGAAGGTATTTTAGTTTTTTAGTTTTCTGTTTTATTGTTGTGCCTTGTATTGTACTTGTTGCCCGCTTACCCTTGCATGCAAGGCAGCCACCGTGCTCCGTGCCGACTCGAACGCGCCGGCCATCCATGCATTTAAGTAGGTTAGGTGTTCGCCCGCAAAGTAAACCTGCTTATCTGGCTTTAGTAGAGCCGGGTATTGGTTTTTGCGGGTATCTGTATTATAAAGTGCCCAGCCGCCAAGGCTGTATTTGGTTTTGTGCCAGCTAACCGAGAAAGAGCTTTCAAACTCCTTATCGTACTGCGGATGGATCAGCCTCCCTTTTTCAAGGGCGAATTTTTCCCGGTCGGCAAAGTTTAGGGCGCCAATTTTTTGCGCTTTCTCATTAAAATTATAGTAACCGATCAGGATTCCCTTTTTGCCCAGGTAATCATACGATGGATAGAATACCTGCGTAAGGTCGTTATTGGTGTGGGTGATGCCGCCGTAAATGTGCTCGTCCTCTTCCCAAAAGCGGCGTTTAAACTGTAGTCCAATTTTCCCTGTCGGTATGTATCCTATGTAATCTATCGCCCGGCTAACGTCGCCCGAGAAATTGTGGTTGATGTTGCTTAGTACCGGCAGGGGGAGCGTGCAAATGCACAGGTCGGCGTTTAGTTCGTGTTGACCGGTAGCATCGGTATATAAAACTTTTACGCCTTCGGGCAGGTTGGTAATGTCGGTAACTTCTGCACCCGTCTTTAAAAACGGGGCTATCTTTTTCTCTAAAGCCGATGCTATCTTATCCATCCCTCCAACCGCCTGGAACATCGTCATTTGCAACTCGTAGGTGTATTCGGCAACATTATAAAAATCTGGGTCCATCAAGCCGGAGTGGATCAAATCTGCCAATTTATGCGGTTCGCCAATTTTGCCGGGTTTATCGCCTGCGCCGTACATTTCGGTATAGCCACGCCGTGCCGATGCTTTATATAGTTTGTCTACATCCAAACCACCTTCTGCTTTAAGATACTCGATCACCTTTTCGGCATCTTCTTTTGTTAGTGCGTTCTCCAAGCCGCCATGATCGATACTTTTGGCAAGCATCTCGCTCATGTACCCGCGGATATCGTTATGCACTTCGCGTACCTTTATCTTTTTATTGGAGAGTGGGCCTTTGCCTTCGGCGAAGTAGTACGCGCCTTCGTTTACATTATTATATACCTGGATAGGCACGCCGAGTTCCTTACAGTAATGCAGGGTAAGTTCGTGGTTGTGCGGTATTCGCGATGGACCGGCGTTAAAGTACTGCCCTGCGTCGAGCTTTGCTGTAGCGGTTGGTTTGTCGGTTTCTGTTTGGGTGCTGCCATTCCGGATGCTCCAGCAGCGGCCGCCGGTGCGTTGGCGGGCCTCTAATATAGTGCAGCGGTAGCCAAGTTTGGTAAGTTCGTAAGTGCTGGTCATGCCTGCTAAACCGGCCCCAAGTATCACAACATGTTTGCCGTTACCATTCCCTTCTAAGTTAAAAGCATGTGCAGGGGCGGGGCGCAATAAGCCTAAAGCCATCATGGCGGGGTAGGTGCCGCCTGCAAGCATAGCGCCCTTGCCTAAAAAATCTCGTCGGCTAATAGTTTTCAAAAGAAATTGTTGTAAAGTGCTTAGTGAGCTAAAGATAATTTATTTTCAGTTTAATAACGCATGGCAGTATATATTTTAATTATGATAATATCCACTAAGTTAATATACATTATTATCAAAAGGTAGGGAAGTGTTAAACGAATAACCTTACGATCATTGCCAGCAAAAACACATCGCGCAGCACTTTAATGGCGTTATGCAGGGTGTTGTAAATGGTGCGCTCGGTAAGGCCGGTGCGCTCGCTTATCTCGCAGAAACTTATCTGGTCAAAATAGCGCATTTGTACTATCTCAATTTGGCGGGGAGTAAGCTGGTTTAGGGCTTTTTGAAGGCGTTTTTTGGTGATCTCGTCCTGCTGACTTGCAATCAGAATATTTTCGTAAGGCTGTTCGGCTGCGCCGGCTTCTATTTCGGCTTCTTCTAAGGTGGTGGTGTAAGTATCTCGGCTGTATTGCTGGTAAGTTTTGTAAAGGATGCGCTTGTATATGGTAAGTACATATTGCTGTACATTTTGCACGGCCGATAGCTTGTCCTGAATCTTCCAAAGTTCAATAAACAGGTTGTTGATGCTTTCCTTTACCAATTCGGGATTTTTGTACAGGCAAACGCCAAAGCGGTACAGGTCGTCATAAAAAATATCAAAACAGGCGTAAAGTCCTTGCTGATCGCCTTGTACAAGCAACCCCCAATTTTTTTTTACGCGTTCTGTTTTAATGCTCATCTATTTGATCCCAAAGCGGTTTACATCCGTTTGTTAACTTAATGATGAAGGTATATAAAATCTTTGTAAATAATTTTAAAAAGTATTAGTAAAAAAAAATATTCTTTCGCACTTGTGTGCAAATACCAACTTAATGGACTACTTAAATTTTAATATCGAGGATTTTTTAACGGATACGAGTTTTATTAATTATTGTTATGACCTTAACGATGCCGATAAAGCGCACTGGGAAAACGTCATATTAACACAACCACTGCTAAAAAAGAAAATTGCCGATGCCCGCGAACTTTGCCTGCTGCTTAGCATCAAGATAAATAAAGAAGAAAAACAAGAGGCCCTTGCTAAACTAAAAGCATCCATAGCAGCCGAACAGCTTAAAACAAAATCGACACAGGCAACCAATGTTCGCCGTTTATGGCTGCCACGCGTTGCCGTTGCCGCTACCTTATTAGTGCTTGCCATTGGCTATGGTTTATACAAATACACTACACCTGTTTCGGGCGCGGTATTATATAGCCAGGTAACCAATAACAACTATCATACCGTAGGTCAAACTACCTTTAGCAACCGTAAAATATTGGTTTTGCCCGATGGCACAACAGTAACGCTAAACGGATCGAGTTCGCTAAAAATAGCTAATGATTATAATAAGAATAATCGCCACGTGCTTTTAACAGGCGAGGCATTTTTTGAAGTCACCAAAGATAAAACCCGCCCGTTTGTGGTGCTCACCAATAAAACTGCTACCACGGCATTAGGTACTTCGTTTAAAGTGAGCAGTTATGCCGATGCAAAAACAACAAGTGTAATGCTATCTACAGGTAAGGTTAGAGTCGAATCCACCCATGCAAAATCAAAAATTGCCGACCAGATCCTGATTCCCGGCCAACAGGTTGTTTTAGCTGAGGGTGATAACAGCTTTATAAAATCAGGCTTTGACCAGGTTGAAATCCAAAACTGGAGAAATAGCAGGCTGATATTTACCAATGCCGATTTTAGTGATATCGCTGCCAAAATTGCCAATACTTACGGCGTACACATCAAAGCTGATGAGCAGCAGGCAGATAAGATTATGTTCACCGGCCAGTTTAACAATAAAAGCTTAACCGATGTGCTTGATGCCATTGGCTTTGTAAACAAATTCACTTACAAGCACGATGGCAGCACTATAACACTTTTATTTTAAAAACTAAACTATACTTAAACAACCCACCCCTAAACTATTTAAACTATGCTAAAAAACCTACCCGCTAAACGTTTTTTTTCGAAAATGTTACTGAGGATGCTCGGGGCAGTGTTCCTGGTTATTTATACCGGGGCGTACGCTCAGTCGGCACCGAAGGCAGAGCTTTATTCTTTCAACTGGCAAAACCAGCCGGTAGATAAAGTATTTAAGCAGATAGAGGACGCTACCAAAGTGCATTTCTCTTACAATCCTGCAGATGTGGACTTTAAGCGCAAAATAAACCTTAAGGTAACCAACAAGCAATTGAATGATGTTATTGAAGCTTTGGCAAGCCAGATAAACGTGCGGTATAAAATTGCCGGCGAAACGGTGATGATCCAGGCGTTTAAAACCAATGCCAATGTTGTAGCTTTTACGCTGAAAGGTAAGGTATTGGATTCGGACAGGTTACCCTTACCGGGGGTAACGGTGGTGAATGCCAAAAATGACAAAAACGCAGTTACAAATAACGCGGGCGAATTTGCAATCGAGGCGAATGCCGGCGATGTGGTAACTTTCCGGATGTTGGGTTTCGAGCCATCATCTGTTATTGTAAGTGAAGATGTTAAGTACGTAACCATCAACTTAAAGCTGAGCAGCACCGAACTGAAGACGGTTGTAGTTACGGCATTGGGTATCAAACGCGAGCAGCGCGCATTAGGTTATGCCTTTGCCGAGGTAGACGGTAACGACCTGAAAAAAGCCCGCGAAACCAACGTCATGAACTCGCTTGCAGGTAAAGTTGCCGGTTTGGTTATCAACAGTACTGCAGGCGGCCCGGCGGGTTCGTCAAGGGTTATTATTCGTGGTAACACAACCATTACAGGTAACAATCAGCCATTATATGTGGTAGATGGCGTACCAATAGATAACTCAAACTACGGCCAGGTGGGCGGTGGCAAATACTCGGGTGGCCAGGATTTTGGCGACGCGATATCGGCCATTAATCCCGATGATGTGGATAAAATAAGCGTGCTTAAAGGTCCTTCGGCTTCGGCGCTTTACGGTAGCCGCGCAGGTAATGGTGTTATTTTGATCACCACCAAAAAAGGCGGCCAGCGTAAAGAGTTAGGTATCGAGTTTAACAGCACGTCATCTATAGAAAAACAATTAACCACTTTAGATGGCAACCAGTTTATTTACGGGCAAGGTAGTTCCGAGCAATTGGTGATAGATGCTGCGCAGGCAAAAAACACCCTGTTCAATAACTTTGGCCCGCGCCTCGATCCAAATTTGCAGGTAATCGGCTTTGATGGCGTTTATCGGCCGTATGCACTGGTGAAAGATAATATCCAGGATTTCTTCCGCACTGGTTCAACCTTTACCAACACCATCGCTTTATCAAACTCAAGCGATAAAGGCAACTTCCGCCTTTCTATCTCAGATCTTCGTAACAATGATATTATTCCCGGCAGCAACATACGCCGTAACACATTTAACTTTAGCGGAAGCTCTAAATTCGGCAAGAATTTAACCGTAGAGGCAAGGGTGATGTACATGAACGAGAACGTTAAAAACCGCCCATCGTTAGCAGATGACCCGGGTAACATCGGTAACAACTTTATTGGGCTTGCTAATAATGTTGACCAGGCTTACTTTAAAACAGGCTATAAAGACGTTGAAGGTAATTACGTAGAGTGGGGTGGCGGCCAGTACAGGCTTGACCCATATTGGGTAATTAACGAGATGAGCAACCGCACCAAAAAGAACCGTATGATAGGCGGTTTGCAGGCCAACTATGTTTTCACCAGCTGGCTAAACTTACAGGGCCGTGCCTCAACAGATTTTACCTATTTCGATTATGAGAAATTTAGCCCGATAACAACGCCGGGGTCATTAACCGGCAGGCTGGAAACTACTAATCAAAAGGTACAAACTACCGAAGCGGATATGCTATTAACCGCTCAGAAACAGGTAACTAAAACGATCAACTTATCTGCAAGGTTAGGTGCAAGTTTATCTCGCAGCCAGGCACCGGGTTATACCGGCAGCTATATTGATATGGTTGCAACCGATGTTATCAGCTCAAACAGTTTTGCTGATAAAACCATTACGCAGCTTTCTCCGCGCGAGATGCAAACAAGATCGGTATATGGTTTACTAACAGCATCCTATAAAAGCTTTTTGTATGTAGATGCAACTGTTCGCCGCGATGCGGTGTCAACATTGCCGGCAGGTAAAAATGCTTATACCTATCCATCGGCATCAGCAAGTTTTGTGTTTACAGATGCGTTTAATATCCCTAAATCGGTACTTTCATTTGGTAAGCTTAGGGTATCGGGAGCGGAAGTTGCCAGCAGCACCGACCCATACATGCTTAACTTAGTTTACGCCCTTAACCCGCAAAACTTTAACGGGCAAGCTTTGGGTGGTATCGGCACAACCATTAAACCGCCGGGCGATGGCCTTAAACCAACCCGTACACGCTCTTTTGAAGTAGGTACCGACCTGAAGTTTTTTAACGACAGGATAGGTTTAGATGTTACTTACTACACCTCAAAATCAAGGGACCAGATCAATATCGTAAACATCCCGCTAAGCTCGGGCTTTACACAAAGCCTGGTAAATGCAGGGGTTATTAGCAACAAAGGTATCGAGGTAACCTTGAATGCAAGGCCTGTTGTGGCCAAAGATTTTAGCTGGGACCTTAACGTGAACTTTGCACGCAACATCAATAATGTAGAATCGCTTGCTGATGGTATCCCTTATCTGACGCTATCTGACGCGCGCTGGTTAGGAACATCTGTTGTGGCAAGGCCAAATACACCTTATGGCGCTATATTAGGCTACGGCGGCCAAAAAGACGACCAGGGAAACGCCATACTTGACCCGGTTACCCTTGCGCCGATGCAAACGGTAGACCGCGAAGTGCTTGGTAAAGGCACCTGGAGCTGGACGGGTGGTTTAAGCAGCTCATTCTACTACAAAAACTTTGGTTTGAGCTTCGTGGTGGATATTAAACATGGCGCAAGTTTATTCTCAATGACTAACTTGTTCAACGTTATACGTGGCGCCAGTTTAATAACCTTACCGGGCAGGGCCGAGTGGATCGCATCAGAAGAAGCACGCCAAACCGCTGGTATGAGCATTGAGCAATGGACAGCCGCAGGTAATGTTAGGGGCTACGTTCCTCAAGGCGTGGTACAAACAGGTGTTGATGGTGCAGGCAAGCCTATTTACGCTAAAAATACCAAGGCTGTAGATCCGTCGATATACTGGGCTAATTACTACAGCGATGGCAATGGTGTAGCAACGCCGTTTATTTACGATGCAAGCTACATCAAAATGCGCGAGATCACGGTAAGCTATAATATCCCGAGCGCGGTTTCATCCAAATGGGGTATCAAAAATATGTCTGTAGCGTTGGTTAGCCGTAACCCGTTTATCATCCATAAAAACGTACCCAATGTTGACCCGGATAGTAACTACAACAATGGTAACGGACAAGGCCTCGAGTACGGCTCGTTACCATCAAGAAAAAGCTGGGGCTTTAACTTAAACGTGAAATTTTAACCAGAGATATAGACTATTGACAATCATATAGATATGAAAAGATATATAAACAAAATAGCCATTGTGCTTTTAGCAATTACCACGCTGTCGGTATCCTGCAAAAAGTTCGAAGATTTTGGCACCCTAAATACCGACCCAACCAAGTCTAGCAACCTTGACCCGGTTAACCAGTTAGTGTTGACACAACTGCGCTTCTCTGGCGAGCTGACCATTAACGAGCGTACCAGCATTATCATGAGTATGCCTTTAGTGCAGCAAATAGGTGGCGCTTACTACACCCGTTACGGTTTCGAGTACGTAAAGAACAGGCAGTATATGTCCGAACTTTGGGAGCTTGGTTACCCTAACGATGTGCTAAACATTGTTGATGCTACCGAGCGTTCTGCGAAAGACCCGCTTAAAACCAACTTGAACGCCATGTGCCGCATCATGAAGGTTTACATTTTTGCAAGGATGACCGATATGTACGGCGATATCCCATACAAACAGGCCGGCCGGGCATACCTTTCAGGTATTATCCGCCCCGAGTTTGATGCCCAGCAGGATATTTATAATGACTTTTTTAAAGAGTTGACCGAAGCATCGGCACAACTGGATGCATCGATAGATAACGTAGCCGCCGATATTTATTACCAGGGCAATATAGCCGCCTGGAAAAAGTTCGCAAACTCGTTACACCTGCGTTTAGCCATGAGGTTAAGTAAGGTAGACCCGGAAAAAGCGAAAACCGAATTACAGGCTGCATACGCTGCCGGTATATTTACAAGCGCGGATGATAATTGCATAACTCACCATGCCGATGTGCAAAACAGCTATGCGGATATTCGTGGTAACGGTATCTCGGTCGCTATCAACCAATATCCTGACGAAGGCAGGCCACGTATTTGCTCAACTTTATTGAAAGCGATGAGTGATGCCAATGACCCACGCTTAGCACCAATTGCACGAAACTACTGGGTTAATCCTGATAAACCATCAGAAAGGCTTGATGTGAGCGACGCTTTAAGGGCAGCAGGTGTTGGTATTATAGGTGTTGGCCCGGGCAAATACAACTATGATGATTTTTTGGGTGCTGTGAATGTTGATCTTGGTGGGGGCCGTACAGTGCAAGTGCCAAACAATGGCCAAAAAGTACAACTTGCCAATTGGATGATCACCAATGACGCACCTTACTTCCACATCACTTATGCCGAAACCGAACTTTTATTGGCAGAAGCAGCACAACGCTGGGGGATCAATTTAGGTGGCGACGCTAAAACGCATTACCAGAACGGTGTGGCTGCAGCTATGAAACAATTAGCCCTGTTTAAAGGTGGACCGGTTATTACCGATACCCAGATCCAAAGCTTTAGAACTGATAACCCACTTGCACCGGGTAGCGAGCTAAAAGCGATTGATACACAACTTTGGATAGCTTTACTGTTAAATGGCCCAGAAGCTTACTCTAACTGGCGCCGTACAGGTTTCCCGGTACTTACACCTGCAATAACAGGCGAATCGACAACGACAACTACGCCACGCAGGTTTGAATACCCACTTACCGAAACCGAGCAGAACGCTGCAAATATCAATAAAGCAATTGCCAAATTAACCGGCGGACTTGATGACTGGACCGCACGTGTTTGGTGGGATAAATTATAATATATAGAAGGATGACGATGATGAGAAGGAATATTTGGTGCGTTATTTTCTTGGTTGCCTTTATGTGCAGCTGTAAAAAAAGCGCAAAGTCTGAAACAAAGCCGGGCGGCGATAAAACACCGGTAGCAACTGCCTCTTTTAGGGTGGTGGGTTACCTGCGGGAATATAATGTGGTTGATGGCAGGGCTATCCAGTTTGATTTTAGCAAGATAACCCACCTGAATATTGCATTTATAAACCCCGATGATAAAGGCGCTTTCAGTACGCTTAGCGGGTTAAAGGAGCTGGTTACAGCAGCGCATGCTAAAAACGTAAAAGTTTTGGCATCGATAGGTGGCGGCCTTGCGCCGGAGTATTATTCCACGCTGATAGCTGATAAAGGAAGCCGCGCTAAGTTGGTGGGCAGTTTGGCATCATTAACCGACCAGTACAATCTGGATGGTATTGATGTTGACCTCGAAGGGCACTTTGTAGATGCCAATTACGAAACCTTTGTGGTGGAGTTAAAGGCACTATTAAAGCCTAAAGGCAAGTTACTTACAACGGCTATCGCGACTGTTTATGCAACGCAGTATACCAACAAAGCGCTGGCGCAGTTCGATTTTATCAACATCATGTCGTACGATAAAACGGGGCCATGGAAACCGGAGAAACCCGGCCAGCATTCGCCGTATGCTATGGCGGTTGATGATTTGGCTTATTGGGGCGGTACCCGCGGCATTGCTAAAGAAAAGCTAAGCCTTGGCCTGCCATTTTACGGTTATGGTTTTGGCAGCGGCGTACCCGAGGATATGGCTTTCTCAGACATTATCAAAAAATATCCCGGATCGGAAAATAAGGACGAGGTAACTGTACCTGCGGGTGGTACTATTTACTACAACGGCCTGCCTACCATCAAAAGTAAAACTACCCTCGCGTTGCAAAAAGCAGGCGGTGTTATGGTGTGGCAACTATTACAGGACGATGCCGGTACAAACTCATTACTAAACACTATTGATGCCGAAGTAAAGGCAGCAAAAAAATAAGATATACAGCATATTAAATCATAAAAAAATGAAAAAGGTCTATCAAAAATTATCATTCCTGCTGGTGATGCTGGTTGCATTAAGCACGGGCTGTAAAAAAGACATTGCCAAAGAACAGGAGGATGCTAACCCGCTTCAACCAAGGATCTTTGATATCCTGAGGGAATTTTCGGGAGCGCAGATCATCAATGAAGGTGACTCTGCCAAATTTAACGGGATTGAAATTACCCCTGCAGGTAAAGCCAATGTAAGCTGGATGGTTGATGGGGTAGAGGTATCGAAAGATAAGAAATTTGCTTTTGCGCCTACAAAGGGCGGCGAATTTACCATCAAACTAAAAGTATCCTACAACGGCGACTCGAGTGTGAGGAGCACTAAGGTATTGGTTAACCCATCAACTTATACCTTTAAGCCGTACACAAAGGTGGCTATGACCTACCTAACACAGGATGCCACAGCCGCCAATGTTAATTTTAGCAATGTTACCCACATTGCCTACAAAATTGGTTTGGTATCTCCCGAAGGTGACCTTGACACCTCACCGGGCGAAACAGGACAAAAAGCAAGAGAAATAGTTGCCCGTGCCCACATTGCCGGCGTGCCGGTTATTATGGGTATCAGCGGCCGGTTATCTGGTATCGACGGCTGGGCTATTTATGAGACCAATGATTTTGGTACCGCCATCCGCGATGCTGCTAAACGCACCAAACTGGTAGGCCTCGTTACAGCCTATGTAGCCGCCAAACAAATGGATGGTGTGGATATCATGATGACGGATATTAACTCGGGAAACGCGCCGGACAACATCCACGCTATCGGTCCGTTCCTTACCCAACTTAAAGCGGCTTTACCGGCAACAGCTATCGTAACCGTTACGGTAACAACCAACTATCAGCATTGGGAATACCCGGATCTTTCTGCCGCGACCTGGGTTAACGTGCACACGTTTGAAGATAATATCCACATAGGCCCGGATGCGCCTGTAGGTCAATCGTCAAGCCTTGCCTTTATGCAAGAGGGTGCTGATAAATGGACAAACTTCCACCTCCCAGCAAGTAAATTGGTTTTGGGCGTGCCTGCATTTGGTTTGCGTTACAACGCGCTTAATGGTGCGGGTAATAACGAAAGCTGGGGATCATACGATTACATGACTTATAAAGACATTTTAACTGCCGACCCAACCGCGGCCGGTAAAGAGTACACCGACAAATCCGGAAAAGGTGTGTACTACAGCGGTGTACCATTGGTTACTGCAAAGGCAGGTTATATTAAAACCGGAGGATTTAAAGGCGGTTACGTTTGGGCGGGCGATTACGATACGCAGGATGCAAACTCGTTAATGCTGGCTTTATTTACCGGCTTAAAACAATAATGACCATGAAAAAGATATACTTTTTAGTGTTTGCGTTATTGGTAACCGCCACGTACAATAATTTAAACGCACAGGGAAAAACCATTAAATGGAGTGGCTACACCTGGAATGTTAAAGAACCAACCGAAGCCACGGGCCCCGGCCCTAATTATTGGAGCGGCGCTAATGTTTGGGTTGATGGCAGCGGCTGGTTACACTTAAAAGTAAGCAAAAACGCCACAAATGGCCGCTGGGAGTGTGCTGAAGTGGCCAGTATAGAAAGCTTTGGTATGGGTACTTACCAATGGCAGATAGATGCTGACGTAGATAAGTTTGATAAAAATTTGGTACTCGGCTTGTTCGATTACTCGGGTACCGATGCGCGCGACGAGATAGATATCGAGTTTGCACGTTGGGGTAACTCCGCTTATCCAAACTTAAACTACACCGTTTACCCAAAAGCAGGCGACCCGCCAAGGCATACCAGCTATAGTACAGAATTTGCATCGCCAAACGGTACTTATACCACCCACAGATTTATCCGTACGGCAAACAGCGTTACGTTCAAGACATTGTATGGGCATCTTAATGATGAGCCGAGGGATAATTTGTTTTTGAGTAAAGAGTTCAAGAGCCCGTCGGTATCTGTAAGTAGCGTTAATATGCCGGTATTGTTAAACCTTTGGTTATTTAAAGGGCAAGCGCCAACAGATGATAAACCCTTCGAGGTTGTCATCCACAGCTTTAAATTTACAGCGCAATAAATTTGTTAGTTAGTTAGATTGAGAATTGCCTGGTTGTTGAGAAACATCCGGGCTTTTTTATGAACTATAATTCGGCTTGTGGTGTTGCGGCATTATCGCTTTTAACCTCGCAGGCATAACCAAAAAGGCACCTGTCCTTAATAATGGCGGCTACCTCTGCAGGTACAAATTGTTCCCAGCCATCAGCACCTTCCTTTATCAGTTGTAAAACCTTGTCGGTTTGCAAGTTAAGGTTGCCTTTGTTGTAATCTTTAATGTCTTCTATTTTGTTGTTGGCTATCAGGTATTGGTAAAGGTCTATCAAATGCGGGGGCAGGGTAAATTTCTCGCTGTTCCAGATCTGGCCATCGCGCAGGGTAGGGTATATAAACACTTTAACTTTACGGCTAAACAACGTAGCGAAGGATTCTAAAATACCGCCCGGCAGGTTCCGGTAATGTTCTTCGGTGAAAATATACTCTAAGTTAGGGTAACCCAAAACCACACCCATTTTAAGCTTGGTGATCTTAGACAGGTAGGCCACGAGTTTATAATACTCATGAAAGTTAGAGATCAGTACGTTTTGGCCAAGCGAGCAAAGGATATCTACCCGGTCAAGAAAATCTTTTTCGTCTATGTCGGCGTTCTCATCTGCGTCACGTTCTTTTAGCGATTGCAGGGTAAGCTCGGTTATCACCACAACATTATCCTTGTCAACATCGGGTTCATCCAAAAATTGCTCAACCCCGGTCTTTAACATATCGATGTGTACGTTAATTACCGGCCTGAACCGCCCGCGAACCACCACGATATGCTTCTTATAAAGCACCTCGCTTGGTTGCCTGTTTTTGCCATTAGGGCCAAACAAGGCGGCATCAGAAAAGCCATATTTTACCAGGTAAAGGCTCATCAACCGGTTATCTACCTTGGTAAACGCCGGCCCTTCAAAGTGGATCATATCTATCTGGATGCGGTCTTTCGACAGATCATCCATCAGCGAGAGCAAAAAGCTAAGGGGTTGTTTATAATAGTTAAAACAAGCATAGATGAGGTTAACACCCAGTACACCTACAGCTTGCTGCTGCAGGTTATTATTGTTATCTAACAGTTTTACATGCAGCAGTACATCCTGGTATTTACCGTTGGGCTCTAACTGGAAACGAACGCCCATCCAACCGTGACCGTCGTTGGTTTTAAAGTAATTAAGTGCCGAAAAAGTGTCAGAAAAGGCGAAGAAGGTAGTGGCGTGGCCGCGTTGTTCGGCAAGGCGTTCTATCAGCAGGTCATACTCTTTTTCGAGCATGGATAACAGCCTTTGCTCGGTTACGTAACGTTTTACCTGCTGGGTGCCATAAATGGCATCAGAGAAGGTCATATCATAAGCAGACATGGTTTTGGCGATGGTACCCGATGAGGCGCCGGCCTTAAAAAAGTTAGCGGCAACATCCTGCCCGGCACCTATTTCGGCAAAAGAACCGTAAATGGCAGGGTCGAGGTTAATGGCAAGCGCTTTTTGTTTTGTACCGAGGTCTTTATTATGATTGATATCCATGCGCCGGGAAGTTTGAATGAACGTTGTGTAAACTACTGTAAAAATACGTTTTTATACTGATAGTGGGTGTGTTGTAGATAAACTTAACATCAGGGGAGGGTGTTTGATATAGAATTATTAAATTATATTTTCAGTAATTATTGAAAGTTTATGAATTTGTTTTATATTTGTCTCACCAAACAATAGGGCAGATGGAAACAAATGATCTTAATATTAAAATTTTATTACGCCTTGCGGGCCTTGCGCAAATTGTATTGGTGCTTGGTAGCCTCGCCATCCCTAAAGTGTTAATGTTCAAAGCCGGGCTTGTTACAGTTCGGCCACTCCTTAAACAAATGTTTTGGACCTACGCGGCTTATATCCTGGTCACCAATCTATGCTTTGGTTTACTATCATTATTTGCTTACCAGGATCTGTTGAACCATTCTGTATTAGCGGTATGCGTTACGGGCTTTATCGCCGTGTATTGGATCTCCCGGGTTTTGGTGCAATTCTTTTACTTTGACAAGGTCGACCTCCCAAACGGGCCTTGGCACAAAGTTGCCGAAGCGGTTTTGGTTACGCTATTTATCACATTAAGTGTAGTTTACAGTTTTGCTTTTTATCTTAACTTTCAGCAGATATGAACACCGCGGTTATCATTCATCTTGTTTGTTTCGGGTTTATTAACCTTGTTGTAATATTGGTTGGTTACTTGTTCTTAAAATATAAGATGGTTTGGGCCGGTTGGCTGATGCTTGTTGTAAGTATCCTTACCATACATCTTTTGTTTTTATACGAACAACCTATACTGCGCATGCTGGCAATTATTGCCACCACCTTTAGCTGCATGAAGGTTATTGCCGTTACCGAAGGTTATAAGAACAAACCGGTAACCCTTAGTTTTAAGCAATGGATAACCTATGCCATTGGTTGGGTAGGCATGCGCGCCGAGCCTTTTGAAACCCTCGGTGCACCCGCTTTGCCCAATGCTTGGCCAATGGTCCGCTTCGGTATTAGCCGTGTATTATTTGGGGCGATGCTAATCGGGTTGGCACATTTTATAGTAGCCCAACACATCAACCCAGGTATCATTTATATATTAGTAAGCACCCTGCTATTAGTAGGTTTTAGCCTGGTATTGCATTTCGGTTTATTGGGTATCAGCGCGGGTATGTGGCGCTTCTCTGGCGTAAATACCTATTACCTTTTCAGGCAGCCCGCAAAGGCCCTTATCCTAACCGAACTGTGGAGTAAACGCTGGAACATCGCTTTTAGCGAGATGACCTCGATTACCATCTTTCGCCCGATGAAAAGCAAAGTAGGGGGTGCGGTAGCGTCAATGATCGCCTTTATTTTTTCCGGTTTGCTGCATGAATTGGCTTTGAGCGTTCCTGTCAATAGCGGGTACGGTTTGCCCACGCTTTACTTTGTGTTACAAGGTTTATTGGTATTGGTCGAAAAATTCTTCACGCTCAAGAAAATAACGCTCCTCCAAAATAAGGTGATCGCCCGCATTTGGGTTTTCTTTTGGCTTGTGGTGCCTATGCCATTGCTGTTCCACGCGCAGTTTTTAAAAATGGTAGTGTGGCCATTGGCTGGGTTAACAATTCCCTTATAAAAAGCACCAAAATTTAGTAGCTTTGGCTCCATTATTATAACTCATAAAGCTACAATACCATGCAGGAAGCATCTCCGTTAAACCAGGTTGCAGAATTTCATAAAACGTTTAAACACCCGGTGCTTGATGAGCCAACCATACCCTCACAAGCCCGTTGCGACCTGCGCGTTGCCCTTTTGGCCGAAGAGGTGAAAGAGTTGCAGGAAGCCATTGCCGATAATAACCTGGTTGAAATTGCCGATGCCCTTTGCGATATACAATACGTACTGGCAGGCGCCATTTTAGAGTTTGGCCTTGGCGATAAATTTAAGGCCCTTTTCGACGAGGTGCACCGCTCTAATATGAGCAAAGCCTGTAACACCATAGAAGAAGCAAACCAAACCATTGCGCACTACCTGAAAAAGGATGGCAGCAAAGCGCATTACAAAGAAGAGGAATCGAAATTTTTAGTGTTCCGCACGGCGGATAATAAAACGCTGAAGTCTATCAACTATTCACCTGCAGATCTAAAGGGTTTGTTGTTGTAAAGTAAATCGACTACGATAAAAAAGCCTTTCAGCATACTACTGAAAGGCTTTTGTTTTGATCTTGGGTTCGGTTAAAGTGAATATCCTACAGATACATTAAAAACACGGTTCTTGATTTTATTATCGTTTTGTCCGGGTGCGATATTGGTCAATCCATATCCGTATCCGGCACTTAGCTGAAAGCCGTTGTTAAAGGCAAAACCTGCCAATATGTTAACTCCATAATCCATCCGTTTAAGATCATCAACATTGTTGCCTATGGTATAATTAAAGGTTTGATCCGGCTGTTTTACACCCCCAACGGTAGATGTGCTTTTAGCATTTGCCGACATAAGATAACCCGCGTATGGCCCGCCGCCGAAAAAAACCTTACCGGGGGCAAGTTTTACATTATACAGTATATTAACAGGCAATTCTAAATAATTGTATTTGATAGTCCCACCAAAAGAAACGTTTTCAGTAGAGCCGCCGTTAATGTTTCTTGTCGTTTCATAATTAGCTTTAAAACCTTTCAACGAGTAGAATAGACCTGGTTCCACAGCCCAGTTGCCGAGCCCTATGTTTGCAAATAGCCCGCCGTTAAATGCCGCCAAATTGTTGGTTTCATTTCCTTCGGGAATGGAGCCCCTGTCTACTGTGGCTAAATTTAAACCGCCCCTAATTCCAAATTTAACTGATTGTGCCGACAGCGTGTAAGTTGCTGCCATAAGAGATACTAATAAAATTGCTTTTTTCATGTTTAAGGTTTGTAGGTGCTTAAACTAAACTTTCAATAATTTATTGCAGCAATAAAAAGGTTTTGTTATCAATGTTCAGGACGCTTGTTAAGGCCTTAATCTTTTATTAAACTGATCACCATGTAAGGTTAACATGCAGCAAACCCGCCGTTAATGTCACTCATACACTTTTGCGCTTAATTAAAACTCACAAACTATTAAGCATGAAAAAACAATTCCTCAAAAAATTATGGCTCGTATGTCTGTTCAGTTTGCTGTTTGTAACAGCAGGTATGGCGCAAACTAACTTAGCCGGCATATCCGGTAAAGTTGCAGACGTAAGCGGAGCATTGCTGCCAAACGCGACTATTACTGTAAAAAACGAATCTACCGGCTTTACTATAAAAGCATCATCTAACTCAAAAGGTACATTTTTACTGAAAGAGCTGCCATTAGGTTCGCCTTACAGTATTACAGTCGAGGCAATGGGCCTTGCTACTCAAAAGCAAACGGGGTATTCCCTAAACTAGGGCGACCTTTTGCAGGTTTCGTTTGTGATGGAACAAAAAGTGCAGGAACTTAACGCGGTTGAGATCAAAGCGCCATCAACCCGTAACAAAATCGAGAACATTGGCTCTGCAACAGCGGTTACCGCTAAAGATATTGCAAAGTTACCGGTAAACGGACGTAACTTTACGTCGCTGGCAGATCTTTCGCCACTTAGCGCGGGCAGCAGTTTAAGCGGCCAGTTAGCATCAGCAACCAACTATACCATTGATGGTATGGCGGCAAGGGGCACCATATCCGGCGGCCAGCCAACGGGTGCTTATTCTATCTCGTTAGAAGCGGTAAGGGAGTTCCAAGTGGTTACCAACCAGTACGATGTTACCTATGGTAATGCAGGTGGTGGTACAATCAGTACGGTAACCAAATCGGGTACAAACGTACTTTCAGGTAGTGCCTTTACATACGCGCGTGCCAACTGGCTTTCCAGCCCGTACGGCCTAAATGGTTTGAAACGTAACCAGGCCTTTTCTACCTATCAGTACGGTTTCTCGTTAGGCGGCCCTATTGTTAAAGATAAAGCGCAGTTTTTTATCGCCTGGGATCACCAAGCCGATTCAAGGCCGTTATACATCGCCAACATCCAATCGGCAGATGACGAGAAGCGTTTTAACGTAACTCAAAATACATTAGATAATTTTTTAACCATCGCCAGGAATAAATATGGTGTGGCAAACTCGCCACAGTTTGGCCAGTTTGATAAATTTAAGAATACACACGCCGGCTTTATCCGTATAGACTGGCAGATAAACCCTAAGAACCTGTTCACCATCCGTAATAACTTTATTTACGATCTGGACAATCAATCAGACGGGGATAACACCGCTATCAATATTTACGAGGTTTACAGTACCCGTAAAAGCATGAACAATAGCGTAATGGCATCGTTACGTAGTATCCTGAGTCCCAATTTAACTAACGAGTTAAAAGTTCAACATTACTGGGAATATAATAAGCTGTTTGCAAACAGCCAGTTACCAGAGGATAACATCCCACGTGCTATTATTCAAAACATTCCTTCGGTAGCAGCTGATGGTTCTACCTATTCTACCGCCATACAATTAGGCGGCCAGCGTTACGGCGGCGATTATTTTAATAACAACGTTGCCCAATTAACCGATAACGTTTACTGGACAAAAGGGAAATACAACTTTACCTTTGGCGGCGGCTTAACGTTCACCAACCAAAACTCAATTTACGGTAGCGAAATAAACGGCCGTTATTACTTTAGCGGTGGTTTAACCAATTTTGACAATTTAACCCCATATCGTTATGCGAGGGATATCTATACATCTACCGACAGGAATATAAAATTTAACATACTTGCGCCAAACTTATATGCGCAGGTACAAACAACCTTATTCCCCGGGTTTGATTTAACAGCAGGTATCCGTGCCGATTACACTACTTACCTTGACCAGGCAAACTTTAACGAAACGGTTTATAATACGCTTGGTTTAAATACCTCTAACAAACTGGCAACCTTCCAGGTGCAGCCAAGGGTACAGGCAACATGGGATGTAGGCCAAAATGGAAAAGACATCATCCGTTTGGGAGGTGGTATCTTAGGTTCGGCACTAAACCCGTACTCTATGATCAACAACATGTTGTTTGATGGGTCGCACATTATAGGTGTTGATATTACAAATGCAGCCTTGATACCTAAGCCAAACTTCCCCGGTTACCGGGCCGACCCTTCAACTGCACCGGGTTTAGATTTGCTTAACAACCCCGCTATAGCAAAACTGGCAACCATTAACATGAATGGTAAAGATGCTAAAGTACCGGTTGTCTTCAAGGCAAACATATCTTACTCACACTTCTTCGCGCAAAACTTTAGGGTTACCGCAAGCGGATATTTAAGCCTGGGCCGCAACAACTACACTTACCTTGATAAAAACATGGTAGATCAGCCATTCTTCCGCCTTGCAGCCGAAGATAACAGAGGAGTATATGTTCCCGCAAGTTCTATTAAGGCAGATAATGGTACGGTTGACTGGACACAAGGCAGAAAAACTACTGAAGTTGGCCGTGTGTTAGAATTGCAAAGCGTTGGTAAAGTAAACCAAATGGCATTTGTTTTTGATGCCGATTATAAGTACTACAAACAAGGCGAAATTTCGGTATCGTACACCTGGAACCAAACTAAAGACAATACATCATACAACGGTAACGTAGCAAACACCGCTACGCTGGTACAATACGTAAAAGATGATCCACGCAACCTGGGTGGAATGAACTATTCTGATAACCAGTTCAGGAGCAAAATTGTAGCTTACGGTAGCTCGCCAACGTTCTACGGTTTTAGCGCGGGTGTTAGGTTCTCGGGCTTAAGCGGTACCCGTTACTCGTTATTTGTTAACGGAAACGTAAACGGGGATTTTGTTGCAAGTAACGATCTTGCCTACGTATACGACCCTAACGCTGCTGCTACCCCACAATACCTTAAAGATGGTATCAACGCGGTATTGAACAACCCTAAGGTTGAAAGAGGGATGAAAGAATACATCCGTAACAGCTTTGGTAAAGTTGCCGAGCGCAACGGTGGTGTCAACCCTTTTATGGTGTAGTTGATTTGAGGTTGATCAAAAAAATAGCCATCGCTAAAAAGCAATTTATCGAGGTATCGGTCGATCTGTTTAACGTAAGCAATTTGCTTAACAAAAACTGGGGTGTAAACCACAACCTTGGTGCAACATCAATTTACAACATTAAAAGCTTTGATGCCACCAAGCAACAGTATGTGTACTCGGTTAATACCAACGCAGGTGTATCAAACTTAAGTGGTAACCCTTACCAGTTCCAGTTAGGTTTGCGTTACGGCTTTTAATTACAACATTATGAAAAGAAATATATACGGTGCCCTTATAGTACTTGTCGCGTTATTAGGCTTAAAACAAAGTGCAATAGCACAAGCCCCACAGGCAAAATATGTGATACTGGTAACGATAGATGGCTTCAGGCCCGAGTTTTACCTGGATAGCGTTAAATATGCTATGCCTACGGTAAGGGAGTTAATGAAAAACGGCGTTGCAGCACAGGGGTTAAACCCTGTATTCCCGTCGGTAACGTACCCGGATCATACTACTATGATAACCGGAGTAACCCCTGCAAAGCACGGTATCTATTACAACACACCGTTCGAGGCCGAAGGTGCAACAGGCAAATGGTATTGGGATTATAGTTTGATAAAATCGCCAACCCTTTGGGATGCCATGCACAAAGCAGGTAAAACAACGGCATGCGTTCGTTGGCCGGTTACCGTAAACGCGCCTATAGATTACAGGATCCCCTAGTATTGGAACTATAAAAACATGAGCGATGCAAGGGAATATACGGCTGCTGCAACCCAACCTGCAACTTTATGGAAAGAGGTGCAGGATAATGCAACCGGTTTGTTGGAAGCAAGCGACCTTAACGCGTACAACGATGAACTGATACAAGATGAGAACGTTGCCCGTATTACCGGTTACATCATTAAAAAGTACAAGCCAAATTTCACCGATTTGCACTTAGCCTGTACTGACCATTATGAACACGAAAACGGACGCGATCACTATATGGTGAAAGCTTCTGTAGCAGGGGCGGATAGGGCCATTAAAACATTGGTTGAAGCCGTAAATCGGGCTAAAATTGCCGATAGTACATTGATTATTGTACTGGGCGACCATGGTTTCGAGAATATCTACCGTAGCTTTAACCCTAATGTTTTGTTGAAACAAGCGGGTTTAATTACCAATGTTAAAACGGGTAATTGGAAAGCGCAGTTCCACTCATCGGGTGGTTCGTCATTTTTGCAATTAAAAGATAAAAATGATAAGGCTACCTTAAACAAAGTGACCGCCCTTATGGCGCAACAACCAGATTCTGTTAAACAATACTATCAGGTAATAAACAAGGCAGGCCTTGATAAAGTTGGTGCCGACCCTAATGTGCAGCTTGCAATTAGCGGTTTAAATGGCACCACTATAGGTAACGGTACCGAAACCCTTACACAAAAGTTTAACAAGGTGAAAGGCACCCACGGCTTTTACCCGGACCATAAACAGATCCAAACGGGCTTTGTGGCATTTGGCCCCGGCCTTAAAAAAGGAACCGTTATCCCGGTAATGAACATGGTGGATATTGCACCATTTATAGGTAAACTAACAGGCGTAACCCTGCCAGCAACCGATGGTAAACTTTACCCGGAGTTGTTTCAGTAACCTTAAACTCCAAAACAAGAAGCCCCACATCGAAAGATACGGGGCTTCTTGCTTTTATACCTATAAAATGGGTGTCATAGCACCTTACTTTGCTATGAATTTGTTAATAACGCTCACTAAATAATCAATATTGAAAGGCTTTTTTATGTAGGCATCATAGTCGAAATTACCAACTGCAATAGCCTGCTTTTGGTAAGCCGACATCAATATTACCGGTATGCCGGCGGTGTCTTTATGGTTTTTTATTATTTTACATATTTGCCCGCCTGTTAAACCCGGCAGCATGTAGTCGGTTAAAACCAAGTCTGGTTGATGAGTTTTTACTAACGCTATTATGTCATCGGTTCCGTTAGAACCGCTCACCTCAAAGTTGGCGATATTTAATACCGTTGTAGTGATTTCAAGTATGTCATTGTCATCCTCTATTATAAGTATTTTTTTTTTCATAGTGTGTATCCGGATATGATCAGTCAGCGAGTTGGCTCTAAGCAGCTTTTAAAATGTTCCTGAGATGTTCTAAGTTGAGTGGTTTATTTATAAAATCTTCAACTAAGGGTTCACACTTAGATTTGTCCATATCCTCTCTGTATATAGAAGAGGAAAGAATGTAAATTTGAATCTTCTTTAATAATTTTAAACGCTCATATTCTCTTAAAAACTCCCACCCATTCATTTCAGGCATATTTAAGTCTAAAAAGATATAGTCGGGTAACTCATTAACATTAGTGTCGGCTACCTTAATTAGTTTTTCAATTGCTCCGGCTCCGTTATTAATTGTATCAACATTAATCTCTCCATCTACTCTTTTAATCAACATTTTAATTATCATATTGTCCAGGGGTTCATCATCAATAACATAGATCCTGGTGGGCTGGGTATTCGTAATCATCAATGTCAAAACGCCAATACCTTGAGTTTTGTTTCCTTTTTTGTAAATTTTATGTTTTAATAGTTAATGTGTTTTCTGTAATAATAGCTTGTGTACATAAGATATAAGGTTTATATTAATATTAATTGGTGTGAAATTAAGTAATGTAGTCGATGGATCTGAACCCCCGGTATTTTAAAAAATGAGATCGAGAGGCGGCGCCAAAAGCGTACAATTCAAATGCCGCGGAACTTCCATTTAGTGGCTTTTATGTTTCTGTATTACAAATGAATATGTTAGCTATCAATGTTATATTTACCATCAGCGTTTTAGCTAATAAATTAAACGATGGATACAGAAGTAAGTACTAATTTTATTGGCCTGCTCGAAAGAGCTACCCGGACGATCATAGATGAGCCGGATAATTTAGGCGGCATTTATAAAGTAATTCACGAGTTACACACGGTGTATGCCGAACAATCAGGAGTTGCTGCCGGGGATATTACAGACGATGATATTATGCTGCCATCCGGTAAAGCAGTATCTACTATTAAGGCTGCCCATTGCCTGCTTGAGTTTCAGCGAACGGCAGTTTTTATTAGGGGAATATACAAGGCGGTTTGTAAGATAAAGGCCGATTTTCCTTCAGAAACCATTCATATTTTATATGCGGGCTGCGGCCCTTATGCAACACTGCTTACGCCATTGGTCGCATTGTTCAATCATACCGAAATAGCCTTTACTTTTCTTGACATTAACGGGGCATCGCTAAATGCGGTAAACAGGATGTATGATGGGCTAAATTTAAGTGAATATGTAAAAGAATATGTGTGTGCCGATGCCACAACTTATAATATACCTGATGGCACAACAGTTCACCTGGCTGTATCAGAAACTATGCTAAATGCGCTAATGAAAGAGCCACAGGTAGCGGTTATGCAAAACCTTATACCTCAATTATTACCCAAGGCACTGTTTGTACCTGCTAAAATTACCGTGAGCGCAAATTTGTTGGACATGAACGAAGAACAAAGAAGTAAAACAACGAAAATTTCACCGCGCCGTATGGCGCTTGGTGAAGTGTACACAATAAGCAAAGCGCATTACGCAACGCCAAAACCGGTCACCTTTAGTATTCCGGACGAGGTAGATAGTTTCAAATCGATTTTTTTGCATACCCGCATTGAAACCTATGGCGGTGAAGTATTAACCGATTACCAGTGCAGCCTTACCAACCCAAAAATGATTACCAGTATGGGGGAAATGGAAGGTAAGCGAATAACATTTAATTACCTTAACGGTGAAACACCTGGTTTTACCTACCTGTGGGGGTAAATATTGGCTTACATTAGCTTTTAAGGTAAAAACGTCTATAAATTGCAGCCTGAATTAGTTTGTTGCTTTACCATTCAAAAACTGGATGATCTTATCGATATCCGGGTTTTTTATATCAGCTTTTTTTAATTCGTCAAAATCCTCCAGAAATTCCTCCTTAAAGGTTGGATGTGTTTTATCAAAAGGTACGTTTTTGTATTTCAAAAGAATTTTTCACTTTGATAAAACATAACAACAAGTAACCGATATGATTTTGCACATGTTTGAAGCATCATATTAGATATTACCTCATTGTTTTATAAAAATACTTTTGTGAAACAAAAACGGCCTTTAAACATCTTAAAGGCCGTTTTGTAATTAGTTGGTGACCTACCGACCGCAGTTTTCAAACTCTTTTATAGAAGATTTGAAAAAAATAGCATCAATCTCAGTAAAATTATAACCTTACACTACATAAACCGATTGGGTATTTTAAGCTGTGTTGCGACGTGTAAGCCAGCTTGTAAATCCCGATGGTTATAGTGTCTTGTTATAAATCCTAAACTGAATAAAGAAGAATTAAAAAGCACTTCTAAGCATTAAATTAAAGTTGTGAGGTAAATACGCCATTAAAATAGTTTTCTGATTCACTGATATCCGCTTTGGTATATTTATTAACAAAGTTTTCCATAGTACTGCGAAATTCTTTGTCGTTTATCCAGTCATTGATCTTAAACTCAGCAGTGATCGCATTCATCTCAAACTTCATTATGACACGGTCAAAAGACTGGCAGGAAGAACAGATTTTATAATTATCCCTCGTAAAGGAAGTGAAGTATAGTCTAATCTTAGGTGTATAAACAAAGTCCTGACCCTTTTCAATTATTTCATGTACAATTGATACCACGGCGTATTTATAACCCGGTCCATCCTTACCAGCCTGTATTTTGATCGATTCTCCCTGGGATCTAAGAAAACGTTCGAAACCTGACAATTCAGGGCCGCTCGCAACCACGTTACTGGTTATAAAATTAATAAAGTTTGATGCCACCTCTCTACCGATAACATCTTTGTCGTAATATTCCTTAGAGTTATTATAAAAGTTGAAAAAGGATGGAATTACCCGTTCCATTACGTAATTCCATGTAGCGGCATCTACCGCCTTTTCTTCATCGTTACCGGCTACTTTAATAACGGCCGCCACAACAACTCCAACCAAACCTTCAAGTAATACATTTACCTTACGCTGAGTTTCTACCAAATTTGGCGGCAGTGGGTTAGTGGTTAAATTCAGGTAAGTTACCTGCCCTTCTCTATTGATAATGTTTGGGTTTGTATCGAAAACACCTAAATTAACTAAATAATTTTCAGATTTACTTAAGGCTGTCAGGACTTCTGCTTTTAAACCTTTTGCGGTATTGTTTGATTCCATGAGCTGATAGATAGTTTTTTAATTATGGTTATTGGTACACTTTAGCAAAGTGATTCTCAAAGCTATTATATTTATATATGATTCAATAGGGTATAAACATCTTAAAAAAAAAGTTATTATACATGAGCTGTATTCCGATTAAAATATATAAATATCAAATCTGTACTATAAGTAATGTTAAATGGCTTACACCGCGAAAAACTTGGTATGTAACCGTCATTAAGTTCACTTAGCTAACAGGGACACCAAGTTTTTTCCTTAAGACTTCGGCAATGGGCTTAACTGTAATCGCTTCCAAAGCAGTTGCATAATGACGGGCTTCGATGTTACCCCAAAAAACAACTTTTGCGGAGAGCAATATCGAACGCTCTTGATATATGAAGCAATCTGCGTTTTTGATAGCATAAAGGTTATTTTTGAACAAAAAAAGACCGCAAAACAGTCGTTAAAACTGATTTGCGGTCAAAGGTGACCTGGGAGGGGTTCGAACCCTCGACCCACTGATTAAGAGTCAGTTGCTCTACCAGCTGAGCTACCAAGTCAATACTGATGTTTTGACGGGCTGCAAATATACGATTGATAGTTGTAACTACTAATATTTTGTTTAAAGTCACTTTTATTCTTCTATAAAAGTAGCTAAAATCCTGAATTGCTAATCCGGTAACATAATGGGTTTAACTTTAATTGTAAATACCTTTATATCAGTTACGGTCCTGGGCCTTCCTAATTTCTTTATAATAATCTGAAGGTTTGATGGATTTTACTATCTTCACATTCTAATTTAAAACCTCATTACATGAAACATTTTTCCAAAACTATCTTATTCCTTGCTTTTATTTGCTTGAGTTTCTCATCGTGCTATGTTAACACTTTTAAAGTAGGAAAAGGTGCTCAATCAAATGTTAAGGTTTCCAAATGGAATCATTACGTCTTGTTTGGCTTAGCGCCAGTTGGTGTGTCTGATCCGAATACTTTGGCAGGCGGAGCACAAGACTACACGGTTACCATTCAGCACAGTTTTGTAAATGGACTATTAAACGCCATCACGTTTGGTCTTTATTCACCAACTACAACAACTGTAACAAAGTAATTTTAATGGCAGGGCTAAGGTACTGCCTTCATTTTTATGCGATATTTCGTTTTTATCTTAAGCATTATCTTTATAATTAGTATTGTTATCAATGTTTTGGGGCTTGATATCGAAAGCACTTTTAAAAGAATAACAAACTATGGCTTCGGTTACATAACAGGTAATATATTGTTACTTGTGGCTTTTTTATTTATTGCATTTTTATCGGGACGCGCCATTGTTGAAAAGGACTTAAACGGCTCTGACTAGTAAAAGCCCGGTTAAGTCCTTTTTAATTTATGCTTGTTGATAAGTAACCGACATAATAATCAGCGGCTGTTTGAGCCTGAAGAGTCTACTAAAGTGCAGGGCCTTTATTATTTTTGTATTACTTCAAAAGAAAGATCAACTGTGGTAAACTTTTTAATGTGTAGCAATGCTGATTCACCGTTATTTGCTGTCATTATAGTTTCCGGTTCCATCTTTTAAAAATTGAAAAAAGCGCCCTTGTTGCTTGGAACAGGGAATACCTCAGCTTCTTGTACCTGCCCATCGTTGTTGTAATTCAGCCCCACCTTAGTCATATTCCGAAATCCAATTAACAAGCTTTCATTGTCCCAGGCGTTACATTATCTTTTTTGCAGGATGTAAAGGAGATTATGAAGACCACAATAGCCAATACTGCTAATATAATTTTTGATGTTTTCATAGGTTGATTTTATGTTTATCAAACATTCATCAGCTACACCAACACTTTTGCAACAAGGAGCAGGAACCCTTTTTTATGATTGAACAAGGAGTTTGAAATAGAAGAGTTGCATTAGGTATTTGAGTAGTCCTGAAATAGGTTGACTGTTTTTGATTACACAAACATTGATAAAAAAGCTCAAACATTCACCAAAGATGTTTGAGCTTTTTTGTTGT